>NZ_JBIDFL010000001.1:0-546968 GCF_046635785.1 Gilliamella sp. CG16
GAGTTTCCCAAAACACAGTTACAAGCATCCGGTTATAACACCGTTCGTTACGATTACAGCGCAGCACAAGATGAAGCGATTGCTCATTGCGTTCAACATCCTGAACAATGTCAACAGCTTTACCCTACACTGGAAAACTTGGGGTTATATTATGGCAATAATCACTATGGTCATGATAACGCCAAAGTCACGCAAGCCTTAACAGAAGCCCTGACAACCGGTCGGGCGTTGTTAATTGAAAAACCGCTCACACTTGATTGTGGATTATTACCGCCTCAAACTAATTTTTTAAGACTACCGAGCAACAAAGCGCCACGTAAATTAACCCCGGCAGAAATACGGGAACGGGAGTTGTTTTTCTTTGATGATGATAACTGGATAGAATTCAGTGTCGAAAACTTACCGAATCACTCTTTTACGTTATTTAATAACAGTAATCAACGAATGATTTATCAGGGTCAACTTGATAGTCGTGGACATGCTTACGTCAATCTTGAGCCGGATATAAAATTAGTGGATGTCATCTTTGACCGCCAAACACAGCACCGAGCCTGGTACCAAGATGTCCCCTTACAGATATTGGGTGGTTTACGAGATGCGGGGCAAAGTACACTCGATTTATTATGGGATAGCACCTTAATTAATCCGATATCGCCGCTATTTTTTGCTCGAATCCATGCAGAAATTATCAGTGATAAACCGATTGGTCAGGCGCCCAATCCTATACAAATGCCTGAGGTATCACCACCACAGACTATCTCAGGCGGGATAACACATGGTGTCAGTCAATTTATTGTCGGGTTTATACCGGCGGTAAGGGCAACCAAATTTATAAAACCCTTGAAAAATGTAGGCTCGTGGGTAAAAGGGATGATAGCAGGTAGTGTCACAGATTTTACGGTATTTAGCCCTCATGAAGAACGCCTGTCAAACTTAGTACAAGAATTTCCCGAACTGGCTAACCCAATAAGCGAATACTTACAAGCCAAGCCAGACGATAGTTTTGCAGAAGGACGATTAAAAAACAGCTTAGAAGGAATAATAGCCGGCGGCTTAGCCGAACCCTTAACCCGTTCACTACGCTTATTAAAATACGCCCGCATCAAAATAACTGGCACTGAAGTCAGAACCAAGGTACATCATAAAATTGAAACAGTTGAAGTAGAAGGGAATTGGTATAATACTGAAAAAGCAACTGATTTTGTCGTTTCATCATTTAAGGAATTAAGTATTGAAGAAATATCAAACATAAATAAATCATATGGAGGAAGTCATACATTAACAGGTGAAATAGAGACAATACTTGCTAATATGTCATATAGAGAAAATTTTTATGACAAAATTGCTGTAGCTATAAGGGATATTGCAGGGCGACATTTATTTAATGATGGTAACAAACGCACTGCACAAACAGTTGTTGAACAATTAGTAAATAAGAATAATATGAATTTGTCACCTGTACAAATTCGAAAAGTAATAGATGATGTAGCAACCGGAAAATTAAGAGAAATTGAAGATATATCGAGGGCTTTAAAATATGAAAAATAATTTTAAATTAGAGTGTTATTGGAAAAATATTGAAGCGATAGCAAAAGATGGAGCATCCGTTATTATTAAGTTGGATGGTCAACGGAGTAAAGATAATTTCTATTCTGTTGTTTTATCAGGAGGCAAGTTAAAAGATGGTTTTTTCAGAAAAGATGGTGCGGAACTTGATTTATTGCTTGAAGAGTTAATAGCATATTATGATTCTTTATCTAATTATTGAATAATTATGAAAATATTTTTAGATGATATTCGAAAGCCTCCAAATGGATGGATTCAAGTATATTGGCCTGATGAAATGATAAATTTATTAAAAACTGGTTTTGTAGAAGAAATTAGTTTAGATCATGATTTAGGGGATGATAAAAGAGGTACTGGTTATGATGTTCTTTTGTGGATAGAGAATGCTATAGTTATGAAAAATTTTGAACCTCCAAAAATAAAAATTCATTCGGCTAATATTTCAGCTCGAAGAAGAATGGAATTAGCTGTAACGAATATTAATAAATTGCGTAGATAATTTATTAATATTCGTAGGTTTAATAATAAAATGATAAATGAAGATTATAAGTTTTCATTAAATTTATTGAAAACATATATTAGTTATCATAATAATAGTATCTATCAATTAAAATTAGATAGTATAGAGAAGTTAATTGATATTAGGAAAGAAGGTATTTCTGATGATGACTTGAAATACGACTCCAATTTTTTAATTATTGGTCACGAAAAGCTACCAATTTGGACTCCTAACTCCAAAATTCTCTTCGCGCTAATGAATATTTTACGAATGTTTCCATTAAGGGAAAATACATGAACTCAATTAATATTATAAAACCATATAAATATCTTGATATGTGGGTCTTTGATGATGAAAAGGTAGGCTTGTTACAAGAGCCTTTTGTTTCTGGCGCAGATACTTTAATTGATAAAGCCACTGAATCAATCCCAAATGCTGAAAAAGGATTTATTTTAATCTTTTCTAAAGATTACTTCCCTGATACCGATCTTTGTTTAGAATGGCGAAGATCTGATAATGCTGGTAACTGGTATTACTCGAAAGAATTTGATATGGAAGGCTGGCTTTGTCCTGCTTTGTTTAAGTATTTTCCTGAAGCCCCCAAAAACTTGTATATCAAAATTAAATCTATCTAGTTAGAAAATCTAATATTACAAATTATCATGAATGTTAATGTCACTAGTGCTTTATAAATCGGCAGAATATAAAAAACCACACAAAATTGTATGTGATTATCTAAAGGAGTAGTTGTAATGCTCACTATTAATCTACTTTGAAAGTGATCATTGACCATACTAAATTCAACCAAATTTTTAGTGCTTTAATTTAGAAGCATTATTATTAGTTGGTTTAGCCGAATCCTTAACCCGTTCACTACGCTTATTAAAATACGCCCGCATCAAAATAACCGGCACTGAAGTCAGAACGAAAGTACATTATAAAATTGAAGCGTTAGAGATTGAATTAGATGAGATTAATTGGAATAATTTTGTTGAAAAGGGAGAGAGAGGATCTTTAACCGGCAAACCAACTGAAATACCACTTTCAAGTACTTCTGAAAATATACGCTCAATTATAAGAGAAAATGAAAGTGCTCAAATTCTTTCAAAGAATGGTTATCATGTGGAACAGAATCCCATTACATCAGGAATAAAAAACCCAGATTACAAAATTAATGGTGAAATATTTGATAACTATGCTCCAAGTTCAAATAATGTTAGGAATATTTGGGCTGGCGTTGAAGATAAAGTGCTTAAGGGGCAAACAAACAATGTAGTTATTAATATATCTGATTCTAAAGTGACGATAGATGCTCTTGAAGAACAGTTTTCTAAATGGGAGATTAAAGGATTGGATAAAATAATTGTTATAGATAAATCAGGAAATATAACTAGAATTAAGTGAGATAAATATTATGGCAATAGATATAACATGCTATACAACATTAGATGCAGAGTTATTAAATAAAAAAATTAGTAAGGTTAAATCAGATTATAAAGATATTTTTGATAAATCATATATTATTTATTTGGCTTCACCAATTTTAGAACGAAAACAATTAGAGTTTATTAGTGATAATCAGAAAAGATATTCTCTAGAAAGTAAGTTATTAATTGCTGAAGAATTTGGTTTAGAAGGTGCTAGATCATATTTTATGGTATCGGTAAATGATAAATCCTTTCCGGAAATGAATACATCAGAAATAGCAGATCTTTTACGCTCAGAGCTAGGAAAAGAAAATATCATTGTATTGCTTAACAATGAGAAATTAATTTAATTTTTTCCCCGATCAATAGATTGGGGACTTTCATCTATTTTTTGATCTCTATCACAAGCTTAATCATTATTTTATTCAGCTCAAAGTTAATGATGAACGTTAGCCCTATATAAAATTAGTGGATGTCATCTTTGACCGACAAACACAGCACCGAGCCTGGTATCAAGATGTCCCCTTACAGATATTGGGTGGGTTACGAGATGCAGGGCAAAGTACACTCGATTTATTATGGGATAGCACCTTAATTAATCCGGTATCTCCGCTATTTTTTGCTCGAGTGCATGCAGAAATTATCAGTGATAAACCGATTGGTCAGGCACCTAATCCTATACAAATGCCTGAGGTATCACCACCACAGACTATCTCAGGCGGGATAACACATGGTGTCAGTCAATTTATTGTCGGGTTTATACCGGCGGTAAGGGCAACCAAATTTATAAAACCCTTGAAAAATGTAGGCTCGTGGGTAAAAGGGATGATAGCAGGCAGTGTCACAGATTTTACGGTATTTAGCCCTCATGAAGAACGCCTGTCAAACTTAGTACAAGAATTTCCCGAACTGGCTAACCCAATAAGCGAATACTTACAAGCCAAGCCAGACGATAGTTTTGCAGAAGGACGATTAAAAAACAGCTTAGAAGGAATAATAGCTGGCGGCTTAGCCGAACCCTTAACCCGTTCATTACGCTTATTAAAATACGCCCGCATCAAAATAACTGGCACTGAAGTCAGAGCGAAAGTACATCATAAAATTGAAGCGGTAGAGGTTGAATTAAAAAAATTAGATTTAAATAATACTGGAAATAATCAGATTATTAATGGATATGAACATCTTGAACTTTCTGATAGACATTTGTTAGATAGACTAAGTATTCCTAAAGCAACAGGTAACTCGCTTTTTACAGGGACAAGAGCTGAAGCATTAGCTGATATGCCTAATTGTGCTAATGTAAAGGCGCTGACTAATCATAAATATCAATACAGATTGCGAGTAGGAAATTATCGAGTTTTTTAATTTTGATGGTGTTATCCTTATTGTTTCTGTTGAAGAGGAGAAAAAGCTCGATGAACGCACGTACTAATATACAATTTATTAATAATGAACTCGGGCAACCTCAATTTGTGGTTATGCCGTATACTCAATATTTAGAGTTATCAAAATCCAAGCAGATTGACACTGAAGCAGGCGTACCAAGTGAGGTGGTAAACATGGTTTTTGATAATAACTATTCACCAGCTCAAGCATGGCGTAAATATTTGAATTTATCCCAAGTTGATGTTGCGAATAGGATTGGCATCAGCCAATCGGCGTATTCTCAATATTAAAAAATCCAAAAGTTAAGGAAATCAACGCGAATTAAAATTGCTGAGGCCCTACAAATTAAGCCTGAGCTACTAGATTTTTAAATAAAACCCTCTTAAAGGGTTTTATTTACTTTCTCCTTTTGAATAACTTTTTATACCATTTTCCTATGGTTGATTAGTCCATTTAAAACGCTGTTCTATAAATACCATATCCACCATTTAAAGAATGAGCAATCCTATATGTTAAAACTTGGTTTTTCTCAACATCCCCTTCAACCTCAACCAGACCACCACCACAAATGTTATTAGCTATCATGCTAAAAACTCTCTTCCCAATCCGAGGATAAATTGTGATTTTTTCAGATGGGTTTAAATCAGCAATTTTAACACCATCAACATAAAGAGAATCGGAACATGCGCTACTTACAAAGCCTTTATCTCTTTTTATAATAACTGTTCCTGAATCTTCTTTTTTTTCAAAAATGTTTTGGTTGTATATTCGCTTTTGAGGAACGTTTACCGCTTCATCATTAGACACCGGTGACGATGAACACCCTACCAACATAAAACCAATTATCCCAAACAATACAATTTTTTTCATACTATCTCCTTGATTTTTGGATAATGGTATGAAATTCATGCTTTTAAATCAACGTTTATTTAGTAGCCCTTCCAGTCACTGCTCATATTGAATTTGAAAGAGGATTGCTACCGGTTTATCCCTATGTGTATAGGGAACACACTCGAATAACATTTTTAATTACCTGTAATCGCGGTTTATCCCTATGTATATAGGGAACACTTTAAAACTCAGATTGTCTGGTAATCTATCGTCGGTTTATCCCTATGTATATAGGGAACACATGATTTTGACGTTTTTTTTATTTAACACAGGAGGTTTATCCCTATGTATATAGGGAACACAAATTATGAATTTGGTTATGATCTGGTTGATACGGTTTATCCCTATGTATATAGGGAACACAATAACCGAAAATAATTCGATTGATGATAATCCGGTTTATCCCTATGTATATAGGGAACACTGATGTACTCTTGTACTGCCCCTTAAAAAACGCGGTTTATCCCTATGTATATAGGGAACACTTTAGTAATAAATTGATATCCGTGCCCACTGACGGTTTATCCCTATGTATATAGGGAACACTCGTATGTTCCAGTTAGGCATTCTTTTAACAACGGTTTATCCCTATGTATATAGGGAACACACCCAGCCCAATATAGCGATCTGGCCGCTTTTCGGTTTATCCCTATGTATATAGGGAACACGATATGGTCATTGTTATGTATAAATAAACAGTACGGTTTATCCCTATGTATATAGGGAACACTTCACGTAAGCTATTGGTCATTTCATTAAAACCGGTTTATCCCTATGTATATAGGGAACACTCTAATTATAACCTATTGTTTATTAATTAAAATAGGGAGGTGTAAAATTCCACCGATTTTTTGTTGTTTTTTTAGGCGATTTAGTTTAATACACATTAGGAATGTAATTTTATAATTATCATATAGTTACTTGCGATCATGGAGTTTTTTTAGCGGAAACTCTTTTTCAATTTTTACTGCGCACCGAGCAATTCTTGAGAATAAGATAACATGTTACTTTTTCGGTAGATGATTTTAACGAACGACTTTATATTGATCTTACCTTTAGCTTCTTGTTTTATTCGGCTTTATGCCGAATGTTATAACCATTAATTCGCAGATTGACGTTATAACAATAGTTAGAAGTTTTATAACAGAAGAAATAATTAGGAGTTTGAACAAAGCGTTAATTTTTAGATCTTTGAAAATAATGGCTATCCCTATGTATTTAAGGAACACAATAATTTTAAAGATAGCCCTATTTGAAGAGAACGATTTATCCCTATGTGCATAGGGAACACGCACATCTAAGAATTTCGGCGTTTAATTCTATTCGGTTTATCCCTACGTGTATATAGGGAACACCGCCTGAGCCTCGCTTAGATTTTCTTTTAGCCACGGTTTATCCCTGTGTATACAGGGAACACGTGTTGCGCGGCGATTTGGGTTGAATAAATTTAGGTTTATCCCTGTGTATACAGGGAACACTTTTAACAGCCTCAAACCCCTAATTAGCGCCGCGGTTTATCCCTGTGTATACAGGGAACACTTTAACCCCTCCATCATTGAAATGAGTGCCTCTGGTTTATCCCTGTGTATACAGGGAACACCCCGACGCGTTGTTTACTCCAGCGCTCGACGGCGGTTTATCCCTGTGTATACAGGGAACACTCTTTTATCAATGGAACACTCAGTTATAAAACCGGTTTATCCCTGTGTATACAGGGAACACATTAATGATTCCCGTTTTTTATTCAACTCGTCCGGTTTATCCCTGTGTATACAGGGAACACCTAATTTAAAATTTGCTGACATAAATTATTCCCGGTTTATCCCTGTGTATACAGGGAACACCCTAATTATAACCTATTGTTTATTAATTAAAATAGCAAAGTTTAAAATTCTACCAACTTTTTTGTTGTTTTTTTATTCAGTTGGGTTTTAGATATTTTAAACACATTAATTTATATTAATCGGTTAGTTAATTAAATTTAACAAGGAGTTGAATGCGCCTATTCTTCTTGTAACTTATTCGTGCACCGACCCATTTCTAGTTACAAGGTCATTTCTCGCTTTTGGGAATGGATTTTAATGAATTGCAGTGAAATGTTTTGCTTTTTGGACTTTGTCACATTCTACTTGTTAACTAACAGGGTACAGCCATTAACTCACTTTGCAGAATTTTTACCAAAAAGTGGAAAGTTAATAAACATGATATTTATTGAATTTTATAAGAATTTATTGTCCCTGTGTATACAGGGAACAATTTGTTACTCATCACTTCGTAATGAGATTTCACCACCTATATATGCTTGGATTTTGCCATTTTGTTCAAGCAGTAAAGCACCTTGATCATTTATACCTTTTGCTACACCTCGAATCACATCATCACCAATGAGTAATTTAACAGGACGATGGATAAAATTATCGAGATGATTCCAATCATCAATAAAAAATGCTAATCCATTTTTTTCAAATTTTTCTAAATTTTCCCGTAATGTTTTTGCAATTTTGGCAACCAATAAATTACGATTGATGTTCCCTAAATTAGCCCATTTTTGATTGACAATATTTGGGTCGGGATTGGTCATGTTTAAATTAACCCCGATACCAATCACAACATGAGCACAATCCCCAGTTTTACCGGCTAATTCGACCAAGATACCTGCTAATTTTTGGTCATTTAGATAGAGATCATTAGGCCATTTTACTTTAATATCTTGACCCGATAATTCACGTAAAGCCTGCGTAACAACAATACCCACAACTAGACTTAGTCCCATTGCTGCTGCAATGCCTTGCTCTAATCGCCAATACATTGAAAAATAGAGATTAGTACCAAAAGGTGAAAACCATTGACGCCCTCGTCTTCCTCGTGCTTTTGACTGAAATTCGGCTATACAGCAATCTCCCGATTTTAAATCGGGTATTTTATCTAGCATGTATTGGTTAGTTGAGTCGATAATTGGTAAAATTTCAACACGACTATCAGCTTGGTAATACTGATCTATCTTGGATTTATTAAATAAGTCCATCGGTATTTTTAAACTATAGCCTTTACCTTGTATCGAGGATAATTCAATTCCCCATTCACGGAGCACTTTAATATATTTGTTTATTCCGGCACGCGTAATACCAAAATCAGACGCTAGCTCTTCGCCGGAATGAAAATTTCCGTCGGCTAGAATTTCAATTAATTTAAGGGGATTTTGATAACTGCGCATTCGCTCCTCGCTTGTAGACTAATAAAATAATAAAATAAAGTGAAATTATAGCAAAACTGATGAATAAATAAGAGTTATTGGTTATATCCATGACATAAGCAATGATCGCCGGCGCAATAAGACTTCCTAACGTATTGGTTAATAACATTGCTTGATTCATTGATACAATATCTTGTTTTCGTACACAAGAACAAGCCCATGCCATGGATATTGGATAAATCGTGTAGATGGTTGTGCCTAATAAAATAATGGCAAACACATCAAATAAGTTAAATACCAATAATAAGCAAGCAACTAACATGATTAAAGATTCAATCAGTAACACCACTCGACGGCCATATTTATCTGCACACCAATTAGCAGGAAGTTGCGCAATAACACCAGACAAAATAAGTAAAATCATCCAATTAGCGACTTGGCTATCGCTATACCCTAAATGTGAATAGTAGACAGGTAATAATGAATATAAAGAACCAATTAACATGCCCGCAATCATACAACCGATAAGCCCTATACGAGAAGGCTTATGTAAAATCATTGGAACAATATTTAAACCGCTTTTCTTTCTTTTTGGTAATTTATAGTGAGTAAGCAAAATAAATAAAATAGCCAATGCCATTAATAGTGTAATAACCAGTCCAAAATAGAGTACTTCTTGCGGAAAATATCTTAACAACGCTTGCCCTAATACTGTACCAATATAGTAAGTTGTTAAATAAACCGCTAACATTTTTCCTCGTGTACGTACTGTTCCGGTGACTAAAATGCAACTTTCAATCACAACCCATGTCACCGCACAAGCCATACCTATCATAAAACGCCATATTGCCCAACTATAAAAATCCATTGAAAAACTTAATCCAATGGTGGCAATAGCGAAAAGTAAACAACTATAGGTATAAGTATAACGAGCATTAAAATGACTAATTAACCAGTTTGCCATGATTGTACCAAGCAAGTTACCAGCAAAATAACTTGACCCTACCAGACCAATTTGCCCTAACGAAAATTGGTCTTTTTCTAACCACAGTGGTACTTGGGTATTTAATACTGATAAAGCGATCGTAACAAAGAGTAAACTTGTTAATAAAATCGGAAATGAATAAGAGTGTTTCATAGTTCAAAATGATTATAAAAAATTATCTACATCAATTTCGCCTGTTGCACCGATAAAGCGGATTTCAGGTGATAGACGTATTGAAAATTTATTTAAAACGGCGTTTCTAACATGACGTGCTAAATCAACTACATCTTGTGCCGTTGCCTTATTGATATTAACTAAAACCAATGCTTGTTGTTGATGAACAGCAGCATCACCAATCTGACAGCCTTTTAAGCCACACTGATCAATTAACCAACCAGCGGCTAATTTAACTTGATTGTTTGATTGTGGATATATTGGCATTGCCGGGTAGATTTCAAGTAGTTTGTCAGCAATAACTTTATCCACCACTGGATTTTTAAAAAAACTGCCACCATTACCAAGTAAGTTAGGATCAGGTAATTTACTGCGACGAATTTCACACACTTTATCAAAAATCATTTTAGGCGTGACAGTTTTAGCATCAAAGTTTTTTAATTCACCATAAGTGAGTACTGGCTGCCACTGTTTAGCTAATTTTATACCGACATAAATTACCGCATATCCTTGAGAATAGTGTTGTTTAAAAATGCTTTCACGGTATCCGTATTGCCCGTCAGTCACGGTGATAATATTACCGGTTGCAAGTTCAAGCAATTCAACATAGTCAGCAACTTTTTGAAATTCAACACCATAAGCACCGATATTTTGAATTGGTGCAGAGCCGATACAGCCCGGTATAAGTGCTAAATTTTCTAGACCGGCAATATTTTGTGTGATCGTTTTTGTAACGATATCATGCCAGTTTTCTCCTGCGCCTATTTTTAACAACCATTCGTTTTCCGTTTCAGTTATGGTAATACCTTTAATGCGGTTAACGATAATTGTGCCTTCAAAATCACAAGTAAAAAGGGTATTACTCCCCTCGCCTATAATCATAATCGGTTGATTAACATTATCATTCCAAACATTTTGTAGTTCCAAAACGCTCGATACCGTGATGACATGTTTAGCAAAAACTTCAAGACCAAAAGTATTCGGGATTTTTTGATTCATTATTCACTACCTTTTTTTTATAATTAACTTCATCCTAAATGGGCAAACTAACGTGTATTAATTAAATTGGTATTTATTTTGTGTTAATGTCTAAAGTTAGCTTTCAGGATTTTATATAACGTCATTCCTTAAATGGGCTATGCTAATATAATGTGAATTAGTTAACATCTTGTTAAATAATTGAGATATTAAATAGTTCATTTTAACACAACACCTTTGAGATTTGATTCATCATAATTAAATTTATCATTTAATTTCTTCAATAATAATTTTCTGCAAATTGCTTAACAAAACATTATTTAATCGCTCTATTAGCGAATATGTCATAATATTTTTTACAAAATCCGTTAATATTAATCAAATAATCAGCTAAAACGATGCTTAAATCTTTTCTGTTTTTTTTTATCATGTATTATAACTAACCTGAAAACCTTTTATTATAAAGGGCTCAAAAAATAGTTTTAATCGTTAAAAAAAATTTTTTGTTACACAATTGACTTTAATAAAGTAAGCAAATGTGTGCTAGATCACAATATTAGCAATCGTTATTTCATAACATGGTTGCCAAGCTTAGTGATATTTGAGATTTAGAGGAAATTATGAAAAGAGTTTTTATTATGATCCTCGATTCCTTTGGAATTGGTGGAGCCGAAGATGCAAAAAAATATGGAGATGAAGGATCGAATACATTAGGTCATATTGCCGAAGCCTGTGCATTAGGTCAAGCCGATAAAGGACGCCAAGGTCCATTAAAATTACCTAATTTAGCTAAGCTAGGCTTAATCGAAGCAGCCTACGAATCGACCGGTTATTATCCCCAAGGAATGCACACAGAAGGTGAAATAATCGGTTCTTATGGCTATGCTAGTGAAATTTCTTCGGGTAAAGATACACCATCAGGACATTGGGAAATAGCTGGCGTTCCTGTACTTTTTGATTGGGGCTACTTTTCCAACACCACCAATAGTTTTCCTCAAGAATTATTAGATAAAATTGTAAAGCGCGCCAACCTATCTGGTTATTTAGGTAACTGCCATTCATCAGGAACTATTATTCTAGATGAGCTAGGTGAAGAACATATGACAAGTGGCAAACCGATATTTTATACTTCAGCCGACTCAGTTTTTCAGATAGCGTGTCATGAAGAAACATTCGGCTTAGATAGATTATATGAAATCTGCGAAATCGCGCGTGATGAACTGAATAAAGGCAATTATAACATTGGGCGTGTGATTGCCAGACCATTTATCGGTAAAAAAGCGGGTGAATTTGTCCGTACTGGTAACCGCCACGATTTAGCCGTTGAACCACCTGCCCCAACCATGATAAAAAAACTGGTTGATGAAAAACAAGGCACTGTCGTATCAATCGGTAAAATAGCCGATATTTATGCACATGTTGGTATTACAAAAAAAGTTAAAGCAACCGGTATTGAAGCCCTTTTCAATGCATCAATTGAAGAGATAAAACAAGCCAAAGATAATACGATTGTATTTACTAACTTTGTTGATTTTGACTCGTCTTATGGTCATCGACGTGATGTTGCCGGTTACGCTGCTGCGCTAGAATATTTTGATTCTCGCTTACCCGAAATGTTAGATCTTATCGAACCGGGTGATCTACTGATTATCAGTGCTGATCATGGATGCGATCCAACTTGGGCTGGCACAGATCATACTCGTGAACATATTCCAGTCATCGTTTACGGTGATAGTGTTCCTGTTGGTTCCTTAGGGCATCGTAAAACCTTTGCTGATATCGGTCAAAGTGTTGCCGATTATTTTGATTTATCACCAATGGAATATGGGCAATCTTTTATCAAAAAATAGGTAACAGAAATTTATTTTTCAAAAACTTTCAGGAGAAATTAATGTCTACCCCACACATTAACGCAATTGAAAATGCTTTTGCAGAAACTGTCTTAATGCCAGGCGATCCATTACGAGCAAAATTTATTGCAGAAACCTTTTTAGAAAATGCACAAGAAGTGACCAATGTAAGAGCGATGTTAGGTTTTACTGGCTATTATAAAGGTCAAAAAGTTTCTGTTATGGGGCATGGAATGGGCATTCCATCTTGTTCTATCTATACAACAGAATTAATAAAATTTTATGGTGTAAAAAATATCATTCGTGTCGGTTCATGTGGTGCGATTAGCCCAAATGTAAACATTGGCGATGTGATTATTGGTATGGGTGCTTGCACGGATTCTAAAGTTAATCGTATTCGTTTTAAGGATCATGATTTTGCAGCTATTGCCGATTTTGATCTAACTTGCCATGCGGTAAATGCAGCTAAAAATTTAGGTGTTAATGTAAAAGTGGGTAACCTCTTTTCAGCTGATCTTTTTTATAGTGTTGAACCCGAACTGTTTGATGTAATGGAAAAATACAACATTTTAGGGGTTGAAATGGAAGCAGCAGGAATTTATGGGGTTGCCGCGGAATATGGTGCCAAAGCATTAGCTATTTGTACGGTATCTGATCATATACGTAAAGGCGAAGCCATGACAGCTGAACAGCGTCAACTTGGTTTTAAAGAAATGATCACCGTTGCGTTAGAATCGGTTTTATTAAACCAAAACTAAAATGGCAGAATGACTGCCATTTTTTTTAATCACTCAAAATTGTTAATGGCTGAACTACATCATCAAAAGTGTTCAGTCAAAAAAAATTTTTTCGGTTTCACGCAATATCGCTGTACAACAGGTTGAAGTTGCAATCAATTTATTGATTATATTTTAGGTAAGAAGTTATGAAAAAGATCGCATTGAATAAGGAATTGAAATGAATACTAAGTTACAACTAAAAGTTATATTTTTTATGCAATTTTTTATTTGGGGATGTTGGTTAATCACCTTCGGTTCTTACATGAATGATGTTTTATCCTTTTCAAGAACAGATATTGGATTAGTGTATGGTTCAATGGGGTTAGCATCGCTATTTATGCCAGGTTTATTAGGTGTAGTTGCAGATAGATGGATCCCTGCTAATCGCTTATACATGCTTTGTCATTTAATTGGTGCAATTACATTATGCATTGCTGCATTAATTACTTCACCCTCTATGATGATGATTGTCATGCTTATTCATTGTTTAGCTTTCATGCCTACCATTGCGATATCAAACTCAATAGCTTATTCATGTATCGAATCTAAAGGGCTTGATGTCATCGCTGAATTTCCCGGCATTCGAATATTTGGCACAATTGGCTTTATTGTTGCCATGTGGTTAGTTAGCTTTTTAAAATTTGATCTTAGTAACATGCAACTATACACAGCGGCAGCCGGTTCAGTCGTATTATGTCTGGTGTCGTTAACACTCCCTTTGATTCCGACATCAAAAAATGCAATCAAAGAAAAATCACTTATCAGTTCGTTAGGATTAGATGCACTTGTCTTATTTAAGCAACCAAGAATGGCAATATTCTTCCTGTTTGCGGTCTTATTAGGTGGAATTTTACAAATTACCAATACTTTTGGTGACCAATTCCTACGAGACTTTAGAAACATTCCGATCTATGAAACGAGTTTAGTTGTGAAATACCCGTCAGTCTTATTGTCGATTTCACAAATATCGGAAGTCATATTTATCTTATTTGTACCTTTCTTTATGAAAAGATTAGGCATCAAATATGTAATGTTGATTAGTATTCTAGCTTGGGTTGCGCGTTTTGGTCTTTTTGCCTATGGCGACCCATCACCAATTGGCTTTGTATTACTGTTACTTTCGATGATAGTTTATGGTTGTGCATTTGATTTCTATAATATTTCTGGCTCCATGTATGTCGAAAAATCGGTATCGCCAAGTATACGTAACAGTGCTCAAGGTCTATTTATGATAATGACTAATGGTATTGGTGCTTATTTAGGTTCGGTGATTAGCGGAATTGTCGCCGAACACTATACGCAAATCATTGATGAAAAACAGATCACAGATTGGCATACCGTATGGCTCATTTTTGCTGGCTATGCGCTGGTGCTGGCTGTCATATTTATGGTCATATTTAAAAATGACACCAATGAACAAAAAACAGCCGAGGCCGTTAATTAATTGTTATTAAGAAGTATCATTCAATCACAGAAGGATAATGATCATTGTCCTTCTGTTTGAATCAAAAACAAGCATATTGATTAAGCTAGCGTTTAAAATTATCCTTTTTAACCTTGAGATGATATGATTAATCAGGGTGATACTGTTTAAAATAAAACGATACCTATCTCACAAAATAAAAATTGGTCACACAAAAAGTATGGAAATAAGATACCTGATCAAGGTAAAATAGATAACAACGCAATTAGCAAAGCTAAAATGCCATTAATCTATCACTATTTGTGTTAAACGACCTAATAGTGGGAGCCGAGAAAGCATATTAAAAAGATAACTTATCAAATGAATAAACCATTGCTTCCTAAAGTGATATTACATGAACATGTTGAAGGTAGTATTACCCCTTTTATGGCTAAAAAGTTAGCTGATAAAAATCATATTACCTTCCCATCTTCGTTATGCTATCAATCGGGTGAATATGATGCTAACGAATATAAAAATGGGCGATATCGTTATGATGAAACTGATTTTGTTCAGTTTATTCAAACCTATGATACTGTCTCAAATTTTGTAAAAACCCCCGAAGATTATTACCTTATTACTTATGATTTTCTTTATCGAAATGCCAAACAGGGGCTAATCTATTGCGAACTCTTTCTTTCTCCTTATCACATTTGCGCAACAGAAGAACAGGGTGAAATAATCTGGGATGAAGAGCGATTTCATCAAACCTTACAGCAAATGGATGCCGCCATAACTGACGTACAAAAAGAATTTAATATTACCGTAAGATATCATGTGATTGGTGTTAGGCACTTAGGGGCGAAAACAGTACATGATACCCTATTATTTATTGAAAAAAACCCTCACCCATTTATTACCGGTTTTAATATTGCCGGTAATGAAAAAGCCGGTCACTTCGATGATTTTCAAACCTCACACCAATTAGCCCAAAAACTCAATTTAAAAAAATCTTATCATGCTGGCGAAATAGAACCCGCAGCAAGCATTATTCAAGCCCTTAAACATGGTGCAGATAGGATTGGGCATGGCATTCGAGCGATTGAAGATCAGGAATTAATCAACGAATTAGTTCGACGCAACATAACATTAGAAGTTGCGTTAACCAGTAACCGCATTTTAGTCAATGAGTTACATGGGGATATCCATCATCACCCAGTAAGACAGCTTTATGATCAGGGTGTACGAATTACCTTAAATACCGATGACGCAGGCATTTTTGGTACTGACATCGAAAAAGAATATTGTTTAGCCCAATCTATCTTTCACTTTACTCGTTTAGAATTGCTCGATATTACACTGTGTGGAATTGATGCGGCGTTTGTTGAAGATTTGCAAAAAGCACGGTTGACGGATTATGTACTATCCTGTTTCACCACCGATGATCAGCTATCATTACAAACAGCAATCAATGAAAATAATTATCACCCAGCCATTATTAAACGATTTATTCATTACCAACATTTATTATTAAAACGGATGAAAAATAGCATTACCGGAAATAAATAGGAGATCCATATGTTAAAAAATAAATTCATTTTCACCTTATTAACCCTATTGATTTCTGGCACGCTCCATGCAGCAACAGTAGATTTAAGAATTATCGAAACAACCGATCTGCATGGCAATATGATGAATTTTGACTATTTTAAAGATCAATCTGTCGATACCTTTGGATTCGCTAAAACCGCCAATTTAATTCATCAAGCTCGCAATGAAGTCAAAAACAGTGTACTGGTTGATAATGGCGATCTAATTCAAGGAAGTCCTATGGCAGATTATACTGTCAATAAAGGGCTTAAAAATGGTGAGACCCACCCTGTCTATAAAGCCATGAACACGTTAAATTATACCGTTGGTAACATAGGTAATCACGAGTTTAACTTTGGTTTAGACTTCCTGCAAAAAAGCCTTGCCGGTGCTAAATTTCCTTATATTAATGCCAATGTCTATGATGCAACGACCGGGCAGCCCTTTTTTAAACAATATATTATTGTCGACACGCCGGTTATTGATCGAGAAGGTAATCAACACACTATTAAAATTGGTTATATAGGATTTGTTCCACCTCAAATTATGCAATGGGATAAATTAAATTTGGATGGAAAAGTCGAAGTTAAAGACATCACAGAAACAGCCAAACAGTTAGTTCCACAAATGAAAAAAGAAGGGGCTAATATCATTATCGCCATTCCGCATTCGGGTGTTTCTGCTGAACCTTATAAAGCATTAGCCGAAAACTCGGTATATTATTTAAGTCAAGTAGAGGGTATTAATGCGATTATGTTTGGTCATTCACATGGCGTGTTTCCAAGCGACGATTTTAAATCATTACCGAATACTAATATTGAAACCGGCAATATAAATCATGTTCCTGCCGTTATGCCCGGACAATGGGGAAGCCATTTGGGCGTTGTTGATTTAGTCCTAAATGGTGACAATTCAAATTGGCAAGTGACTTCAGGTAAATCTCAAGCTCGCCCAATTTATGACGTGAAAACCAAAAAAGCACTGGTTGATGCCGATCAACATATTACTCACGTACTAAAAGAAGATCACCAAGGTACACGTGAATTTGTCGGAAAACCGATTGGGAAAATTGATAGTGATATCACCAGTTATTTGGCTTTAGTTCAAGATACCACGGCATTACAAATTATAAGTGATGCGCAAATAGCATATGTAAAACAATTTATTCAAGGTGACCCAGATCTTGATGGTTTACCGGTTTTATCGGCTATTGCCCCGTTCAAGGCTGGTGGTAGAAAAAACGATCCAACTGCTTTTGTTGATGTAAAAAAAGGCGATCTTACATTTAGAAATGCAGCGGATATCTACTTATACCCTAACCTGTTATCAGTCGTCCAAGTGACCGGCAAAGAGGTCAAAGAGTGGCTTGAATGTTCGGCAGGGGTATATAATCAAATTGATACGAAAGTCACGACACCGCAGTACTTAATAGATTGGGATCATTTCAGAACGTATAATTTCGATACGATTGATGGCGTAAATTACCAAATTGATATTACTCAGCCTGCTCGCTACGATGGCAATTGCCAACTAATCAATGCGCAGTCTGAACGAATTAAAAATTTAACCTATCAACAAAAACCAATTGATCCTAATCAAACCTTCTTGATAGCAACAAATAATTATCGGGCTTATACCGGTGCGTTTCCGGGAACGGGAAGCAAAAATGTTAAATTTAATTCACCCGATGATTTAAGAGTGATTTTATCGGCTTATATCACTAACACCACCCATAAAAATGGGGAGGTAAAGGTGGCAGTCGATAATAACTGGCAAATTGCCCCGATAACCAGTAATACCAAATTAGATATTCGTTTTGAATCATCGCCAACTGAAGAAGCCAAAGCAGTTATCGAAAAACATTCGTTATATCCAGCAAGCTATATTGAAAAAGATAATCTAGGATTTGGGGTTTATCGTCTGGATTTACAATCACCGATGAATGTGCAATCTAAACATCAATAGAACAAGGTATAACTAACAGGATTATCATGATGAAAATTGAAAAACTAATCGAACTGGCTAAAACCGCACGTTCTAACGCTTACGTACCTTATTCTAAATTTCAAGTTGGTGCAGTACTCATTACTGAAGATGACGAGGTCATTTTAGGTTGCAATGTTGAAAATGCATCGTACGGATTGGCTAACTGTGCCGAACGAACCGCTATTTTCAAAGCCGTTTCAGAAGGCAAACGCAAATTTAAAAAATTAGTTGTCATTGGCGATACCCACGAACCTATTTCACCCTGTGGAGCCTGTCGCCAAGTAGTAAGCGAATTTTGCGCTAAAGATATGCCCGTAATTTTGACAAATATGCAAGGAAAAATACAAGAAACAACCGTTGGTGAGCTATTACCTTGGTCATTTTCACCCAGTGATTTAGACTAGAAACATTCTTATAATAAAAAATTATCACTAAAAATGAGTAAAAATGACAATGTCATGTCGTATTAAATTATACAATTTATGCGCAAAAATGTTGACTGATTTAAACGTCGTTTAACATCAAATAAACAGACCAAGGTAATATTAACCTAATATATTGACATTAAGAGAGAAGATTAATGAGATTTGTAGATATTATTGAAAAAAAACGTGATGGTCATCCACTAACAACTGAAGAAATCCAATTTTTTATTACCAATTATACCAATGGCACAATCCCTGATTATCAAGTGAGTGCTCTATTAATGGCTATCTACTATCAAGGCATGACGTCAAAAGAGTGTGCTGATTTAACCACAGCGATGATGCATTCGGGTGATACTGTCGATCTCTCTTCAATTCAAGGTATCAAAGTTGATAAACATTCCACAGGTGGCGTTGGCGATACCACTACCCTTGTGCTTGCCCCATTAGTGGCAGCCGTTGGTGTACCGGTTGCTAAAATGTCCGGGCGAGGACTTGGTTACACAGGGGGTACCAATGACAAATTTGAGTCAATCCCTGGATTTAAAATGGAATTAGATAAGCAAGAATTTATTGATCAAGTCAATCAAAAAGGTGTGTCAGTTATTGGACAATCGGGTAATTTAACGCCTGCTGATAAAAAACTTTATTCACTTCGTGATGTTACCGGTACGGTCAATTCAATTCCACTTATTGCTAGTTCGATTATGAGCAAAAAGTTAGCTGCAGGTGCCGATGCAATTGTTTTAGATGTGAAAACCGGTGATGGCGCACTGATGCGAGAAATGGCAGATTCAGAAAAATTAGCTTATGAAATGGTCAAGATCGGCAATCAAATTGGACGAAGAACCATGGCGATAATTTCGGATATGTCACAACCGCTTGGATTTGCAATTGGTAATGCGCTAGAAGTAAAGGAAGCCATTGATACCTTAAAAGGTCAAGGTCCTTCAGATTTAACAGAATTAGTACTGACATTGGGCAGCCAAATGGTAGTGTTAGCGAATAAAGCGAAAACGCTTGATGAAGCACGAGTAAAACTTCAAGAGGCAATAAACAATGGCAAAGCGATTGAAAAATTCAAAACCTTAATTGAAGCGCAAGGTGGTGATAGCTCAGTGGTTGATCACCCTGAAAAATTAGCAAGTGCCCCTTACCAAATCGCCTTACCAGCACTTAAATCGGGTTATGTTTCTCGTATTGTTGCCGATCAAATCGGAATCGCAGCGATGCAATTAGGTGCAGGACGTGCAACGAAGGACGATATCATCGATCCTGCGGTAGGTATTGTGTTACATAAAAAAGTCGGCGATAAAGTGGAACAAGGCGAAGCTTTACTTACCATCCACGCTAGCACTGACAAACTAGATGCGATCAAACAAAAACTGTATGACAATATCACTATTAGTGATAATGCGCACGTGCCAACATTAATTTATAAGGTCATTACGGAGTAGTGATTGTCTATAAGGAATTAGGAGACACCATGTATTATTTAAATATAACTAAAAAACTATCACTAGTCCTTGCTTTGGGACTATTTTCGGCCAATTCAATAGCAGATGCTATAACGCAACAGCCAATAGCCCATTCTTGGAAAGAGAATCAACCCTATCAATTCACCATTTTACATACAAACGATCATCATGGTCGTTTTTGGCAAAATGAAATTGGTGAATATGGGCTTGCCGCTCAAAAAACGGTGGTAGATGACATCAGAAGAGAAGTTACCGCCAAAGGTGGAACATTATTACTTTTGTCAGGTGGTGATATTAATACAGGTGTGCCCGAATCTGATGTACTTCAAGCTAAACCGGATTTTATTGGCATGAACGAAATAGGCTATGATGCTATGGCTGTTGGTAATCATGAATTTGATCATCCGTTATCTATCATTCGTGAACAGCAACAATTGGCACATTTTCCTTTTTTGTCTGCTAATACTTACTTCAAAGGCACGGATAATCGTGTCTTTGATGCCTATAAAATGTTTGACTTAAATGGTATCCGAGTTGCCGTTTTTGGTCTTACCACTGATGATACCATTTATCTCGCTTCACCCATGAATACGCAAGGTGTTGAGTTTCGCCAAACATTACCTGAAGCACAAAAAGTGATTGCTCAAATTCAACAAAACGAACACCCAGATATGATTATCGCCGTGACCCATATGGGACACTACGAAAATGGTGAACACGGTTCAATGGCGCCGGGTGATGTAGAATTAGCCCGAGGCTTAAAATCGGGCGAATTAAATATGATTGTAGGCGGACATTCTCAAAATCCGGTTTGTATGGCAAGTGCAAATAAACGAGTCACTGAATATGTTCCTGGTACACCCTGCGCACCTGATCAACAAAATGGGACTTGGATAGTACAGGCTCACGAATGGGGAAAATACGTAGGTAGAGCAGATTTTGAATTTCTAAATGGAAAATTGACACTTAAAAATTATCAATTAATTCCTATTAACCTTAAAAAAGAAGTGGATAATGGCAACGACACTAAACGCCTTGAGTTTTACACCACTGAGATCCCTCAAGATCCACAACTATTGCAAATATTGCAACCTTATCAAGAACAAGGCAGAAAAAAACTGTCAATTAAAAGCGGCGAATTGGTCGGTCGACTTGAAGGCGATCGCCATATTGTCCGATATCAGCAAAGTAATTTAGGACAATTATTACTCAGTGCTTTTATTGAAAAGACAGGTGCAGACTTGGGTATCTTATCGGGTGGGATGATTCGAGATTCATTGATTGAAGGCGATATTGCTTATCGAGATATTCTTAAAGTTGAACCTTTTGGCAATAGTGTGGTTTATGTCGAGTTAACCGGACGTGAATTGATTGACTACCTTAACGTTGCATTGAGCAAAAAGCAAGGATCAGGTGGCTTTACTCATCTAAGAAATATTATCTTAACGCGCTCAGGTGAAAATATTGAAAATGTCAAAATCAATCAACAACCCATTGACTTACAAAAGAAGTATCGTCTGGTGACATTGGATTTTTTAGCGATGGGCGGAGACGGCTATCCGATAATCAACACATTACCTACTTATGTGGATACTGGTTATCGTGATGCGGATGTTGTAAAACAGTATTTTGAAACTCATTCGCCAATTAATGCTGCTGATTATGAACCAATACGCATGATTATCGAAAAATAATCATTAGGTTCACCATTTAAATTAAATAAATTTGCTTTTTAGTATCGAGGTTAATATGCACATGACAGAGTTCCAAAGCAGTTGTTATCAAATCGTCACCGATCCTAATTTATCACCCAAACAGAAAGCCAACTTATTGGCATTAGCGGCAGAAAATAATCTGCCTTATGTTGAGCTTGATAATGAAACCCGAAAAGCGTTAGACGAAAATGTTATTTGTGATATGTTTGAGGGTCATGCGCCTTATAAGCCTCGATATGTATTACCTGATTATGCTAAATTTCTTAAACAAGGCTCTGAGTGGTTAGAACTTGACCCCGCCAAAACGTTTGATGATGCCTTAAATATGCTGACTATTGCTTATCATCATGTACCATCCGTTACCGGCATGCCTGTTTATCTGGGTTGTTTAGATCAAATATTGTTACCCTATGTTGGGGATCTCACTGAAGATGAACTTTATCAACGATTAAGACATTTTTGGATAATGTTAGATCGTAATTTACCTGATGCTTTTATGCATGCCAACATTGGACCAACTGATAATATTATTTGTCGTCTGATTTTACGTGTGGACAAAGAACTCAAACAAGTTGCACCAAATTTAACCTTTATCTATGATGAAAACATCACACCTGAAGCGTTACTATCCGTTGCAATAGGCAATATTTGCGAAACGGCTAAACCTCATATCGCCAATAATCAGATGATTCAAAAAGATTTTGATGAAAAAGGCTATGGCGTTGTCAGCTGTTATAACTCCTTACCTATCGCTGGCGGTGGCAGTACCCTCTCAAGAATCAACTTAAAAGAAGTGGCAAAACGCAGCCAACATATTGATGATTTTCTGCAAAATACGCTACCCTATTACTGCCAACTACAATTAAATTTAATCAAAGCCCGTTCAGCCTTTTTGTACGAAAAGTCAAACTTCTTTCAAAATAGTTTTTTAGTAAAAGAAGGATTAATTGATGCCAACCGATTTGCACCCATGTTTGGTATTTATGCTATGGCTGAAGCGATTAATATACTACAAGAAAAATCGAACTTAGCGGGTCGCTATGGTGTCGATGAAGATGCTAATGAACTGGCTACCACCATTTCTAAACAATTAGCCGACTTTATTAATCATCATAAAATTAACCATGCTTGGCAAGGTAAAGCTATGTTACATGCTCAATCTGGCATCAGTACGGATAGAGGCACTACACCGGGCTTACGAATTCCTTATGGTCACGAGCCGGATCCTGTTACCCATATTATGGCACTGTTTAAACATCACCATTATTATACATCAGGCATTAGTGATATTTTAACGATTGATGAAACCATTAAAAATAATCCTTCCGCTTTACTGCAAATTTGTAAAGCGGCATTTCAATTTGGCTTCCGAGAGTTTACCGCCAATATTAGTGGTAATGATCTGGTACGAGTAACGGGCTACATGGTGAGATTATCAGATATCAAAAAATATAAAGAAGAAGGTTCACGGATTAATACCACATTTTTAGGTAGTGAAGCCGCACAAGATACTGTTAATAATAGCTATTTATGCCGTACACCACGGGTGATCAGTCATGAACAAGTCATGGGCAATCGTTAATAAACTTTTACCCTTTTCTTGCGTTGATGGGCCTGGAAATCGATTAGTTATATTTTTACAAGGCTGTAATTTTAAATGCTTAAATTGCCACAATCCTTATACCATTTCACTATGTCAGGATTGTGGTGACTGTGTCGCCACATGTCCACATCAGGCGTTAACGTTTAGTCATCATCAAGTTATTTGGCAGACATCAACTTGCCAGCAATGTGATACTTGCCTTCAGACTTGCCAATATCACTCAACACCAATGACTTACCGATATAGTGTTGAGGATATATTAAACATCATTCGCAAATACCTTCCCTTTTTAAATGGTATTACGCTCAGTGGCGGGGAAGCGACCATTCAATTACCTTTTATTGAAAAACTGTTTCATGCCATTAAACATGCCGATGACTTAAAACATTTAACCTGTTTTATTGATAGCAATGGTTATTTATCTCAAACGGGTTGGCAAAAAGTAGTGAATGTCATGGATGGTGCGATGATTGATCTTAAAGCTTGGGATACCCAAGTTCACAAAAAGTTAACCGGCAGAGATAATCATCGAGTCATAAAAACAATAGAATATCTTTCCAAGATCCATAAATTACATGAAGTCAGATTCTTGATCATCCCAACTCATACGGATCTTCAAAATAAGGCAGAACAAATCGCGCACTTTTTATTGGCGTTGGATCCGAGTATCAGAGTGAGAATCAATGCTTTTCACCACCATGGAGTGCAAGGAATAGCCAAAACATGGGAACCAGCATCAAAACAACATGTCGAAAATTTTGCTACTGAGTTAAAACAATTTGGGCTGAAAAATATTATTTTGCCCACTGTTTACTTATCATGATAATTAAATAGTTTTGATTAATGTGAAAATAGCCAGAATATCTGAATCGTGACGAGTTAATTAAAAGACCGATATAATGATCATTATCTTTATGATTGTCAAATTTTTACAATAAAAATGAGCAGGTTTTTCAATCTGCTCATTTAGTGGAAACCCAAAATTAAATTTAAAGATATTATCTTATTACTTTAACTGCGCTTTTTGAAAAAGCAGATAATTTTATATATTCTCTAATATTTAACACATAAGGTATATGCTATATCTGGTTCAACAATAACGTTACCTTCTACAATCCCTACACTGTAGTATCGATTATTTCCATATATATCTTTTACTGATGATTGTTCACTGGTGAAATAGAAATCATAATAGATGAAATTTTTCAAATTTGACAAACCATTTAACATATCTCGACCAATAATATCTAAAGGTGCATAGAAGTAAACTTTACCCCATTCTGGTGTTAATCCTTCACCAATTGCTCTTTTGTACCCATTATCTTTTACATAATAGTTATCATTAGTGGTTGGCGTGTAAGCTAAAGACGAGTTTGTAATCTCAGCTCGTGTTGGCAATCTATCATTATTGTTTTGACATAATCTATTTGAATTTTGCCAATTACCCGGAAGGTTATTTAAGAAATATAACCAATGTTTTATAGAAAAAGTATAATAAAACTGTGCTAGCGTTCGATTATTCGTCACTAATATGACAAATTTATCACCTTGACCAGGTACATTGTCAGTAAATTTAAATTCACTTTTAGAATCAGCATTTGAATCACGAGCAGTATTAACTAATGAATTATTTGGATTTTTGACCAAGGTGTAACTATAATCAGATATTGGATTGACAGGTACAATTCTGAAACGAGCTTCCGGAAAAGCATAAGTTGGGAAATAATTACCATTTTGATCTTTTGCTGTGGCCTTAAAGCCTTGATGAATAGTAAATTGATCGCTGTTATAAGAAGGATTAACATCTATTGTATCAGCACCATAAGGCGCATAGTTCCCACCTTCATCCCAACCATTATGAGTAATCAAAGCCAGTACACCGGGTCTGATAAAACAGATACCGTCATCAGCACTTACTTCAAATGTTTTTGATACTTCTCTTGGTTCTGAAGTATCAGGCTCACCGTACTGAGTTTTAGCAATAAATTGAATCGTCACTTTTACCGATGATTTTGCATTAGCCGTAGATGAATTACACACATCACTACCCAAAAATGCTGTAGAATCAGAAGGAATAACATTATTGTTCTGGTCTCGCCATTCAGCATTAATCGATTGAATGATAAAACTATCGCTAGTAGCTAATTTATCACCATCCACATCATTGATATCACTTTCATTTAAACTTGAAGTATCAACAGCAAATGAATACAGACTAGGTGAAGTATTGTAGGCAACAGAAATCTTACTGGCAGGCCCCGGCGAAACAATTGCCGGATCAAGACCATCAATGTTTAATTTGAATTGAATTCCGTTTAAGACTTTGGTGTCAGCAGTTTCAAGAATATCTGGTGGATTACCGTGAATATATTCCACAGTGGTTGTAGAAACAGATAATCCTGCTAAAGCAATGCGACAAAAAAGCCCAAAAATAGCAATAACGGCAATATTCAATATAAATTGCATCAAATAAAGTTTTTTGAAAACAAACATATCACTATTCATGCTAATTCCTCTACCCATAAGCTTGTCTATAAGTTGAAACAAAGTTATTGATTTGAAGTTTTAGTGAACGACAAATTTATCAAAACGTTGATAAAATTGTTACCGATTACATTTTAAATTTATAAAAAAACAGCATACACGCTAAAAACTATTCGAAAGTTGTTAATTGCATCCATGTAAAGGTCTATTTTATTGAATAAATTGGTAACAATGGACTATATCGTTCTAAAAAACAGTGCAATATTCTAGTATTGTTAACTATTCTTTTTAAGAATATTAAATTAAGGAGTGCTATATAGTAGATCAGGTTAAAACAGTTTAATTACACTAACCATTTGATTAATTACAGATAACTAATTGTGCAAGACTACAAATAACTGAATCAATTGTGTATAGTATATAATAATATGAGTAATATGGAATAACTAAATATTGATTTATCATTATTTAATGGCTTTCAGATGAATATTGGATGGAAAAATACACAAGCTAAATAAGTTAACCTAACTGATTTTATTTTTAACCATTGTATTTATTATTAGTAATTTTATTAAAATGTTATGAAATAAACATTAAACAAAAAGAAGGCGTTAGCCTCCTTTTCGTTTTATGGAACACATATTAACGCCGCTATTTTCCCTTTTTAAAAGCTGCGGCAAAAGCATTACCCATTGCACTATTGGTAATAGGCGTTGACTGTGTATTTTTAGCCGTGCTGGTTGATTTGTTAATTCTTGATTTAGCACCTTCAGAGTTTGGCGTTGTTGGATCATCAAGTCGCATCGATAAAGCAATACGTTTGCGCGCAATATCGACTTCCATCACTTTAACTTTGACAATATCACCGGCTTTAACCACGCTTCGAGGATCTTCAACAAACTTATCAGATAAGGCTGATATATGCACTAACCCATCTTGATGTACACCAATGTCAACAAATGCACCAAAGTTAGTCACATTTGTTACCGCACCTTCCATGACCATGCCCACTTTCAAATCGTCCATGGTTTCGATATTATCGGCAAATTGAGCTGTTTTAAATTCAGGCCGTGGATCGCGTCCGGGTTTATCAAGTTCTTTGATAATATCGGTCACGGTTGGCACACCAAAATGGTCATCAACATAATCAACTGCTTTGAGTGAGTTTAAATATTTCGAGTCACCTAAAATCTCTTTTAATGATTTATGATTTTTATCTAAAATGCGTTCCACAACCGGATAAGCTTCGGGGTGAACAGCAGATGCATCAAGTGGATTGTCGCCATCCATAATACGCAAAAATCCAGCGCATTGTTCATAGGCTTTAGGCCCAAGGCGTGAAACTTTTAATAACTGTTTACGATTAGAAAATTGTCCATTTTCATTACGCCAATTAACAATATTTTGTGCAATAACTTTATTCAGTCCCGCTATGCGAGCTAACAGCATCATCGAAGCCGTATTTAAATTTACGCCAACGGCATTTACGCCATCTTCCACAACAGCATCCAGTTTTTTAGCGAGCTGAGTTTGGCTAACATCATGTTGATACTGACCAACACCAATTGATTTTGGATCAATTTTTACCAGTTCGGCTAATGGATCTTGTAGTCTGCGAGCTATCGATACCGCACCACGTATTGATACATCCAAATCAGGAAATTCTTGAGCGGCTAGCTCAGATGCGGAATAGACCGATGCGCCTGCTTCACTCACAATGACTTTTTGACCTTTGACTTCAGGATATTTTTTTTGTACATCGAGATAAAAACGTTCGGTTTCACGCGATGCCGTGCCATTACCAATCGCCACTAATTCAACTTGGTATTTAATGCATAGCGCCGCAACAATCATTGCCGCTTTATCCGCTTGCCCGGTATGCGGATAAATCGTTTCAGTTGCGACTAATTTACCAGTTGCGTCAACAACAGCAATTTTTACGCCTGTTCGTAATCCTGGATCCATTCCCATGGTAACTTTCATCCCTGCCGGCGCAGCCATTAACATATCATGCAAGTTAGCGGCAAACACATTGATCGCTTCTTCCTCAGCCTGCTCACGTAAAGTGGTCATCAGTTCGGTTTCCATGTGCATTAAAATCTTAATTCGCCATGTCCAATTAATAACTGCTTTACGCCATTTATCTGCAGGTTGATCATTAAAATGAATCCCTAAATGCTCAGTAATAATTTGCTCGCAATAGCTCTCTTTTGGCGTTTCTTCAAATTGCGGATCGGCGTTAAGTGAAAGTTGTAAAAAGCCTTCATTTCGTCCTCTGAACATCGCTAAAGCACGATGAGAAGGCACTTTTGAAATCAGTTCGCTTTGCGCAAAATAATCACGAAATTTTGCTCCTTCTTCTTCTTTACCTGCAACCACTTGCGAAACTAAATGCGCATTATTCCATAGATAATGGCGCACCTTAGCCAGTAATGCCGCATCTTCGGCAAATCGTTCCATTAAGATGTATCGTGCCCCATCCAATGCAGATTTGGTATCGACGATTCCTTTTTCAGAATTGAAGAATTTTTCCGCTTCGCTATCAGGATCAAGTGATGGATTATTCCATAACGCATCGGCCAATGGTTCAAGTCCTGCTTCAATAGCAATTTGTCCCCGTGTACGGCGTTTAGGTTTATAGGGTAGATAGAGATCTTCAAGTTCAGTTTTACTAAGTGTTTGGGTAATTTTTTGACTCAGTTCTGGGGTGAGTTTTCCTTGTTCCTCAATTGACTTTAATATCGTTTGTTTACGATCTTCAAGTTCTCGCAGATAACCTAACCGACTATCTAAAGTACGTAGTTGGGTATCATCTAACCCGCCGGTCACTTCTTTACGATAACGCGCAATAAAAGGAACAGTGCTTCCTTCATCTAATAATTGAATAGCAGCTAAAACTTGTTCTGGTTTTACTGTCAATTCACCCGCTATAATATGGCTTATTTGATTATTTATCATGATATCTCTGTATATCTCGTCGATTAACGGAATGTAAACTTATTATGCAAAAAGCTAATTATATAACAAGAGAGGGCTACTTGGCACTCGATCGTGAATTGAAATATTTATGGAAAGAAGAAAGACCCCGTGTTACTCAAGCTGTATCTGATGCGGCAGCCCTTGGCGATCGGAGTGAAAATGCAGAATATATTTATGGAAAACGACGATTGCGTGAAATTGACAGACGAGTACGATTTTTAACAAAACGCCTAGAAATATTAACCATTATCGATCCTGATCCAAGGCAAGAAGGCAAAGTATTTTTTGGTGCTTGGGTTAAACTAGAAGATGAATCCGGTCACGTACAAATTTACCGCATTGTGGGAGCCGATGAATTTGATCCTAAAAAAAATTGGATTTCTATTAATAGTCCTGTTGCCAGAGCGTTAATTGGTCATAAAGTTGACGATGAAATATCAGTAATGACACCTAGTGGTAAAACTTATTTTTTTATCCTTGAAATTAGCTATACTCCAATTACATAACATTTTAACAAATTAATCATTAAGGAATTAGGGGTTTGGTATGAAAAGAAGAAAAATTTTGTTTTTTCAATGCATATTTTTTTTAATAATATTACTAATAATAATTTTTTATTATTTTTTTCAACTCAATAATAGAACATCCTCAGTACCATATACTGAATTAACCTTAAAATTTGATCAAGTCGAATTTGGCAAATTAGATGCTTTCTTTAAGAGACTTAATCAAGATGGATTCAATCAAGATGAACGACTCTATTTTGAACGATCCGGCTCGGTTCGCTTCTCTGATTGTAATTCGAATCAATATTATCAATTTAATGGATCTGGTATAAAATGGTACGGTTTTAAAAGTAATACCCGTATTTACAATAAATATTATCCTTCTTTTTCTGTTTTGATATTAACATTTGATTCTACGATTGAAGCTGAAAAATATAAGAAAATAATTGAAAAATCAGAGCTTCAATTAAATCCTGGTTACCACTGCGGAGTAAATAAAGGTCCTCATGCTATCATAACTAAAGGACATTTCGTTTATTACATTTCTTCTGCTAATATTTTCCTAGACTATGTAGTAAAATATGCTAAAGTTCTACAAGATCTGCCTATGTAGCCAATCGATTATTTATAGGCGTACTATCTACTGCCTATAAATTACGATGAATTCAGTTTACAATTAAGATCATTTTTACTCATCACTTTATTTATTATGAGCGCTGTCAGTCAACTATTTATCTATCCGATTAAATCGCTTGCAGGTATTCCCCTAAATACGTCGAATGTTGTTGAAGGGGGATTCAAATATGATCGTGTATTGATGATTAGTGAACCTGACGGAACATTTATCACCGCAAGACAATTTCCTGAGCTTTTAAAACTAAAAACAGCTATAGTTAACAACAGTATTGTTGTTTCAACGTCAAATAACGAATCAATAGCAATTCAATTTGATGAATTTATTGAAACTAATGAACCAACCGAAGTTTGGGGTAACCATTTTACGTCTCATATTGCACCAATCAGACTAAACCAATTTTTTAGTCACATTCTTCAAAAAAATGTGCAACTGCGTTGGATTGGCACTAATTTGACAAGACGAACAAAACGATATCCTCAAACACCGGTAAGCTTTGCAGATGGCTATCCTTATCTACTATTGAATGAAGCATCATTCAATTATTTACAACAAAGATGCTTGGAAAAGCTCGATATTCAGCAGTTTCGAAGCAATATCATCATTCAAGGTGCGCTTCCTTTTGCCGAAGATGGCTGGAAAACAATTAAAATTGGCGATGTCATTTTTGATATCGTTAAACCGTGTAGTCGCTGTGTACTTACCACTTTTAATATTAATACAGCAAAGCCTTTAGCTAATAATGAACCACTCAATACGCTCCGCTATTTTCGGACTGATGAGCAAGGGGAAATAGATTTTGGAATGAATATGATAGCTCGCAATGTCGGATCAATATCAATTGACGATCCTGTTGAGATACTTGAAAAGCAACCGGCCAAAAAGTATTTAAAATCTTTTCCCGAAAATAATCGGTTTAACCACGAACAGTGTAATATTACTTTTGAGAACAATACAATCAAAGGAAATCAACAACAGACTATTTTAGAACAACTGGAACAACATAATATTACTCTCCCTTATTCATGCAGAGTTGGAATTTGTGGTAAATGTGCAGTGGTATTAAAACAAGGAAAAGTGAATCCTCTTACTCAATCTGCAATAAAACGCGATCACCGTATTTTAGCTTGTAGTTGTATACCTGAGGGTGATATCAAAATTGAATTAATAAAAAAACCTTAATGATCATTGGTTATAGAATCCTGATTTATCAATAATAAATCGTTAATTATTGATTAAAATGGTTGATTGATACTTAATAAATTATTACCCCGCTATGATGACAAGTTAGCCTGCCAATCAATACGCGAATAATGTTATGTGGCTTCATTTTAAAACCGTTGATGCTAAATGCTATCCTTTAAAGTCATTTGTATTCAGTTTTAAAGCGTTCAACTGCGATACCGTAACGAAATGCCGTTTAAGTCATCGATTAAACAGGTCAATACATTGCCTGCTTCACAACCTGTTGTGAATAACAAAATCAAAATATAGCAGGTTTAAATCGAAATTAAGTCTTACTGACAAGACAATAGTCGGATTAGAATGGTATTGTTTACGAAATAGCTTCTAACTTAAGGTCTATCAACGAACTCTCATCCATGACATTTTTTTGGATTGGCGCCAGTCGATCATTCATCACTTTAATTGCTTCGGAAAAATAAAATGTTTTATTCATTGCCACAAATGTAGGTTGAGCAATAATACACAGTGAAGCATTTTCACCCGCTTCAACGACTAATAAAAAAACCCGTTGATCACCTTCTTGCATGCTGACTTCAACAATGTCCGCTAATTTAGGACGATATAGCTTAGGTTGTTGGCAAAAATACCAACTTTTTGGCATTTGAGGTTTAATAAAATTAGCCGCCACAATGGCATTAATGGATAATTCAATCTTTTGCGAGTCAGTTAATGCCAATATTTGACAACTATCATAAAATTGATAATAGGATGTTGCATCACTCACTGAAAATGGAAATTCCCTAAAAACATCAGGAATTAACATTTTACTGGAATAACATGAACGAAATAACATATCGTTTGATACTTCAAGCATCAAACTATCATATTGATTATCAAAATACCAACGCCAACAATCTGTTGGTCGAAAAGCAATTTTCATTGATATGTTATCCCTCCATAAAATTAAAAAATTACATAAAAGATAACATAATTTAGGTAAAAAATAAATAAAAAAGTAAAATAAAATTTATTTAATTATATAATTTTTAAAAATTTTAGTGATCCATTATCAAGATCAAAACGATCTAAGTTAGATCCTTTTGATCCCATTTGCGATCCTTTAAGATCACATCAAATTTAATACTAAAATTTAACTTTAACAAACCAGCCATTTTTTCTAACATTTATCCATAAAAAAAGGTGCAATTAAGCACCTTTTTACGACCAAGCCAATTTGGCTAATTGATTGATTAACTGGCAACATTGATACGTTTCATATCAGTCATATAGCTTCTTAATTTACGGCCAATAATTTCAATTGGGTGATGACGAATTTCATCATTTACATCACGTAATTGCGCATTATCAACGCTACCTTCAGGGATCGCTTTACCAAGATCGCCCGATTGTAACATTGGCATAAATTTTTCTTTTAATAATGGGATCGCTGCATTAGCGAAAAGATAATTACCATATTCAGCAGTATCAGATATCACCACATTCATTTCATATAAACGCTTACGGGCAATCGTATTGGCAATTAAAGGAAGTTCATGTAAGGATTCATAATAAGCTGATTCTGGTAAAATACCTGACTCAAGCATGGTTTCAAAAGCAAGTTCAACCCCGGCTTTTACCATAGCGACCATGACTACACCCTGATCGAAGTAGGCTTGTTCATCAATTTTACCTTGGTATTCAGCGGCTTTTTCAAAGGCTGTTTCACCGGTTTCTTTACGCCATTTTAATAAGTTAGCATCATCATTTGCCCAGTCTTTCATCATGGTTGCTGAAAATTCACCCGAAATAATATCATCCATATGTTTACGATAAAGATCAGTCATGATCACTTTTAATTCTTTAGCTAATGCATTAGCGCGTAACTTAGCCGGATTCGACAAGCGATCCATCATTAAGGTAATACCACCTTGTTTCAATGCTTCGGTAATGGTTTCCCAACCAAATTGTAATAATTTACATGCATAAGCCGGATCCACACCGTCTGCCACAAGTTTATCAAAACAAAGTAATGACCCTGTTTGCAACATACCGCAAAGGATCGTTTGTTCTCCCATAAGATCAGATTTAACTTCAGCAACAAATGAAGACTGTAAAACACCAGCACGATGTCCACCGGTAGCCGCCGCCCATGCTTTGGCGATAGCTAAACCTTCACCTTTAGGATCGTTTTCAGGGTGAACGGCGATCAGAGTCGGAACACCAAAACCTCGTTTATACTCTTCACGTACCTCTGTTCCTGGACACTTCGGCGCAACCATGACAACCGTGATATCAGGACGAATTTTTTCGCCAACTTCAACAATATTAAAACCATGAGAATAACCTAAAGCGGCTCCCTGTTTCATCAATGGTTGTACTGCTTTTACTACCGCTGAGTGTTGTTTGTCGGGTGTTAAATTAATCACTAAATTAGCTGTAGGAATTAACTCTTCATAACTGCCTACTTTAAATCCATTTTCAGTTGCTTTTTTCCATGAAGGACGCTTTTCTGCAATCGCTTCTTTACGTAAAGCATAGGCAATATCAAGTCCTGAATCCCGCATATTTAAACCTTGATTCAGACCTTGCGCACCACATCCTACTATTACAATTTTTTTGCCTTTTAAAAAATCGGCTTCTGATGCAAATTCATCACGAGCCATAAAACGGCATTGACCAAGTTGGTGTAATTTTTCACGTAAATTCAGAGTATTAAAATAGTTTGACATTAGGATCTCCATTAATTTATTTGTCATAATCGAATTGTCCAACACTATAACTGAATTTAATTATTGCGAAAATTGATATATTTAAAAAATCATATTGCATAAAATGCAATATACTTGCTAAATGTAATGCTTTCTTTTACTCTAAGCCACTATTTAATTATTGATAAATTTTTCAATATGGATACACGATATAAGCAAGCAAAAAAAGAAGCTAAGCTTTCACTGTTATTAACAATTATTTATCTTCTTGGCTGGATTGTTTGTGCTTACGGCGCTGGCGATAGGACTGGCTTTTTGGGGCTTCCATTATGGTTTGAATTATCCTGCATTATGGTACCTGTCGGGTTTATTTTATTATGCTGGATCGTTGTAAAATTTCATTTCAAAAACATCTCATTAGAACAAACTAAGTGATCAAACAATGCATTTAGATATTATATTACCGCTAGTCATCTATCTTATTTTTGTGTTTGCCTTATCTATCTATGCTTATGTTAAACGCAAAAAAGTCAATCAATTTACTGATTACTTTATTGGTAATCGAACAATGGGGGGATTTTTGCTCGCCATGACACTGGCGGCAACTTACATCAGTGCCAGTTCGTTTATAGGGGGGCCTGGTGCTGCTTATAAATATGGACTAGGCTGGGTATTGTTGTCTATGATTCAAGTCCCTACTGTTCTGCTATCTCTGGGAATTTTGGGTAAAAAATTTGCCATTTTAGCGCGCAAGTATAATGCTATCACGCTAAGTGATATGCTTTATGCTCATTATAAAAGTAAAACCATTGTCTGGTTTGCCAGTATTGCTTTAGTCGTCGCCTTTGTCGGTGCAATGACTGTTCAGTTTGTCGGTGGTGCCCGTTTATTAGAATCTTCAGTAGGCATACCTTATAAACTCGGTCTACTTATTTTCGGTATTGGTACGGTGATATATACTGCATTTGGTGGATTTCGAGCAAGTATCTTAAACGATGCTTTCCAAGGTTTAGTGATGATCATTGGCTCAATATTACTTTTAACCGCCATTATTTATGCTGGTGGTGGATTAACGGCTATTGTTGAGCGTTTAAAAGAAATCGATCCTGCATTATTAACCCCACAAGGCCCTGGCAATTTTATGGACTTTCCATTTATGGCATCATTCTGGATTTTAGTCTGTTTTGGTGTGGTTGGTTTACCGCATACAGCAGTACGTTGTATGGCATATAAAGACAGTAAAGCGGTACATCGGGGCATCATTATCGGTACGATTGTTGTTACAGTTATTATGTTAACCATGCACCTTTCTGGCGCACTTGGGCGAGCAATTATTGATGATTTAACCATTCCCGATCAAATTGTCCCAACTTTAATTATTAAAGTGATGTCGCCACTCGCAGCGGGCATCTTTTTGGCTGCGCCTCTGGCTGCGATTATGTCAACCATTAATGCGCAACTGTTACAAGTCTCTTCAGTGATTATAAAAGATCTGTTTTTAAGCATAAAACCAGAAACAAAATGCAGTGACAAAACCTTAACGCGAATATCCGTTATCATTACCTTTATTTTTGGCGCACTGCTCATTTTAGCAGCTTGGAATCCACCGGATATGATAATTTGGTTAAATTTACTTGCTTTTGGTGGGATGGAAGCGGTATTTTTATGGCCTTTGGTACTTGGCTTATATTGGAAGAAAGCTAATGCAACTGGCGCATTATGTTCAATGTTTACTGGAGCCATTAGTTATACCTTTTTAGCCGCTTATAACATTAAAATTTGTTCTTTCCATCCAATTGTTCCTTCATTAATTATTGGATTGGTTGTTTTTATCATCGCCAATATATTTGGTAACTTAAGGAAAAATTATGCCTTGGATTCAACTCAAAATTAACACAACAAGTGATCTTGCTGAACCAATAAGTGAGCTTTTGGAAGAATCGGGGGCGTTATCTGTCACATTTCAAGATACCTATGATACGCCTGTGTATGAACCCTTACCCGGTGAAACAAAACTTTGGGGTAATACAGATGTAATTGGGCTTTACGATGCTCAAACTGATTTAGATGAATTGAAAGCAATATTAAATCTTGATCAATATTCTTATAAATTCGAACAATTAGAGGATAAAGATTGGGAACGCGAGTGGATGGACAATTTTCATCCTATGCAATTTGGTCAACGCTTATGGATTTGTCCAAGTTGGCGCCCAGTCCCTGATCCTAATGCGATCAATGTTATGTTAGATCCAGGTTTAGCTTTTGGAACAGGTACCCACCCTACCACTGCGTTATGTCTTAAATGGCTTGATAGCTTAGACTTAAAAGATAAATTAGTGATTGATTACGGTTGTGGTTCGGGAATTCTCGCCATTGCTGCACTAAAACTAGGAGCAAAACGTGTCATCGGCATTGACATTGATCCTCAAGCTATTCAAGCCAGTCGAGATAATGCAGAACGTAACAATGTAAGTCATGACATTGAACTTTATTTAACTAAAGATATTCCTGATAATTTACAAGCTGATGTTTTAGTCGCCAACATTTTGGCTGGACCATTAAAAGAACTTGAACCTAATATCAATAGTCTGATTAAACCAGCGGGATTACTTGGATTATCGGGTATTTTGACTTCTCAATCTCAAAGCGTCTGTACCGCTTACCAACCCCATTTTGATCTTGATCCCGTCGCTGAGCAAGAAGAATGGTGTCGAATTACTGGCAAAAAAAAGTAAAAAAATGACATTACCCCCTTTTAAGTTCGAGAAAAAATGCGTAATATAGCCGACCTTAAATTACTAAGCATTGGTAAGGTCACATTAAGAAATAATTTAATCGCCGCACCAATGGCAGGAATTAGTGACAGACCATTTCGAAATTTATGCTACCAGTTTGGTGCTGGTCTGACTATTTCAGAGATGTTTTTAGCTAATTCAGATGTTTGGCAAACAGATAAATCTGCTTTAAGAATGGTCTCAACGCAAGATTTGGGCATTCGCGCAGTACAAATAGTGGGTGCCGATCCTGACGAAATGGCTAAAGCGGCAGAATTTAATGCCAAACATGGGGCTGAGTTAATTGACATTAACATGGGATGCCCTGCAAAAAAGGTTAATAAAAAATTGGCAGGTTCTGCTTTAATGCAGTACCCGCAATTAATTGAACAGATTTTGCAAAAAGTTGTTGGTGCCGTTGATGTGCCAGTAACATTAAAAATGCGGACTGGATGGGATAAAAATCATAGAAATTGCATTGAAATCGCACAAATTGCGCAGGATTGTGGCGTAAAGGCGATTACTATTCACGGGCGCACCCGTGAATGTCTATTTAAGGGTGTAGCTGAATATGAATCGATTAAAGCAGTGAAAAAAAAGGTATCCATTCCAGTCATTGCTAATGGTGATATTTGCACCCCTGAACAGGCAAAAGATGTTTTTCAATATACGCAAGCTGATGCTATAATGATCGGCCGAGCGGCACAAGGGCGACCTTGGATATTTGAAGAAATTGCATTCTATTTAACACATGGAAAGTTACAAAAAGAAAAGACAGTTGATGAAGTTGAACAAATCGTTTTTACGCACCTTGAAGAACTTTATCAATTTTACGGAGAATACAAAGGATTACGGATTGCCAGAAAGCATGTAAATTGGTATACCAAGAATTATGCTGATAGCGATCATTTTAGGCGCTTATTTAGTGTACTTAGCACCACCAGTGAGCAAGCTAGAACACTAAAAGCATTTTTTAGTCAAATTAGAAACAACAAAAAGAGTTAAGAATACTATGTCAGAACAACGCGTTACAGCTGCAGCACTAAAATTTACAACTGTAAACTCTCAAGACCAAATAACACAAAAACCTTTGCGAGATTCTGTCAAGCAAGCTTTAAAAAACTATTTATCACAACTTAATGGTGAAGATCCTAATGATCTATATGAATTAGTGTTAGCTGAAGTTGAACACCCATTCCTTGATATGGTTATGCAATATACACGTGGTAATCAAACTCGAGCGGCTAATATGCTCGGTATTAACCGTGGTACACTACGTAAAAAATTAAAACAATATGGAATGAGCTAATCGAACTGATATTGATAAGCTTATTTCATACAAAAAAAGCACCTGTTTATTAGGTGCTTTTTTGTTTTTATAACAATAAAAAATCACACGGATTAAAAATCAATACACATATTGATAATGAATTTTAAACAAATGTTTGTTAAAATACGCTGATTTTTAAATTATCTAATCTGGAGAATTCTATGGCAGGTCATAGTAAGTGGGCCAATACCAAACATCGTAAAGCGGCGCAAGATGCTAAACGCGGTAAAATTTTTACTAAAATTATTCGAGAACTTGTAACGGCAGCCAAACTAGGTGGTGGCGATCCAGCGTCAAATCCTCGTTTACGTGCAGCAATGGATAAAGCACTATCAAATAATATGACACGCGATACCATGAATCGTGCTATTGCGCGTGGTGTAGGTGGTGAAGATGATAGTGATATGGAAACCATCATCTATGAAGGTTATGGCCCTGCAGGTACTGCCGTCATGGTTGAATGCCTAAGTGATAACCGTAATCGTACAGTATCAGAAGTACGTCATGCTTTCACCAAAACTGGGGGTAATTTAGGTACTGACGGTTCTGTATCCTATTTGTTTACCAAAAAAGGCGTTATTTCTTATCCTACAGGTACAGATGAAGACAAAGTAATGGATGCAGCTTTAGAAGCTGGAGCTGATGATGTTGTCACTTATGATGATGGTGCAATTGATGTCTTTACCACACCAGAATCATTTGGCGAAGTAAAAGATGCACTTGATGCAGCAGGTTTAGTTGCTGAATCAGCTGAAGTATCAATGATTCCTGCGACCAAAGTTGATCTTGATATTGATTCTGCACCAAAATTATTACGTTTGATCGACATGCTTGAAGATTGTGATGATGTTCAAGAAGTATACCATAATGGTGAAGTTTCGGACGAAGTTGCTGCCGCTCTTTAATGTCTATCATTCTTGGCATAGATCCTGGTTCTCGTTTGACGGGTTACGGTGTAATTCGTCAAACAGGACGACAATTAACCTATCTTGGTAGTGGTTGTATTCGTACAGCCGTCGATGATTTACCAACTCGATTAAAACGCATTTATGCAGGCGTTAGCGAAATCATCTTACAATTCCAACCGGATATGTTCGCTATCGAACAAGTCTTTATGGCACGTAATGCCGATTCAGCATTAAAGTTAGGGCAAGCTAGAGGCTCAGCTATTGTTGCTGCGGTCAACAACGATTTACCTGTTTTTGAATATGCGGCTCGTTTAGTAAAACAAAGTGTAGTAGGCACAGGGGCAGCCGATAAAAAGCAAGTTCAACACATGGTTAAACTCTTGTTAAAATTATCCGCCAGTCCACAAGCCGATGCCGCTGACGCATTAGCTATCGCAATTACTCATGCCCATATGAGTCGACATCTAGTCAAATCTATTAAATAATCTTAATTAGACGATATTGCCCTTGCAAAATAACGCGATCAGCTAACCTAAATAGTAATTGATGCACCTAAATATCAATAGTAAACCGACAATGTTATTTAATCATTGAATCAATTTTTTTACCTTGTTATTTACTATGAGATCATATTTTGATAATGATAAGATTAAAAACTCAATAAAAAAGCACGATTTTATCGTGCTTTTTGTTGGTTATCTTATTAATAAGATTTCGATTTTTTTAACACATCCTAGCTGGTGCTAAGATATGCTTTTCAATTTTCCAAGTCACTATTTTTGGTCAGTGTTGTGCGAAAAATTACGTGGTAAAACGACCTTATTTTTATGTTTAGTAAACATTTTAGTAATAAATAAGAAGAATAATGGTACATAGAATATCGCTAAGAATGTTGCTGTTAACATACCACCAATTACCCCTGTACCTACCGCGTTTTGGCTTGCTGAACCTGCACCACTATTTAATGCTAAAGGTAACACCCCTAAAATAAAGGCGAACGATGTCATTAAAATTGGGCGTAAACGTAATCGACAAGCTTCAAGTGTTGCATCAATCAGCGATTTACCTTCTTTTTCTAAAGCATCTTTTGCAAATTCAACAATTAATATCGCATTTTTCGCAGACAGTCCCATTGTGGTTAATAGACCGACAATAAAGTAAATATCATTATCAAGTCCTCTAAACATTGTTGCAACCACCGTTCCTAAAATACCAAGTGGAATCACAAATAGTATTGAAATTGGTACACTCCAACTTTCGTACAATGCAGCTAATGCCAAGAACACAACAATAATAGAGATTATATAAAGTGTTGTTGTTTGCGATCCTGTTTGACGTTCTTGATAAGAAATATCTGTCCAGTCAAACGTAAAGCCTTTTGGTAAGTCTTTTGATAGCTGTTCCATTATTGCCATAGCTTGACCAGAACTTAAGCCCGGCGCAGCAGATCCACTAATTCCCATTGCAGCAACACCATCATAACGAACAAGTGATGGTGAACCATAGCTTTTTGAAGTAGTCGCAAATGCATCATAAGGAACCATTTGACCTTTTTGATTTTTTACATGCCAATAACTAAAATCATCAGGCAACATTCGATAAGCCGCTTCAGATTGAAGGTACACTTTTTTGACTCGGTTATTATAGACAAAGTCATCGATATAAGCAGAACCTAATGCGGTAGATAATACTGTATTGACGCTACTGACAGAAACACCAAGCGCTTGAGCTGTTTCGAAATCCACATTAATTTTATACTGAGGAACATCTAACATACTGCCCGGACGCACTTGTTGAAGTTCTGGTCTTTTCGATGCTTGTCCTAAGATTTGATAAAAAGCACCCATTAAGGCTTCATGCCCTTGTCCTGAAGTGTCTTTTAACATATAGGAGAAACCATTAGCCATCCCTAACGACGGAACCGCCGGTAAGTTAGCTATAATTACTCGACCTTCTGTAATGGTAGATGCAAAGCCCCAACCACTGCCAACTAAAGCATCCACTTTTTGATCAGGGCGTTTACGCTCATCCCAATCTTTTAACCGAACAAATCCTAGTCCCATATTTTGTCCACGACCTACCATACTAAACCCTGCAACAGTGAAGACTTCTTTAACAGAATCAGCTTTCTTTTCCATATAAAACTGAGTTGTTTTATTCAATACTGACATGGTTTGTTCTAATGTTGATCCGGGTGGTAATTCGACCATGACAATCAATACACCCTGATCTTCATTAGGTAAAAACCCTGTTGGTAAGCGGTTAAATCCAAATATTAATCCAACAATGATAACGATATAACAAACAAAGGCAATTAATGGATAACGTATTACTTTAATTACGCCTTTCTCATAAGTATGCAGTCCTTTGTTATAAAATTTATTAAACGCGCCAAAGAATAGTTTGGTTCCTTTATCACACCAGCTAAATGGTGGAATCGTGAGTAATTTTTCTCCAAACGTTGATTTTTTGTTTTTGCTTTTTGATGGTGCTTTTAAAATCTGAGCACAAAGTGCAGGCGTTAAAACGATTGCCATAATCACAGACAATGACATCGAGGTAACAATGGTAATTGAGAATTGACGATAAATTCCCCCTGCTGCACCACCATAAAATGCCATAGGTACAAATACAGCAGATAATACAACGGCAATACCAATTAAAGCAGAAGTTATCTGTTCCATGGATTTAACCGTTGCATCATACGGCGACAATCCTTCATCATGCATGATACGCTCAACGTTTTCGATAACGACGATAGCATCATCGACCAGTAACCCGATAGCTAACACCATAGCAAACATCGACAACGTATTTATGGTAAATCCACAAATATATAAGATTGCAAACGTTCCTAACAATACAACCGGAACGGTAATGGTTGGTATGAGAGTTGAGCGAAGATTTTGCAAAAATATATACATGACGATAACAACTAACACAATTGCTTCAATCAGAGTATGCACAACATTACTGATAGATAATTTAACAAATGGTGTTGTATCGTATGGGTAGGCAAATTTGATATCTTCTGGGAAGATTGCCGATAATTCTTCGATTTTCTTATCGACCAATTCAGAGGTATCTAATTGGTTTGCGCCTGTTGCCAGATAAATAGCTAAACCAGCCGATGCTTTACCGTCATAACGAGAGATAAAATTATAATCAGATGCACCAATTTCAACGTTAGCAACATCTTTTAATAAAATATTAGAACCGTCGGTATTGACCCGAACTAAAATATTTTGAAATTGTTCCGGTGTTTTTAAACGAGATTGAGCCGTTATCGTTGCATTAAGTTCCTGACCTTCAGTTGAAGGTAATGCACCCAATTGCCCTGCAGTTACTTGAGCGTTTTGAGCTTGAATTGCCGCAATAATTTCTTCAATTGACATGTTGAAATAATTGAGTTTATTTGGGTCAAGCCAAATACGCATTGCATATTCAGAGCCAAATAAAGTGGTATCACCAACACCTTGAACACGACGGATCGGATCTTGCACAGTCGAATAAATAAAGTCAGCAATATCTGCTTGAGTCTTTTGGGGGTTCGTTGAGTAAAAACCAATAACTTTTAGGAAGTTAGTATTGTTTTTAGCAACTGAAACACCATTTTTTTGAACACTTTCAGGTAAACGAGACTTAATACTTTCAACTTTATTTAACACCTGCACTTGCGCAAAATCAGGATTCGTTCCCGGCGCAAAGGTCAACGTAGTTTGAACAACACCTTGCGCACTACTGGTTGATTTCATATAGATTAAATTATCTATCCCAGTCAGATTTTGTTCGATTAACTGTGTAACGGTGTTTTCAATAGTTTGTGCATCTGCACCAGGATAAGCCGCTGAAACAGTAACAGCAGGAGGAGCAATATCGGGGTATTGTTCAACTGCTAGCAGTTTTATACATAGTGCCCCGCCTAGCATCATCATGATAGCTATTACCCATGCAAAAACGGGTCTATCAATAAAAAACTTAGCCATAATTAAATCTACCCCTGTTTTATTTCACGCTGTTTTTGATAATATTATCTAACTGTTCTTGAGTAAGAGTAGCTGGCTCACCAACAATTTGGCCTGTCATTGGTTTACCCATTTCAACTGCCGTTAAATTAAGTAAACCCGTCGTGATAACTTGTTCACCAATATCAATACCTTTCGTCACTACCCAATAACCATTGATACCAGTATAAACTTGAATATCTTGACGATATTCAATCGTATTATCTGGTTTAAGGATTTTTGCTGTATATTGGCCTTTACCATTACTCGTAATACCTTGTTGAGGAACGAGTTTTGCATTTTTAATATAGCCTAAAGTCAATTGAGGTTTGACAAACATACCGGGCAAAATTTTGCCATCTTGATTTGGAAATTCAGATCTAAGGGTAACGGTACCTGTCGTTTCATTCACCGTCATATCAGAAAATTTGATACTCCCTGCTACGTCATATTTCGAACCGTCATTAAAATAAAGTTCAACATTATTTCCTTTCGCTGGTTCAAAAATCACGTTTTGATCTTGATTATATTTATTGTAACGCGTTGCTGCTTCTGTCATATCAACATAAATAGGATCAAGTTTTTGAACTAAAGCTAACGCTGTTGCTTGACCTGCTGAAACTAATGCACCTTCAGTAACACTTGATTTACCAATATAGCCATCAATAGGGGAATAGACTTTAGTATAATCTAAATTAACTTTAGCGGTATGTTCAGCTGCTTGAGCAACAAGTACACTAGCTTCTGCCTGCTGTGCATCTGCCGCCGCTTTATCATAATCTTGCTGACTAATGGATTTGGTTTTTAATAAACCGGCATAACGTTTTAAAGTCAACTGGGCAATACTAGCATTAGCTTTAGCACTTGCTACACTTGCAACAGCACTGTCATAGTTAGCTTGATAAATAGCAGGATCGATTTGATAAAGTGATTGCCCTGCTTTTACATTTGAGCTTTCTTCAAATTCTCGTTTTAAAACGATGCCACTTACTTGAGGTCTAATTTCAGCAATTTGCGAAGCGACAACTCGACCGGGTAAACCAATCTTTAAAGTGTAATTCAATGGCTCTACTTTAAACACCGTAACTTTTGGTATCTGATTATTACCGCCTTGTGATTTGTTATCATCGCAGCTTGACAGTAAAAATAAGCTGGTCAGCGCTACCGGAATGGTGAGTAATAGCTTGTTAAATCTCATATAAAATTGACCTCAATCAACAAAATTGTTATTTTTAATAATTATAAATCTTATTTAAAAGTAACCGATGATTTTACAAAAAATATGCATAAATTGTAAGTATCTTTACAGGTTAATAGCACAGAGTTCTAAAAATTAAAATCTAACATTATTAATAAAAAAATATATACCGATAATTATGATTATTGGCAGAAATAAAGTAATATATGCTTATTGATTTTTAGTGCGAAAAAATTAGGCTTGATAAGATGACACAATCAAAGGCATTTATGTACTGACAATCAATTGAATTTTTTTTAATTTGCAAAGAAAAAGTAATTATTTTACATTGTGGTACTCCGTAATCACTTCATTCGATTCTTTTATTGAGTGATTTGAGTCTTTATTTAATTTAATTCTGAGATGGTTATTATGGATAATTTACGTATTGTTCTGATTGTTATTGCATCCTTGGTCATTATTGCATTATTGATTCATGGATTATGGATTAATAAAAAGGAACGTTCTTCTCTGTTTAATTCAGATAAAAAAAGGAATATTAACCCTATTGCTCAACAGCAAACAGACATTTATATGGATGAAATAGAAGAAGATGATGTAATACTGATTAACCCCAAAAATAAAAAAACAACAACACCGCATGTTGAAATTGTTGAGATCATTGAAAAAGAAGCACCTCCTCAACAAGAGGATTTATTTAGTCATCAACCGATAGACGAACCAGAAGAAGATACTATCCCTGAACCAGTGATTAATCTTAATCAGGATCTCTTTGAAAATGAACCATTAGAAGAAAAAGTCGAAACAGAAAGTCAACTTGAAAAAACAGAAACAATCACAATAAGTGAAGAAATTCATGAAGTTGAACCTGTTAAGCAAAACGAAGTTTTGAACACTGAATCATCAGCTGACCATCATGAATCTGAAAAAGCAAACATCGACCATGAAGAAGATAAAACAGAAATCATTGTGTTAAATGTAACTGGCATTAATGGTCGATTATTACAAGGTGATGTATTACTTGCCAGTATTATGCAATCAGGTTTTCAATTCGGTGATATGCGAATTTTTCATCGCCATGTCGATCCTGCGGGCAACGGTCCTGTTTTATTTAGTTTAGCAAATATGGTTAATCCAGGCTATTTGGATCCTGAGACCATGCACGAATTTACCACACCTGGCGTTTCAATTTTTATGATTGCACCGACACAAGGAAACAATCAGCAAAATTTTAAACTCATGTTACAAACAGCACAACGTATAGCCGATGATGTTAATGGTGTTGTCTTAGATGATTCCCAACACATGCTAACACCACAAAAAATCGATAGCTACAAAGAACGCATCAAAAAAGCGTGCAACGAAATATAACCCAAATATAATAATAATTTTATCAACACCACCAACATTAGTTGGTGGTAAATGGACGGGAAATAAAAAGATTCTGATCCGATTGTTAACGATATTCACCATGATGAACATATTGATTTAATCAAGTCATTCATACTTGATTGGTGTCTAATAACATTTAAAAATCTTACTTTAAATTAAGAGCATACTAACATGTCACTATCTAATTTACCCGAAAACCTTACCCATGATTCACAACAAAAAGTCATCACTGAAGTTCAATCTTTACGTGATAAGATAAGACATCATGAATATTGTTATTATGTCTTAGATGCGCCTGAAATTCCGGATGCGGAATATGACAAATTGATAAAACAGCTTCAAACTATTGAACAGCAGCATCCCGAATTGATTACCCCTGACTCCCCTACTCAACGGGTTGGCGGTGTTCCCCTATCTCAATTTGCCTCGATAAAACATGAAATACCAATGTTATCTTTAGATAATGTTTTTGATGAGACAAGTTTTATTGCCTTCAATAAAAGAGTAAAAGATCGCTTACACTTAAAAGAAAATGAACCGGTAGAATATTGTTGTGAATTAAAATTAGATGGATTAGCGGTAAGTTTACTTTATGAAGATGGTCAATTTGTGCAAGCTGCAACCCGAGGAGACGGCACAACAGGAGAAGACATTACCGCCAACGTCAAAACCATAAAAACCATTCCACTGGTTTTAAGAGGAGAGCAGATACCAAGACGCTTAGAAGTTCGTGGTGAAGTGTTCATGTCCCACAAAGGTTTTGCTAAACTCAATGCTGAAGCAGAAAAACGAAACGAAAAAGTCTTTGCAAATCCTCGTAATGCAGCCGCTGGCTCTCTGAGACAATTAGACCCTAAAATTACTGCTAAAAGACCTTTATCGTTTTTCTGTTATGGTTTAGGTGTTATTGAAGGTGCCAATCTGCCCAATACGCATTATGACCGTTTAATGCAACTTAAAACTTGGGGATTACCTGTTAGTGATAAAGTTCAAGTGCGAAAAGGTGCGCAAGCTGCTTTAGATTACTTTAAACAAATTGGTGAAGAGCGCATGTCATTGGATTTTGACATAGACGGTGTGGTCATCAAAGTAAACAGTATCGCTTTACAAGAAGAACTCGGCTTTGTTGCCCGTGCTCCTCGTTGGGCAACGGCGTTTAAGTTTCCCGCGCAAGAAGAAATCACCCAATTAAATAAAGTTGACTTTCAAGTCGGTAGAACAGGCGCAATTACACCTGTTGCAAGACTAGAACCGGTATCTGTTGCAGGTGTGATTGTCAGTAATGCAACTTTGCATAACAGTGATGAAATCGCCCGATTAGGTGTCCGTGAAGGTGACTATGTTTCTATACGCCGTGCAGGTGATGTGATTCCTAAAATTGTATCGGTCATATTAGATCGAAGACCAGCCGACACCAAAGCGATTATCTTTCCAACCCACTGCCCGATTTGTGGTTCGCTAATTGTTCGCGATGAAGGGCAAGCGGTATCTCGCTGTGCAGGTGGACTTATTTGTCCAGCACAACGAAAAGAAGCGCTTAAACATTTTGTATCCCGTCGAGCCATGAATGTGGAAGGAATGGGTGATAGACTAATTGAACAGTTAGTGGATAAAGATTACGTTAAAACACCCGCAGATCTTTATAGACTCACGGTACCATTACTATGTTCGTTAGATAAAGTAGGCGATAAATCGGCTAAAAATTTATTAGCAGCACTTGATACATCGAAAAACACAACTTTAAGCCGCTTTATTTTTGCGCTTGGTATACCAAATGTCGGTGAAGTGACTGCTGAAAATTTAGCTAACCAATTTGGTAATTTAACGGCAATTGAAAATGCATCACTTGAACAACTACAATTAGTTAATGATATTGGTGTGGTTATTGCTGAAAGCATCATTGATTTTTTCCAAGAACCCCATAACCGCGACGTAATAGAACAGTTAACCAGTGATGACATTGGTATTCATTGGCAAGACACCAATCCCCAAGCACAAGCAATGACAACCGATTCACCTTTTTCTGGTAAAACGATTGTTTTAACCGGGACTTTATCTGTTTTAACACGTGATGAAGCCAAAGATAAATTAAAACAACTTGGTGCCAAGGTGACGGGAAGCGTATCAAAAAATACTGATCTGGTGATTGCCGGTGAATCTGCCGGTTCAAAATTAGAAAAAGCGCAACAACTTGGCATTAAAGTCATTGATGAACAAGAGATGTTAAGTTTGCTAAATGAATAAGATTGTTTGGACTTGTCCAGTTATAAAGACTATAACTGGCAACTCAACACCAAGGAGAAATTTATGCCATTATTAGATAGTTTTAAAGTAGATCATACTAAAATGAAAGCCCCTTTTGTCCGCGTTGCAAAAACGATGGTAACCCCAAAAGGCGATAATATCACTGTGTTTGATCTTCGTTTTACTATTCCAAATAAAGCACTACTACCCGAAAAAGGGATCCATACTTTAGAACATCTATTTGCAGGGTTTATGCGCGATCATCTAAACAGTGATACTGTTGAAATTATTGATATCTCGCCAATGGGATGTCGCACAGGATTTTACATGAGCTTAATCGGTCAACCTGATGAATCGCTCGTTGTTGATGCTTGGCTCAAATCCATGCATGATGTCCTCAGTGTAACATCACAAAACCAAATACCCGAATTAAACGAATACCAATGTGGCACATACAAGATGCATTCATTGGATGAAGCCAAGGCTATTGCTGAAAATATAATTCACTCAGGTATCGGTATTTGTCATAATCAAGATATCGCATTAACCGACGCTCAACTTGCCACAATGGGTCACTAGGAGTTTTTTATGCCAAATGTTGTCATCGATTTTTTAGAAGGTCGTACTATTGAACAAAAACGAGAAATGGCGAAACGTGTAACGGAAGCGATTGTTCAAACGCTTAATTGTAAGCCTGAAGCAGTACAAATTATTATGCACGAATTATCCAAAGATCAGCTAGCAAATGGCGGTGAGCTAAGAATTGATAAGGAATAATACTTTTTTAATTCTGTTATTAATAGTGATTAATCCCGCTCTATACTCGACATCTATTGCATAACAAAATAGTACGCAAATCTAAAAAAACCTCAAAAAATCATCACTAATTTTTTGAGGTTTAAATATATCAATTATTTTTGCTTTAACTAGTGTTGACCATTTTTCATGCCACATCCTACCAATTATCAATAATGTAAAAATGTGTTTAATGATCGCAGTGATGAAGATGAAGCAAATGTCCCATTTTATTAGCTTTGGTTTCTAAATAGTGTTCGTTATTTGGATTCTCGCCTACTTCCAAAGGAACTCTTTCTGTAACTTGAATTCCAGCTTGTTCTAACACTCTTATCTTTTCAGGATTATTAGTTAGTAAACGAATTTGTGATACACCAAGCAGTGTCAGCATATCAGCACAAAGTTTAAAATCACGCTCATCAGCAGCAAATCCTAACTGCTCATTCGCTTCCACCGTATCAAGCCCTTGGTCTTGCAGGGCATAAGCTCTAATTTTATTTAATAAACCGATATTACGACCTTCTTGCCGATGATAGATTAAAATGCCTTGACCTTCTTTTGCAATTTGTTTTAAAGCTGCTTCTAATTGAAAACCACAATCACACCGTAAACTAAATAACGCATCACCCGTTAAACACTCCGAATGCACTCTGGTTAAAACAGATGTTGCCTTTGAAATGTCACCAAAAACTAATGCGACGTGATCCTTGCCAGTTGCAATTTCTTCAAAACCTACCATAGTGAAACAACCCCATGGTGTTGGTAGTTTCGCTTCTGCGACATGTTTTAATTGCATTATTATCTCCGTATTAAATGAATTACATAAACGAGAATCTATTAAAAATAAACCACATTTATGATAAAATAGACAGCACAATATGCTTAGTTGAGTTTTTAAATGGGGTTAGTTATAAAAAAAACAATAGCTGCATTGGCTATTTTTTTAGTCGTACCATTGTTTATTATAGTCATAAATTGGCATTGGCTACCAGACACATTGAACGATAAATCAGAATATTTTTTTTGGGTTACTGAAACAGCAAGTTACCCATGGGCAATAATAACATCAATATTTTATTTCATTTTATTTTGTGCTTTGCTAGTCAGCAAAACAGATAAAATGTTAAAAAAGATTGTATTAGTATGGTTGGTTCTCGTGAGTGCTGTCCTCAGCGGACAAGTGATAAAATCTATCATAAAATCACAAACAGCAGAATCAAGACCTTTCGTCTTATGGATAACAAAAGAACATAATACAACTGACCAATATTTTTATTCATTAACCAAGCCAGAAAGAGCCGCTTTTATCAAAGAATCATTAATCAATTCATCTACAATACCGAATTGGTTATCCAAACACTGGCAAAATGAAACAGGGTATTCTTTTCCCTCTGGTCATACACTATTTGCAGCAACATTTGCTTTTTTAGCCATTGTGCTACTTAACTTCAGGCGTAATTATATCTTTATATCGTTGATTGTGATATGGACGGTATTAATAGAAATAAGTCGATTATTACTAGGTATGCATACTCCTATAGATTTAATATTATCTGTCATCATTGGTTGGGGTATTGCATTAATCTGCTATTTTTATGCTAAAAAATGGCATATAGTAACGTAATCATTTACCCAGTTTTTGCGTTACTAAACGATTTAATGCCTTTAGATAAATCGGTAACAGGTTGTTTAACCGATAAATGGATAACAATAAAGAATAAAAAGTATTAAAAAGAAGAAAGGTCAACATTATGAAATTAATTTTATCGATTATATTGATTATTGCTATTTTTGCATTGTCTATTGCTTTAGGTGCAGCCAATGATCAAGTGGTGACATTTAATTATTTAGTTGCTAAATCAGAATTACGCTTATCTGTTCTGCTGGCAATTTTATTTGGCAGTGGTTTTCTGGTAGGTTGGTTTGTCACGGGTTACTTCTTTTTAAAATCGAAATTACAACACTCATCAACTAAACGCAAACTAAACAAATTACAAAAAAAGTATGATGAAGATATCGCAATAAATCAAAAAGCAACATTAACAAAAATTAATTAAGAATAGACGATTATGTTTGAACTGTTATTTCTGTTACTTCCTATCGCAGCCGCTTACGGTTGGTATATGGGTGACAGAAATGCAAAACAAAAATACTTAAACCAATCCAACCGGCTATCGCGCGAATATGTTGATGGCTTAAACTTTCTTTTATCAAATCAAAAAGATAAAGCTGTTGATTTGTTTTTAGATATGTTAAAAGAAGATGACAGCACCCTTGAGGCTCATTTAACTTTAGGAAACTTATTCCGTTCACGTGGTGAAGTTGATAGAGCCATACGCATTCATCAATCTTTAATGGAAAGTTCAGCATTGACGTTCGAACAACGCCTATTGGCAATACAGCAACTAGGGCGAGATTATATGGTTGCCGGTTTTTATGATCGTGCCGAAGAAATGTTCTTACAGTTAATTGATGAAGATGATTTTCAACAATATGCATTACAACAATTGATTATCATTTATCAATCAACCAGTGAATGGATCAATGCGATTAATGCTGCCACCAAATTAGTCAGATTAGGTAACATTAAATACAAGACAGATATTGCACAATTTTATTGCGAGTTAGCCGCTATTGCTATGTCTGCTGATGATATGGAAAAAGCTTATAACCTGTTACAAAAATCAGCTGCCGCTGATGCTAAATGTGCGCGTACCTCGCTCATGCTGGGTCGGGTATTAATGATACAAAACAAGAAAGAACAAGCCATTGAATCATTCAAACAAATTTTAACGCAAGATAAAGCCTTTATCGGTGAGGCATTACCTTTATTAAAAACATGTTATTTAGAATTAAATCAACCCGAACAGTTTAAACAATTTCTACAATTATGCGTTGATCAAGATAGTGGCAATGTTGCTGAATTAATGCTTGCCGATATAGTCGAAAAACAAAGCGGACTTGATGCTGCCCAAAACTACATGTATCGGGAATTACTCAAACACCCTAATTTAAAAGGGTTTTATCGATTGATGAATTACCACGTAGCCGATGCCGAAGAAGGTCGAGCAAAAGAAAGTCTTTCACTTTTACGTAAAATGGTTGGCGAACAGATCAAAACCGTCCCTAATTATCGCTGTATTAAATGCGGGTTTACGGTCAATTCCATTTACTGGCTATGTCCTGCTTGTCGTTCTTGGTCAACCATAAAACCTGTTCGTGATTTTGAACAACATTCAGATAATTAATAAGAGCTTTATATGTATTTAATTGATTCTCACTGCCATTTAGATAGCTTAGATTTTAGCAACAAATCGATTGATGAAGTATTGCAAGACGCAATACTTCACGATGTTAAACACTGCTTAAGTGTAGCAACCACGCTTTCAGGCTATGAATCGATGAGAGATTTTTTAAAACCCTATACTAAACAGTGCTCATTTTCATGCGGTATTCATCCTCTTAATTTAGAAGAAGAAAGCTATGACGCCGATCGCTTTGAAACATTGGCAAGCCAAGATAATGTAATTGCGCTGGGCGAAACTGGGCTTGATTATTACTATCAACAAGATAATCTTGAACAACAACAAGCAAACTTCAAGGAACATATTCGGTTAGGTCGTAAACTCAATAAACCTATCATTGTTCATACACGCAATGCACGCCAAGATACCTTAAGAATCTTAAAAGAAGAGCATGTTTATTCTGGGGTCTTACACTGTTTTACCGAAGATATCGATACGGCCAAACAATTGCTAGATATCGGTTTTTATATCTCTTTTTCGGGCATTATCACCTTCAAAAATGCTGAATCATTACGTGAAGTTGCCAGATATGTCCCCATGGATCGTATTTTAGTTGAAACCGATTCACCTTATTTAGCACCTGTTCCCTATCGAGGGAAAGAAAACCAGCCAGCTTATGTTCGTGAAGTTGCTGACTATTTGGCAGTATTGAAAGGTGTTTCTATAGACGAAATAGCACAACAAACAACGAATAACTTTTGTCAATTATTTAATTTACAAGGGGCGTTACATGAGTAATAAGTTAACCATAGATTGGGATGATTTTTTAACGAATTATTGGCAAAAAAAGCCAGTTATTTTACGTGATGCTTTTAAACACTTTGTTGATCCTATCACGCCTGAAGAACTTGCAGGTTTAGCGATGGAAGAAGAGATTGATAGCCGAATAGTTACCAACAAAAATGGGAAATGGGATGCTCAATTTGGTCCTTTTATCGACTTTAGCCATTTAGGTGAAAACCATTGGAGTTTGCTGGTACAAGCAGTTGACCACTGGCATGAACAAGCAGCCACCTTAGTTGCCCCTTTTAAATGCTTGCCTCAATGGCAATTTGAAGATCTGATGATTTCTTACGCAACAGATAAAGCAGGCGTGGGACCTCACATTGACAATTATGATGTATTTATCATACAAGGCAAGGGATGCCGACGTTGGCAAGTTGGCGACCGAAACGAACACTACAAACAATTTAGTGCTCACAAAGCGTTGCTACATGTTGAAAGTTATCAACCCATCATTGACGAAGAAATTACAGCAGGCGATATTCTGTATATACCGATAGGCTTTCCACATAATGGTGTCTCAATCGGCGAATCGCTTAGTTATTCAGTCGGTTTTAGAACCCAAACGTCTCAAGAACTATTAAGTGGCTTTGCCGATTATGTTATCGACAACCTACCCAATGGCATATTTTACCAAGATCCCAACTTAACATTACCTAAAGATTCCTATCGAATACAATCCTATGAATTAGAAAAATTACAAAACCAGATAATTGAACTGGTTAGAACGCCTAAACTCTTTAACGATTGGTTTGGTAAACACATTACTATTCCAATGCATGAATTAAATATTGTTCCTGTCGAGCCACCATATCAATTTGATGAATTTGTCTCGCTTTTAAAAACTAATAATCTGTGCCGAGTTCCGAGCATACGCATTCTAAAAGTAGGTGATTATGGCTATATTCATGGTGAAAAAATCCATTTGCCGATGCCGGTTATTGATCTTTTATGCCAAGAAGAAGAGCTTTATTATGAACAGCTAGAAGATGAATCGACTTTAAAGGTCATTTTGGATTTAGTCAATAAAGGCTATTGGTATTTTATCGAAGACTAATCAAGATTATCCGCTGGGGAACACTCAGCGGAAATTAGCTATCAATCATTTAAATTTAAAAACTAAGATTTACTTAATAAATCATCTATACCCTGTCACGATTCTTTACACAAAATAAAATTATCACTAGTAGATGCATCCTTTAATATTTTTATATATAAAGTTACTTACAAGAAATGATTATTTTCTAGCAAATAACCAATTGTAAAGGCTTTTAGCTTGGATTTTTAAAGTTTTTAAGTATATACTTTGCACCGCTTTTAAACGACCTTATTGAATTAGCCTACAACCTATTTTAAAAAGTAAAGTTTAAATAAGTAACTCACTATTCACAATCATTAGAGGTAAATATGAAAACTGCGATAGACCCAATTAAACAAGCTGCAAGTGAAACTGGATCCACCACAGCTTATCAAAAAAGAACGCTTTTTGCCTCTACAGTCGGCTATGCATTAGATGGTTTGGATATGATGATTTTAGGGGTCTGTTTTACCCTAATTCAAGCAACTTTTAATCTAACCAAAACCGATTTAGGAACATTAACTTCAGTAACATTATTAGGTGCTGTACTGGGCGGAATTCTTTTTGGAACCTTAGCAGACAAATATGGTCGTGTTAAAGTCTTTTCATGGACAATTATCATATTTTCTGTATTTACCGGGCTGTGTGCTATTTCACCAAATTATGAAAGCTTTTTAGTTTTCCGTTTTTTAAGTGGTCTTGGACTAGGTGGAGAATTTGGCATTGGCATGACGTTGGTATCAGAAACATGGCCAAAGCATAAACGTTCAAGAGCGACATCGATTGTTGCGTTAGGATTTCAGTTAGGCATTATACTGGCAACCTTAACGGTAAATTTTGTAGGAGAAGCACACGGTTGGCGTTGGGCTTTTGCTGTCGGAGTACTTCCTGCTTTGTTTGTTGCCTGGACACGTAAAGGATTGAAAGAGCCTGAAATTTGGCAATCATTAAAAGATCAAAACAAAAATAAAATTGCATTAGGTAAACTATTTAAAAATGTCAAAACATCAGCAACCACGGTTGGTTTAACCATTGCTTGTGCCGTACAAAACTTTGGTTTTTATGGCATCATGACTTGGATGCCAACCATGATCGCAACCGAACGTGGTTTATCATTCAAAAATACGCTATTTTGGACGATATCCACCACAATTGGTATGTCATTAGGTATCTTAATTTTTGGTTGGCTATGTGACAAATTTGGACGCCGTCCTTCTTATATTGTCTTTCTATTAGTTTCAGCGTTATCTATCTGGTTTTACTTTCAACAAACCGATATGATCGTTTTGATTTTATTTGGTTCAGTCATTGGCTTTTTCGTCAACGGCATGATGGGGGGTTATGGGGCATTACTGGCCGAACATTATCCGACAGACGCTCGTTCAAGTGCTGAAAACATTATCTTTAATGTTGGACGAGGCATTGCTGGCGTATCACAAGTCTTAATTGCTTATTTAGCGACAGTTTATTCAATAAGCTACGCACTAGCGCTATTATCTGCGGCTTATCTATTATCCGCTGCTGCATTTATGTTTTTAATTCCAGAAACAAAAGGAAAAACGTTAGAATAATTTCTATTATTACAGGGCTTAACCCTGTAATAATACCGCCCAACATAGCAAAAATATCATGTGGTACACAAAAGTGAATAGTTCAATGCAATGACAATTATCTTGTACAATCTGTTGATTTGACGTTTATGGATAACATTTTTTTATTATTCAAGTAATAATCATATCGAATACCATCCATGAATATTTCTTTAAAATGAGCAATACCTTTGTTATCAGAACAATAAAGCTCAAGAATCTCTGTGCGAGATGATTGTTCAAACTCTGGTGAGGTTAATTCTACTTCTTCAATATTTTTTATTTCGTATTTATATATAAACTGATCGTTGTCCTTTAAAACATCCACTAATGTAAAATTCTCATCATAAACAATAGGAAGTTGTTTTTTCATTGAATCAATAACTATACGTTGATTTTTTTCTTTATAGCTCCCACTATCACAACCAAATAGCGCCAAACTCCATACCAATAATGCAGATATTTTTTTATATTTCATGCTATTACCCATAAGTAAAATTAATATTATTTTGTTTTTTCCATTTTAAATAAAACAATTAATAAAAAAATAAAAAGTCCCTATATAATTTGAATGAGGATTTTAATTTATATGGTTAAAATTTTACAACATAAAATATATTCTTATTTTAATAGTAAGCGTCAATATCAATACACTGTGTTAATTAAACTTTAGGTAATAACCTGATCGTTATCTTCTATCATTAGAAAATCATCATTTAATTAACTAACATAAATACATCATTTTGAGTTGATAATCTTCATTTTTTAAAATGATATTTAGATTCACATCTTTCTCAATAAACAAAATAAAAAAAGGGCTATTAATAGCCCTTTTCACCTTAATCGATACTCTACAATTTACCATCACAATCACTTGGTTTGAGATTAAGTGTTAATGCGTTACTATTATTGATATAGTAATTATGTGTAGCACCTTCAGGGAAAGCAAGTCTTAATGCTTTCTTCATTAAATCTGTACTACAATAATCGGTGAGTAAATTATTTAATAATGTCTTTTGAGTATTCTCAACTTTTAAATCATCTGGCGTCACACCTTTGACATCATATTTATAATTAATCGTGTTGTTTTCTTTGGATACATCCACCAGCGAAGTATTCTGATCAATATTCATTGGTAATGTTTGTTTAATATTTTTAATCACCGCATCTTGTGCAAGATTATAGTTACCCTCTTTTAACTTATTCAATATATCGTTACTTTCTGCTTTTGCTTGTTCAAAATAATCTTGTGTTTTATCGCTGATATCTGCACCTGTTTGCTGTACTTTCTGTTTAATATCATCAACAGTCGATTTAGAATTATCACAGTTAACTAAAAAAACACCTAATAATGCAAGCGTGATTACTTTAAAAAATTTCATTTTTTTGCCTTTATTCTAAGTTAAGTTTTAACACTATTATGAACAATGCATAATAGAACGTGATTTAAGATGTCTAGCTTAAAAATTTTTTGTAATAAAAGAGCCTGAGCAGCTCTTTTATCACGATATAAACATGAGATTAGTTGGTATGCTCACCACCCGTTACACCATAAGTTTCTGCAGTGGTATAACTTGACTCTTCTGAAGCTAAATGTACATAAACCCCTGCAAGTTCAACCGGTTGCCCTGCTCTTTTAAGTGGTGTTTCTTTACCAAATTCAGGAATTGCATCGCTGAGTTGTCCGCCACAAACTTGTAACGGCGTCCAAACCGGACCGGGTGCAACACTATTAGCACGAATACCTTTACTTGCTAATTGCTTAGCTAATGCTTTTGTAAAAGCGATAATTGCCGATTTAGTTGAAGCATAATCTAATAATGTTGGGCCTGGTTGGAAGGCTTGAACAGATGAAGTAGTAATAATTGTCGATCCTGGTTTTAAATAACCTAATGCCGCTTTAGTTACCCAAAATAGCGAAAAGACATTAATTTCGAACGTTTTGCGAATATGCTCTGTAGTCAGATCCATAATATCAGCAACCGCAGTTTGTTTACCTGCAACCAATGTTAGATTATCTAACCCACCAAGTTTATGATGAGCTTCATCGACCATTTTTTTACAAAACGCTTCATCACTTAAATCGCCGGGTATCAATACGGCTTTACGTCCGGCAGCTTCAATAACTTTTGCCACATCTTCAGCATCTTTTTGCTCATCAGGATGATAATTGATCGCTACATCTGCCCCTTCTTTGGCATACGCGATTGCCGCTGCACGACCAATACCCGAATCGCCACCTGTGACCAACATTTTAAGACCTTCTAAACGTTGATGACCTTTATAGCTTTTTTCACCACAGTCAGGAATCGGATTCATCTCACATTGCAAACCGGGTGCTTTCTGTTTTTGTTTTGGAAATTTTTCATGATAATATTTGGTCGTTGGATTACAGGTTTGTTTACTCATAATTTTCTCCTAAGTTAAACACATACATGTTCATAAACGATAAATAACTTAAACAAAATCAATTAACAATGACAAAACCGTATAACTTGAAAAAAGTAGAAACGAATCAATTAACAATATTGATAAATAAGATGAATAGAGATAAAAACTTAAATATTTTTTTAAAAATCATTAATCTGTGACGAACTGAATCAAATATAATTTTAACTGTGGCTGTCCATAAGTAACGGGGCGAGAAAACAATTTATCAATCAACAAGAAGAAAATTCATAAAATTTGATAAACGATCTCAGTTTAACAAATAAACTTCTATTAAGCCAGCACACAACAAATTAATCCCAATACTGCAAAACTTAATGATCTATGATTGTTTGATTAAAAGGATAAATTATCAATAAACGATCATTTATCTGTCTGACAATCATCCGGATTAAGTTCAACAATAATGATCTCTTCATTATTGATGAAGTAATGATAGTGGGCGCCATTTGGAAACACATTTTTCAGTTCTTTCATTTGTGGCACATTTTGGCAATAATCATCAAGTAAATTACTTTGTAAAGTATCAAGCGTCGACGTTAATAATAGTGCCTGTTTTGGTGTGTTTTTTACGCGATATTTATAATGGATAATATTATTGTCAGCAAAAACATCAAATAGCGTTGTCAATTCATCAATTTCAATCGGTAACTCGTTTTTTACTGCATTAATTTCTAAATTTTGCGAAGTGAGCAAATCATTATTGGGTTTAGTTGAACTGTCAGCAGCGGAATGATTTGACGCGGGCTTAGCATTATCACAATTAAGTAACACAAAACCAAAACTTATTAACACTATTATCTTTAATATGTTCATACATATTTCGCCTTTTTTTATTTTAAACGTGTATTTTTGATATTAAACAGGATAAATAAGCAGATAAAAACGATTAATGATTAACATTTATACACTAATCTTTGAAAAATGCCAATTAAAAACTCGTGTCATAATCAAATCTTTTTAGACATCAATCTTTATTATTTTAAAACTTCTTGCAATCGCAAAAGCAAGACTCTAAAAAAACCCAAAAAAACAGTTGAATTTTTTTCTAAAACGAGTATTTTGTTAAGAATACTTACTCAAAGAAGCAAAAAAATTTAAATAAAACGTATGAATTTTTCACTTATTATCGTCCTCATCAACATTCTTGTCAGCGTGGTCATTATTCCAGCGCGGGGGCGTTCTTTGAGTTAAAAAAGCTTCATAGTTAACCCAAAACCCCCGCCCCAAAAAGCGGGGGTTTTTTTATGAGCAATGCAAATACCTGAAAAAAAGAGCGAGGAATAAATGTTAGGAACACAGTGGATAGTAAAAACCTTAAAAGAAAAAGGCGTTACCACCGTATTTGGGTATCCTGGTGGACAAATTATGCCTCTGTATGATGCCCTTTATGATGGCGGTATTGAACACGTGTTATGTCGTCATGAACAAGGTGCAGCAATGGCTGCTATAGGTTACGCAAGGGCGACAGGCAAAACAGGGGTATGTATTGCCACATCGGGGCCGGGAGCAACCAATATTATCACAGGACTTGCAGATGCGTTGATTGATTCAGTTCCAATCGTTGCAATAACGGGGCAAGTACCTAATAACTTAATCGGTACCGATGCCTTTCAAGAAGTTGATGTATTAGGTTTGTCATTGGCGTGTACTAAACACAGTTATTTAATTGATGATGCGCATGACTTACCCAATATATTCGAGGAGGCATTTACCTTAGCCAACTCAGGCAGACCGGGACCAATATTGATTGACGTTCCGAAAGATATCCAGCTTGCCGACTTAGATTACCAACAATATTTAACCAACCACACTTCTCAAAGTTATCTCAACAAATCAAAATCCTTTGTTATCTCTTCTGATGATATAAAATTAACTAAAGCGATGATTCAAGATGCTAAAAAACCCATGCTTTATATTGGTGGTGGAGTTGGGCTTTCTGGCGCGATATCAGAATTAAGACAATTTATGGAAATGACTCAAATTCCGAGCGTTTCAACCTTAAAAGGATTAGGGGCTGCTGATATCAATAATCCCTATTATTTAGGATTAATTGGCATGCATGGATCTAAAGCAGCGAACTTAGCCGTGCAAGAGTGTGATCTATTAATTGCGTTAGGGGTACGATTTGATGACCGTGTTACCGGAAACCTGAATGAATTTGCTCGCCATGCTAAAGTCATTCATATTGATATCGATCAGGCTGAAATTAATAAATTAAAGCAAACGCATTTAGGGTTACAAGGCGATATCAAACAAGTCTTACCTTTAATTCACCAAACCGTATCGATAGAAGAATGGCACAAAAGAATAGACCAATTACGAAAAGCGTATCCAACTCGTTATGATCATCCGGGTGAACCTATCTATGCCCCAGCGTTACTAAAAAGCCTTTCAGAACAAAAAACAGCTACCACAATTGTCACTACCGATGTTGGTCAACATCAAATGTGGACAGCTCAGCACATGCAATTTAACCACCCACAAAACTTTATTACTTCTAGTGGACTTGGCACAATGGGGTTTGGTTTACCAGCAGCCATTGGAGCACAACTAGCAAGACCAAATGATTGTGTGATTTGCATTTCTGGCGATGGCTCTTTTATGATGAATGTTCAAGAGCTGACCACAATTAAACGCAAAAAATTACCGATTAAGATTGTATTAATTGATAATCAACGTTTAGGCATGGTTAGACAATGGCAAGAACTCTTTTTCAATCAAAGATACAGCGAAACCAATTTATCTGACAATCCTGATTTTTTAATGCTGGCTAAAGCCTTCGATATCGACGGACAAAAAATTACCCAAAAATCAGAAATTCAACGCGCCATCGATACGCTATTAAATTCAACAGGTGCCTATTTATTACATGTGTGTATCGATGAGCTTGAAAACGTGTGGCCTCTTGTTCCACCTGGTGCTGCCAATGAAAATATGTTAGATAACAACAGTAAGGAGTAAAGGATGAGTAATAAAGATCAGCATCAATTTACTATCACCGTTTATGATAAATTAGGAACACTTGAGCGTATCTTACGGGTTATACGCCACCGTGGTGGTCACATTAAACAGATGCAAATGCAGACTAAAGATGATCAGATTCTATCATTATCTTTAGCATTAACAACAAAGCGCCCTATTTCAGCACTACTTAATCAGATCGACAAATTGGTAGACGTGATATCGATTGAAATATAGTTATTTTCAATAATAAATCATGATGAAATAATAAGTTAAATTTATAAAAGTATACACTTTAGCAGTTAAACAAAATCGATAGTGTAGTATAATGCTTGACCGTTTATTGTTGAAAGCACCGAGCTATATCTATGCTAAACAAAAGTAAAATTTAAGAGGAAATAAAAATGAGTTCTACAGCAAAATCGGATTATATTTGGTTCAATGGTGAAATGGTTCCATGGGCAGATGCTAAAATTCATGTCATGTCTCATGCTCTACATTATGGTACTTCAGTTTTTGAAGGAGTTCGTTGTTATAAAACTCATCAAGGCCCTGCTATTTTCCGTCATAAAGAACATGCACAACGATTGCTAAATTCAGCCAAAATATACCGTTTTCCTGTTCCTTACACGATTGAAGAAATCATGGAAGCAACGCGTCAAACTATCAAGAAAAATAACTTAGAAAGTGCCTATATTCGTCCTCTTGTCTTTATTGGTGATGTCGGTATGGGCGTTAATCCCCCTGCTGGTTATCAAACTGATGTCATGATTGCCGCTTTCCCTTGGGGTGCCTATTTAGGTGAAGATGCATTAGATCAAGGAATTGATGCGATGGTTTCTTCATGGAATCGTGTCGCATCCAATACCATTCCGGCAGCAGCAAAAGCTGGGGGCAACTACTTATCATCATTATTAATTGGCTCAGAAGCTCGTGCTAATGGTTTCCAAGAAGGGATTGCCTTAGATGTACATGGTCATCTTTCAGAAGGTGCGGGTGAAAATCTATTTATCATTAAAGACGGTGTACTATTCACCCCTGTATTATCTTGCTCTGCACTTCCTGGTATTACTCGTGATGCCGTATTAACGCTTGCTCGTGATTTGGGTATCGAAGTCCGTGAACAAATTTTATCGCGCGAATCACTCTATTTAGCTGACGAAGTCTTTATGACCGGTACCGCTGCCGAAATTACACCTGTACGAAGCGTTGACCGCATTCAAGTAGGTATTGGACGTTGTGGCCCAATCACTAAACAGATCCAACAAACATTCTTCGGGTTATTTAACGGTAAAACAGAAGATAAATATGGTTGGTTAGATATTATTAAATAATATCTCAAAAAATCCGCTAACTAATACGGCGGATAAATACTTTTTGTAATGTGATGCACATCAAAACATGATGGACTCATCAAAATGATAAACCGATTAAATCGGTCGCAAGTATAATAAGAACTTGGGAGCAACAAATGCCTAGATATCGATCAGCTACCTCCGTTGAAGGCAGAAACATGGCAGGAGCGCGCGCTTTATGGCGTGCTACTGGCGTAAAAAATGAAGATTTTGGTAAACCTATTATCGCCGTCGTAAACTCATTTACTCAGTTTGTACCGGGACATGTCCACCTTAAAGACATAGGACAACTAGTGGCTAAACAGATTGAAGCATCAGGTGGTATTGCTAAAGAGTTTAATACCATTGCAGTAGATGACGGTATTGCAATGGGGCATGGTGGTATGCTTTATTCGTTACCTTCACGTGAACTTATTGCCGATTCTGTAGAATACATGGTCAATGCGCACTGTGCTGATGCGATGATCTGCATCTCCAACTGTGACAAAATCACCCCCGGTATGTTAATGGCATCACTCCGTTTAAATATCCCAACGGTTTTTGTCTCTGGTGGCCCTATGGAAGCTGGGAAAACCAAGCTTTCAGATCAAATCATCAAACTTGATCTTGTTGATGCCATGATTCAAAGCGCCAACCCCAATGTCAGTGACGCCGACAGTAAAGCGATTGAAGAATCAGCCTGTCCGACGTGTGGCTCATGTTCAGGCATGTTTACAGCGAATTCAATGAACTGCTTAACCGAAGCTTTAGGGCTTTCATTACCCGGTAATGGATCACTCATTGCCACTCACAAGCAACGTGAACAACTCTTTTTAAAAGCGGCCAAACGCATAGTTGAAATTACCAAACGTTATTACGAACATGATGATGAATCTTATCTACCAAGAGCCATCGCCACCAAAGCAGCCTATGAAAATGCCATGTCACTCGATATTGCGATGGGAGGCTCGACCAATACCGTTTTACACTTGCTTGCTACAGCGCAAGAAGGCGAAATTGATTTTACGATGTCAGATATCGATCGACTATCTCGTCAAGTACCGCATCTGTGTAAAGTTGCGCCAAGTACAGCAAAATACCACATGGAAGATGTACACAGGGCGGGCGGTGTGGTATCCATCATGTCAGAACTTGACAAAGCAGGACTACTAAATCGCAATGTTCACAATGTGCTTGGACTGTCATTACAAGAAACCTTTGCACAATATGACATTACGCAAACCCAAGATGAAGAAGTAAAAAAAATGTATCGCAGTGGGCCGGCTGGCATTCGTACAACGAAAGCATTTTCACAAGATTGTTATTGGGACACACTGGATGACGATCGGGAAAATGGTTGTATTCGTGACAAAGCGCATGCTTATAGCCAAGACGGCGGACTTGCCACACTCTATGGTAATGTTGCCCAAGATGGCGCTATCGTAAAAACAGCCAGTGTTGCCGCTGAAAACCTTGTGTTTAGAGGGCCTGCAAAAGTATTTGAAAGCCAAGAAGATGCAGTTGATGCCATTTTAGGTGGAAAAATAGTTGAAGGTGATGTCGTTGTGATCATCTATGAAGGCCCAAAAGGTGGGCCGGGAATGCAAGAAATGCTCTACCCTACCAGCTATTTAAAATCAATGGGACTTGGTAAAGCTTGTGCACTTATTACTGACGGTAGATTTTCAGGCGGATCATCAGGCTTATCCATTGGACATATTTCACCAGAAGCGGCTAACGGTGGCGTAATTGGTTTGGTACGTGATGGCGATATTATTGATATTGACATTCCTAATCGAAAATTAGTTTTAGATGTGCCTGAAGATGAACTAGAACGTCGTCGGGTGGCAGAGCTTACTCGTGGCGACAAAGCATTTACCCCTCATAATCGTGACCGCTATGTGTCGTTTGCCCTAAAAGCTTACGCAAGTTTAGCGACCAGTGCTGATAAAGGTGCAGTCCGCGATAAAAGTAAACTAGGTGGCTAAAAGTGAAACAACAAACAATACTGACTGGTGCTGATTATTTAAAAGCAACGCTTTGCAGTGCCGTATATGATGTGGCGCAAGTCACACCGCTGGAAAAAATGGATAAACTATCTGCCAGACTAAACAATCAGATATTTGTCAAACGTGAAGATCGTCAGCTAGTGCACAGTTTTAAAATTCGAGGTGCACAAGCGATGATCGCCAGTCTTTCCCCAGAAGAGCGACAATGTGGCGTTATTGCTGCTTCAGCTGGAAACCACGCACAAGGCGTGGCATTTTCAGCTAGCAAATTAGGTATAAAATCGCTTATTGTTATGCCGTTAACGACAGCGGACATCAAAGTAGAAGCCGTAAAAGGATTCGGTGGTGAAGTTTTACTTTATGGTGCGAATTTTGACGAAGCCAAAGCCAAAGCCTTAGAATTAGCCAAAGAACAACGACGCATTTTTATTCCCCCTTTTGATCACCCACTGGTGATTGCCGGACAAGGCAGTATTGCCATGGAACTGTTGCAACAAAATGCCAAACTCGATCGCATATTTGTCCCCGTTGGCGGTGGTGGACTTGCAGCAGGTGTTGCAGTCCTAATTAAACAAATTATGCCATCGATTAAAGTCATTGCAGTTGAACCTGAAGATGCAGCCTGTTTAAAAGCAGCCTTAGATGCTGGTCACCCAGTTGATTTAAATCGAGTAGGTTTATTTGCTGAAGGGGTTGCCGTTAAACGAATCGGCGATGAAACATTCAGACTTTGCCAACAATATATTGATGATATTATTACTGTTGATAGCGATGAAATTTGTGCGGCTGTCAAAGATTTATTTGATGATGTTCGTGCCATTGCTGAACCATCGGGTGCGGTCGCACTGGCGGGACTGAAAAAATACGTTGAAAAACACAATATTCAAGGTGAAAACCTTGCTCATATCTTATCGGGAGCTAATTTAAACTTCCATAATTTACGTTATGTGTCAGAACGCTGTGAATTGGGTGAAAAACGAGAAGTCTTAATCGCCGTGACGATTCCGGAGAAAAAAGGCAGTTTCCTAAAATTTTGTCAGATCTTGGGGGGGCGTTCAGTCACCGAATTCAATTACCGCTATCATGATGAAGAATCGGCATGCATATTTGTAGGTGTTAAAATCACTAAAAATAGTGAAAAAGATGACATCATGCAACAACTCACTTCAGCGGGTTATCCCGTGGTTGACCTGACTGATGATGAAATGGCTAAACTGCATGTTCGCTATATGATTGGTGGCAAGCCTTGTCAGCCAATTCAAGAACAAGTTTACAGCTTTGAATTCCCAGAATCGCAAGGGGCATTACTCAAATTCTTACAAACACTTGGTACCAACTGGAATATCTCAATGTTCCATTACCGAAGCCATGGGACTGATTATGGTCGTGTTCTTGCTGCATTTGAAATTGACCAAACCAATAGCCATGATTTTGGTAAACACTTAACCGAATTAGGTTATGGTTTCCATAACGAAACCGAAAATCCATCGTTAAAACTCTTTTTAACCAATTCGAATTAAATAAAGGAAGACTATTCACTTTTACGGGCATTGATTAAAGTGGATAGTCCTAAATCTTAATCAAATAGTTTAAGCTTTTAAAAAAATAGATAGATTAACCATGATTAAATTAGCAACGATAGGCACCAATTGGATCACTGAAAAATTCATTGATGCGGCATTACAAACTAAACAATATCAATTAACCGCTATCTATTCCCGTGATATCAACAAAGCCAATGAACTGGCAAAAAAATACCAAGTTAATACGGTATTTGATAAGCTCACCGAGCTTGCTCAATATGCCAATGTCGACGTTGTTTACATTGCCAGCCCAAACTCACTCCATTTTGAACAAGCCAAATTGATGTTGGAAAATAATAAAGATGTAATATGTGAAAAACCATTAACCTCGAATTTGATGGAAACCCAAACATTAATTAATATTGCCAAACAACATAAAAAACTTATTTTTGAGGCACTTAAAACCGTTTATTTGCCCAATTATCAATTAATTCGGGATTATCTTCCAAAGTTAGGAAGAATTCGCAAAGCACTACTCAACTACTGTCAATATTCCAGCCGTTACGAAAGTTATTTGAATGGCAATAATCCCAACACGTTTAATCCCACCTTTTCAAATGGTTCTATAATGGATATTGGAGTTTACCCACTCAATTTTGGACTAGGATTATGGGGATATCCCAATAAAATAAATGCTAGTGCGACAAAACTTGCGTCTGGTGTCGATGCGCATGGCAGTGTTTTACTTAATTATGACGATTTTGATGTCATCATTTGGCATTCAAAAGTCAGTAACTCTTACCTTCCTAGTGAAATTCAAGGCGAAAATGGATCACTTATTATTGAAAATCTTGCCACTTGTGAGCGCGTTATTTATCAACCAAGAATCGGTGAAAAAAAAGAAATCACCCTTACACAACACAATAATGATATGTATGACGAAGCAGAAGAATTCGCTAAGCTATATCGACAACGCAACGTAGATCATAACGGTTTAACCTATTCGAAACTATCATCAACAATCTTGACTGAAATCAGAAAGCAAACAGGTGTGGTGTTTCCTGCCGATCAACCTTAAAGATCTTAAAAATATACAGAATGAAATAATAAGTTGCCAAACCTTTGTAGCAGAACGCTAACTAATACTAGCGTTCTGGGTGATATATCCGTTGACTGAGTATAAAACAACTATCCGACCAAACACGCTTATTTAATATGTGCAATATAACCCTTAATAATCTCGACACTATTTTTAAATAACTGCTTTTCATTATCTGAAAAATCTAACTCAATAATTTTTTTGATACCATGCTGATCTAAAATCGCAGGTACACCTATTGCCACATCTTGATAACCATACTCCCCATGTAAAATACAACTTAATGCTAACGCACGATGGCTGTTAGTAAAAATATGCTGACAAATTTCAGTAATCGTACTGGCGATACCATATTCGGTACAATGCTTAAATTTAGCTATTTCAAAACCTTTATTCTTCGCTTTGCTGCCAATATCATTAAAATCGATTCTATTTTTTTCGAGATGATTAAGGTTAATGCCATAAACCGATGAATGCGACCAAACGGGAAATTGTGAATCGCCATGCTCGCCAACAATAAACGCATCGATACTTTGTGGACCAATATCCATTTGTTCCCCCAATAAACGACGTAATCTTACTGTATCAAGCCAAACCCCAGTACCAATTATCCGATGACGAGGTAAACCTGATAATTGCCAAACTTGGTAAGTAATCGCATCACAAGGGTTAGTCGCCACTAAAAAAATCCCTTTAAAACCATTTTTCATCATATCTGGCACAATCGTTGCAACAATTTTTGACGTACCAGCTAGCTCCTCCGCTCGGCTTTTTTGCGCTAATCCCGAAGTAACCGTAATAATCGCAATATCAATATCAGCACAATCATTGGCATCACGTAAACTGACTTTAATCATGTTTTGCCGATAAGCAGCCGCATCTAATAAATCCTGAGCATGACCATAAGCCCGATCTTTATTTACATCAACCAGTACAATTTCTTCACAAATACCACGATTAACCAAGGTATAACCCGTCGTGGAACCCACATTCCCTACTCCAATAATCATGACTTTACGTAGTTTCATAATAAACTCCAATTATTTAAAAAATGAAATAAAATCAATAGAAATACAGATACGAAAGGGTTTGTCATCACAGCGTTAGTATTGCATATTCTTGTGTAAACGGGGAATAGTTTTCTTATGTTAATGGTGTTAGTGTTGAAGCTGTTTTATTGTATTAGAACACTAAATCTAGTTTGGCGGTATTATCTGCCGATTCGGTTTTTTTCAGTATATATATAGCGATGTCGGATCCGGTAATTAATAAAATAAATTTTTCTGATATATCAAGGTATTTCAATTATGACCGGATTTTTATATTTACAAAAAAATCCAGTAATTTATAATATTAATTAGAATAAATCCGATAATTTATAAAAAAATAAATCTAATTTTTTTATAAAAAAGTTTTTTTAGGTGCTAATTTTTTTATACTTTCTATATTTTTCAATTGTTCAATATTTTTTAAATATAAATGGTGAGTTTGATGATCTAAATATATATCACCTGTAGAGCAATCAACACTCCATGCAAATAAAAAATATCCGGCAACGGCTTTCCTTACAGTACATTTTAACTCTCCTCTAATCATTTTATATTCATATTCAATTATATTCTTATGAAGTAGTTTTGGATGAGGAATAATTATTAAATCAATGAATTCATTCCATTCAGTATCTTTATCTTGAGTTTCTATTGGTTCAATTTGATATTCTGGTAAACATTCTGACTCTATAATTCTAGAGGTTGAAAAAGTTATAAAATTTTCTCGCACTCTATCATAAGCCCTTATATAAGTTCTTAATCCGTCATCCATAATAGAATGTGGGATTATTTTTCTTATTGTTTCTCTACCTTGATTTAATGATAAATATTTTATTTGTACCACCAGTTTATTCATTATTGCAGTTGTTATTGGAGCTAGTGCTTTTTGTTCAGGTAAACTTAATCGTTTAAATCGATAAGTAATAAAGCTACTTTGGTTTGGATATGTTTCTTGCTTTAACCAGAATAAAGCTTCCTCATCGGTTAAGTTATAGAGTTGTTGAAATGTTTCTTTAATCCTATTTTTTTTTGTTTTACTATCAAAAAAACAATTTTTATTATTACTTAAGTCGCTATACGATTTTATGTCACGAGTGGCAGTGGCTTCTTTAACGTTAAACTTAGACATAATATCAGATCTAGATATTTCACCTTTATATAACAAAGAAAATTCAATGTATCGTAATCTATCTCTTATGTTATCCGACAATAATTCAATATTATTCATTTTATTTTTTAGCGCCAATATTAATTTAATGCATACTATATATTGTGTTTTATTTATTGTAAAGATCTTTATGACTCCAAAAACAAGATCAAAATGATCTTGACTTGTTTTTAGCCAGTTGATAGCATAATAGTGTGATAATTTTGTCACGTATTGCAAGGAAAATGATATGGCAACAAATAAACCATATGGTGATGGTCACCGAATAGGGGCCGTGAAGGGGCGGAGTCAATTCCAGCACCCATCAGGGCATTGGATAAAAAGAAACACTGATACCGGAAAAATTATGGATGTTAAAACATCTAACTCTAACCCATTTAAAGGGGTTAGAAAAGAAAAGTAATTTTTTGATATATTAAGAAAATAGTATAAAGGTAATTACAATTAATGGATAAATTGCCGTTTAGCCATTTTTATATACGCTAATAAATATAATGTAGTTAACTAAAATTATCTCGCTACTTTACTACAATATAAACCTTAATACTATTTTTAATTAATAAAAGATATAAAAATAACATTTTGCAAGGGAATTTTATGAAAAAAAAAGAAAATAAAGAAAGATTTCGTATTTTAGCATTGTCTGGTGGAGGATATCGTGGGCTTTATACCGCTAAGGTACTTGCGGATATTGAGGAATATTTAAACGATCAATCTGATAGTAAAGATCGCTATATTTATATTGGAGAATATTTTGATTTAGTTACAGGTACTTCGATTGGAGGGATATTAGCCTTAGCAGTTGCATATCGTATAAAAATGAAAGATGTAGTAAAACTTTTTAAGGAAAAAGGAGCAACTATTTTTTGTAAACAAAAAAGGAGTTTTTGGAAGATAGTAAAGGCTAAATATACTCAAGATGGTTTGACAAAGGTCCTGAAGGAATGGTTCGGGGATAATACAATTGTTGATTTGAAAAATAATGTTGTTATACCTGCAATAGATTATAGTCAGGGTAGACCAGTTACTTTCAAAACACCTCATCATCCTAACTTTGTTCGAGATTGGAAATTAAAAATCAAAGATGTAGCATTGTGTACATCTGCCGCTCCAACTTTTTTTAAAAGGCATTCTATTGATAAAAATGAGTATGTTGATGGTGGTTTATTTGCTAATAACCCAGCACTTATTGGGTTACATGAAGCTGAATTCTTTTTTAAAAAGAAGATAGAAGATATATATATGCTGTCAATCGGTACATTGTCTGATCAAAAAAACATGAATCCATCTACGAATAAACTTGGGGGATTCTCTGATTGGGGGGAAGGTAACATTCTTAATGCAGCTAACAATATTATTGATTTAACATTCAGTGCTCAGCAACAGTTTATGTTGCAATTAGTTACACACAGAATGTCGGATTATCCAGATCATTTTTTCCAAATAGATGAAAAACTAGTAAATGCATCTGCGAATTATGTTGCATTGGATGCAACAGATACTCATGCTCAACAAGTATTAGAGTCAAATGGAATGCAATCAGCGAAAAAAGCCCTAGGTATTGAAGAGATTAGAGTTTTTTTTGATTTACCTGCAACTTCTCCAATTAGATTCAATCGTTAAAATAATGTTAATTAAGGATGAGGAAAATATGTCAAATAATTTACACAATGTATTTCGTTCAAGACCCAGTGGATTTGTTAATAAAATAAAACCAACTGAAGTTCAAAGAAACTACTTAAATGAATGTAGAGTAAAAGTTAGACGAAAAATTAAGCAAGGATTAAGTTCGTTTATTTCTGAATATACTGATTTTTTAGTATCTCCAAAATTTCGAATTCAAGGATCTTGGGCTTATGGAACTTGTAATCAACCCGCAAATCCACAACAAGAAATGGATATTGATTATGGTGTTTATTTACCTTCTAGTTTATTTAATAATGAGAGATCTGACTCACTTGCTAAAAAATATTTTAAAGCAGTTGAGGTTTTATTGATAGATTTAGCAAAAGAAGAACGATGGCAAATCGATTCGTCTAAAGAGACGTGTGTAAGATTAAAATTACAACATCAATCTCATATGGATATTCCTTTGTATATAGTTCCTGATGATATGTTTAACGATCTAGAAGAAAAGAATCAAATGATTTCGGAAGCGAGTTTAGCTGCGGATCAAAAAATGAGTATAAATAGCGTTTATTATTGTGGTTTAGAATGTTTTTCATATGAAGATAGACTAATAAAATTAGACAAGATAACAAAAATTCATATGGCTATAAGATCCGGAGGATGGAAAGAAAGTGATTGTGAAATTATTCGTAAATGGTATTCAGATTTTCTTTCTAAACAAGAGGATAAAGGACGGCAATTGAGATATATTGCACGTTATTTAAAAGCTTGGAGAGACTATATATTTCTTGAGGGTGGTCCTAGCTCTATTTTATTAATGGTTATAGCTAATCGATATTATTCTTACAAAGAAAACCGAGATGATATAGCTTTATTAAATGTTATAAAATTCCTACCTCAAGCATTAAAAAATGCAGTAATAGAACCATCGATACCAGAACATGAAAATGAAGATTTTAATAGAATTCCGTTAGACAAAAGAGCCGAATGTGCAGAAAAAGCTCAAAACTTATATAATCACTTAAAAACATCTATTAGTGTTAGTGATCCAAATAATGCAATTAGTTTTTTAAGATTCTCTTTTGGTAATAGAATTCCAACTGATATATCGTTAATTACAATAGATTCAGGAACAGATAGTTATTTTTCAGAATCACCGAAAAGAGTGGATAAACCTAATATTCTTCTTCCTGTAACGGGAGGTTAATTTGTATTACGAATGGATGAACCTAAAATTAGACTATTTTATTCGAATTGATCGCTCGGTCATGGATATTATTAATAATTATAGACAATCTGTATCTAATAATCTTCCAGAAGGCTGTGGAATAATTATTGGTGAAGTCAGAAATAAATCTTTGTGGGTAAAGGATATATCTGTACCTTGTGCTAGTGATATAAGGTCTCGTTATCAATTTTTAAGAACAGTAGATGGACATCAATTGTTCTTAAATAATTTGCATAATATATCTGGAGGTTATCTACGTTATATCGGCGAGTGGCACACTCATCCTGAGTTATACCCAAAGCCATCTAACGCTGATTATCTTGGATGGTCAGTATTAGTTGCAAACACTGAATTCAGTAGTAGCCATAAATTATTTTGGATTGCATCATCTAAAGATTATGAAGATGATTGGTTACAATTAATCTTTGGTGGCCAATATTATTCGTTATCTAGGGTAAAGTAAATATGACTACAAATATTACAGATATCTATATTTTGCTTGATGAGATTGGTTATAAGCTATTTACCAATGATCAAATTAATTTAGAAGATAAGATCTGGCAAAAAAAAATAAACCTATGTGGTATCAGTATTCAATTATTTTTAGAATTTAAAAATTGGAATTACCTAACACTACCATCAATATATATTCCTATGAAGGATTTTAAGAAATTAAGTGATAAAATTCAGCATATTAAATTTCCTTTGCCACATTTTAGTTTAGAAGGAAAAAAAGAATGGAATAATGAGGATTTCATGTGTGGATTTTGCTATGCACTACATGACAGAATTGAATTACCTCGACATCAATTTTATACGATGATTAAGTATATTGAAGATCAATGCCTAAAAGTACTTAATATACTTATAAATAACAAATCATTTAGAAAAGAGGTAAGTAAAGAGTTTTATAATATATGGAGATCTATTGCCTCATATAGTGCTTCATCCTATCAATATGCTTTAAAAACGGAAGATAATTTTTCTAATTTATTCATTGCTACTAAAGTCCCTGATGATATTACCCAAACGTATAACACTAATTTTTTCTTATTATCAAAGAACAATGAATCTTATAAACATCGCGTATTTAAAACAAAAGTTATTTTTATAAAAATTACGGATGGAAGAAAAATTCCTCTATTATATAACTTTTTTTCAGATTTATTCTTTGTTTCCTTATCCAATGTACTCTCTTTCCTTAAGGAATGGTCAATTCAAGGATATAACCTATTTTTGGATGTCTTAAAAAAAAATATAGGTCATAATATATTAGACAATGATTTTCTGAGTCTATGCTTTACTTATAGGGATCATACATATGCAATTAGTTTTGCCTGGAAAAATAAATATTTTAATAAAATAGTAAATAATAATTTAATGCATAAATCATTAAATATTTCAGTATTATGCAGCGTAGTAGATTCTTTAGATATGAATTCAGTCATAAATAGAAATATAAAAAATATTCAATCCAAAACCCTAAAAAATAAGAGAATAATGCAAGTCGGTGTTGGTGCTATTGGGGGATATCTTGCCGATGGAATAGTAAAAATTGGTGCAGGGATCTCTGAAAAGATAAATCGCGACCATAAATTATTACTTGTTGATAAAGATACTTTAAGCCCTGATAATTTAGGCCGCCACATATTAGGATATCGCTTTTTATCTTTTCCGAAAACTGTGGCAATGAAAGAATATATAGAAGAGCAATATGGTAAAAATTTTCCAAATATTATTTCAATCAATTCTAGTATTGATTTACTAACAGATAATGAAATTAATAAACATAATAATTTGAATTTAATTATTGATGCAACAGGATCATTAGAAGTAGCAGAATATATTAATGAACAGGTATTAAAAATACCATTATTTCAGCGTCCTCATGTGTTACATTTGTGGATTTATGGTAATGGTGAATGCGTGCAAGGCTTATGGGTAGATCCAAAAGTTAGAGAGAATTTAGGTGGGTGTATTAATTGCTTACATCTCTCTGGGTTTAATAAAAATGATCCTGATCTTTCTCCTTTAAAAGATATAGATTTTCAAAAAATTGTAGTGGAAGGTCCTTGTGCAGCATATACACCTTATGCTGTTTCTGCTGGAATGAATGCGGCTTCTTTAGGAATAGATATGATTTTAGAGTGGTTGAATACTGGTATTGTAGAGATGAATTATCAAACTAGATATAATTCAGCATATCATGGGAATAAGATTTCAAATATGCAATTAAGAAGGCAGCCTAGATGTCCCCATTGTCATGAAAAATTAGCTTTAAGCAAATATGAAAATTAAGAGCTCTGCTGATATTTTATTTTGTTAATGTAAAATGTCTGAGGAGTAATTTTTTATACACTACTTGTGTTAATTGGCATTCTAATTTCCTATAGCCAGCATCAATTGTATCTAGCTTTTTCATCAATTTTTTTGATGAAATTCCTTCTTCTTTAGCAAATTTAGATAAAATAATATAATTTTTTATTGAATATGTTGATATTATCTTAAGTGATCCAACGAGTATTATTTCCTTCAATTATGGTATATGGCATAAGTTCATAATTAACCAGATCATAAGCAAACTGTTGACTAATTCTTAGATGCTTGGCCATTTGTGGAATTGTCATATAAGTATGTTGTCTAGTTTTTTAATTGATCCAGCTAATAAGCTCTTTTGTTGGAATATGAATATTTCTTAGTGTCGACTTATCGATTTCTAGTATAAATAAATGTAATTTTGGATTTATCACTGCATTAATAATTTCGTTATATGCGGTTTATCCCTGTGTATACAGGGAACACGATGCTGGCGTTTTTTAGAGCCCTGTCCATTTCGGTTTATCCCTGTGTATACAGAGAACACTAAACCATATTTTTCTTCAAGTTCTACGCAAACGGTTTATCCCTGTGTATACAGGGAACACTGGGATGCATATAGAGCTGGACGAAATGCCAGCGGTTTATCCCTGTGTATACAGGGAACACTTGATACTATTATTTTTCATAGTTAGTTAAGCCGGTTTATCCCTGTGTATACAGGAAACACCGGAGTCATGCTATCCCCTCGTGCCGTAATAACGGTTTATCCCTGTGTATACAGGGAACACCAGTTCTATATGATGATCAATTTGAATTTCGACGGTTTATCCCTGTGTATACAGGGAACACAATAATTTCGATATTCGCTGCTTTATAGTTTTCGGTTTATCCCTGTGTATACAGGGAACACGTGAAACCCATAGCATCGGCTGTGGCGGTTGTCGGTTTATCCCTGTGTATACAGGGAACACATATCCTGCAAAATTGCTATTTTTTCGTTAGCCGGTTTATCCCTGTGTATACAGGGAACACCACCATCCATCATACCTAAACCGGCACGAAGGAGGTTTATCCCTGTGTATACAGGGAACACTATAAATTGCCCGCGTAACCATCCAGATCGGCCGGTTTATCCCTGTGTATACAGGGAACACTCTAATTATAACCTATTGTTTATTAAATAAAATAGGAGCATGTAAAATTCTACCGGCTTTTTGTTGTTTTTTTAGGCACTTTGTTTCAAGACGCATTTTAAATGTAATTTAATATTTATCAAATAGTTACGTATATTCAAAACGATTTTTTAATGGCACACACTTTTATAATTTTTCAGTGCACCGACCAATTTTGTTGACTACATCAAATCTTATTTTTTGGTGTTTGATTTTGACGAACTATTCAATATTGATCTTGCAATTGCGTCTTTGCTTTATTCAGCATGATCTCGCATGTAATAACTATTAACTAAATTGGTAGAAGTTATAATAAAAAAATAGTCTGGAATTTTATCTATAAATAAACTTTTGGATCTTTCAAAAACGGTTATCCTTTAATATATACAAGGAACACGTTTTGATGTATGTAAGTGTGATATATTAAATGAAAACAAATAATAGCTAAAGTTTAAAAAATATACCGTTTGATTATTTTCCGTTCTCGTTAACCAATTGATAATAAAGATAATTTTAATGAGGGTATTAAAAAGAGACTTTTTCATTGCTTATTTATTTTTATCAAATCCTATGGGGATACTAGGATCTGTTAAATCTAGTTGAATATCTAAAAAATCAAGGGAATGTATTTTTGTATAATAAAAACCTCTTTCAAGTTCTGCCCACATTTCTTTTGATTTATATCTAAGTTCTGGAAATAATACTCCTCTATAAGTATGAACCCAAATAAGAATCCCACTTGCAAAAACAGTATTGTTTTCTTTCTGTAATTTTATCGCTTTATCTTCGAGAAGGATTAATAAATTTGGATAAGCGCTTAATGTTATAATTGGATCTAACAAATTAATACCATCTTTTAGCATTTTATTTTTTAAATCAAAAGTTAATGCTAATACAGAACCAATTTCTTTACTATCCATACCCTTAATTATTAATATAAATCTTTCTATTTCTTTTGTGGCAATTTTTAATTTCTTATTATATGACTTAGGTATAACCAAATTAGATTTTAAATTCACTATAATAGAAAAAAGTTTATTAAAGAAAACTTTTATATAATTATTAAAGAAAACTTTTATATAATTATAAAAGAAAACTTTTACATAATTATAAAAGAAAGCTTTTGCATAATAATAAAAGAAAACAATAGTAATAAAAAATAAAAAAAGTAACTTTAAATTATCGTTCATGATTTAACCTATAATTCTGCATGCCTCCGTTCAAACAACTCGATAAATGATCGGTTTATCACTATGTGTATCGGTAACAATTACTCACCCTTAAGATATGTGCCAATAAATCGAGGTCTTTTGGCTTGTTGGTTCCGTTTTCCCATTTAGAAACCGCTGCCCTTGAAATGTTACCCATTTTTTTTCCGATCTCTGCCTGACTCAATCCCCGTTTACATCTAGCTATTTTTATTCGTTCTCCAAGCATTTTTACTCCGATATGCTGTTCATTGTTAACACAGATATAAACGGTTTATTTTTATTTTATCATTAACTAATTTGTTATGCTTTTTATTTATCTTTCCTTCATTAATTTCGAGCTGTTTTTTTGGTATATCTTAATTGTGCTTTGCCATCGGGCATAAAATAAGTACCGTATTTGACTAGTCCACCTTCTTTAAAATAACAGACTAATTCATAGCTAAGCACCATAGAATCTTTATTTTTCTCATCAATATTGATATTTATTGATTCAAGTCGTGGCTCATAAATGAGTAATGTTTGTTCTATGGCTCTCATTAATACGTAAGCTGATGACGGTAATGCCTGAAAGATAGTGGACATGTCCGGTAGCCCATAATCAGGCATGTGGTTGATAGCCCCTGCCCGACTATTTAGAATACGCTCGATATTATCCATTACACTTATAATGGTTTGTTCATTTTCGGCTATTTCATCTATCGGGATACCAGACTCAAAATAGCCATATAAGATGTCATATAATGAAGCACTCATTTACTTTTCTTCCACAAGTTTAATGCTATATTGGCTCGCGATAATTTCGCGTGGTTCAGTGATATAAAGATCGCCACGTTCCAATACTATTCGCCAACTGTTATCTTTTAGATTTGGTTCTTTGAAAAGCGCTATCACGCCTACTACATCTGCTTTTTTATCAAATGGTGTATCAATTGAAATAGATGTATCGGGTTTTAGTACAACTTCTTTGCTTTCAATGAGTGATTCTTGTAATATTTCACTGTCATTATCAACGAGTTCCTGATAAGAAGCAGCGTTAAAATTATCAGCATCTTTTAATTGATAAATTCGGATCACAACGGGTGATGAGCGTCCATCATCATCTGTATTTAATTCAGCCCTTGCTTTTAGATCTAAATGTAATGTTCTGACATTCCATTTAAAGACAGAATCCGTGATTTCAACCGCTGTTTCACTTACACTCTGAGCTATACCACAACCCATTAGCGAAATGATTAATAAACTAGCAAGTAATGTTTTCATTATTCTCATTTTTAGTCCCTTGATTGATATACTTGATAATCAACACCAGAATAGCTACCCAAATTCACTTTGATTTCGTCTTCAACAGGTTGATTATTTTCGTCAGTTTTATTAAATGAAGCAGTTAATCCTAATCTGCTATTTCTTGATTTTAGTTGGCTTCTTGGTAGAAAAATTCGCTTAATACACAGCGTTATTTTGGCATCTACACGATAGCCTAAATAAGCCCGTAATAAAGCTAAAATATCATGAAATAATTGTCCGTCGGGCAATAGCTCAGCAATTTGATGTTCGTGTTGAGGCGTGATAACAAGATGAATACTTTGATTACACTCTTTAAAACGTGAACCCAATGCAGCACCACCATCTAATCCGATTCGATGTGGTCCTTGACCGCCTAATTTTGCTGGATAATCAATTGACTGCCAAATAGGATAAAATTCGCTTACACTCACTTGCGCATCATCGACCATCACACGCACTAATCCGATAATGCCTTCTGCTGTACGTGTTTTTTGAGACATTAATCCTAATAATGCAAAACATCGAGATAGTGGCGTACCTATTTGTTCAATAGTACCTTTTACACCTAATCCTATTAAACCAGACAAACATTTTGATACTGGATCACGCCCACCACTTAAATAACATGCTGGATAATGATACTTCAACCAAATACGATAAAATTGAGTAATGACCCGATGATTGAACATATCCAAAAAATCAGTCATCGATTGATAATTTTCGTCTCGCCGAATAATTTTATCAAGCAAACCAAGCGGTAATACGGCATCAACCCCATACAACCCTAAAAAACGTGTTCTAACTGTTGTTGGACGATTTATGTAGGGTGCTTTTTCTATATATTTCAGTTCACTTGCTGGGAAAGACATATCAACCGAAGGTGCAAAACGCAACGGATCTGCAGCTGGTGATTCGCTTTTACCCAATATAGGCTCGTCTGCATATAACTGCTCAAGTAACTGACAAAAACGATAAAAATTAATTTTTGGCAGTTGCTTTTCAAGCATCTGCATTAAAGGGCTGTTTTCGATGTTTTGCTTTGGTTCCATACAATTTTATTTCCTGTAGGTAGACTAATAATAACCAATTGTGTAAATAAATTAACATCGGCATATAAAGCAAAAAACTGATGTAATAATTCGCCGAACAGCATTACATCACCTTCCCCGGTAAATTGAAAACTATTGATAGTGACTTCTATTTCAATACCTCGTTGCAGCATACCTTTAACTGTGCGTTTAATCATTCGATGAGAAACTTCAACGATACCTTCTAAGCGTCTACGATTAAGTTCGTTATCTGTCCAATCATATAATGCGAGTGTTCCACGTAGAACTTCAGCATTCATTAGTGACAAATAATTCGGGGCAAGATGCGAAAGAACACGCCAATAAAAGCGATCCTCAGTTGGTGGATAGCAAGGTATTGTTGGAGAACAAAGATTTCGTACTTTAGCAATATTACCATTTGAGTCAGAAAGATCATGAATTCGAGCATTACGTAAAGCTTTACGAGGTAACATACCATTAGTACCTGTTATACGTAACGATAAAGTCTCGGTTTCGAGCATTTCGTTTTTATCCCAAATTTTACCGCCCAAAATCAGCCATGTGTCATGTAAACCGGAAGCACCTCTTCTCACTCGAGTATGATAATATCTTTCTGGCGCATCATGACGTAACATACCTCCACGGTGTTTAAAACTCGTGAATGGAACATATCGATAACGTCCATCACGCGTAATAGCTTCTACATGTTCAACAGAATACACTTCAACATGCCCATCTTGGCGTAATAAAGGTCGAAGTAAATATTCGCTTTCTAGCTGATTTACCACAATTGGATCGGCTTCCATATCAAACAAGTTGATGACTGGCACGCAATGCAAACGAATATTATCATCGCCAAAAGGCATATCGGTTGGCCATGATTGATTGAGCGTCAATTCGATATCAATATAAGTACATGCTTCTGATATATTGCTCGTTTTTAAACCATGCAAGTCAACAAACATAAATTTTTCACGAAATGCAAAATATTCTAGTAAAAGTTGATAGCCAGAAAATGCATTATCTGGTTTTAACCATAAGCGATCGTCTTCGCTGAATCCAACGGGGGTAATATGACCATTTAACGAAACTCTTGTTTCAGGATCATCAGAATAACGAACGTGAATTGAGCCAACTTTCTGCGTTAAAACATGATGTAGTGTTGATGCGATGGGGGCATCTGCATTTAAATAAAGGCGTAAACATGATAAATCCAACTGTTCAAAGTCTGCCAGTTCAGTAATACTCAACCGAATAGTAATCATGCTACGACCATCATGGCTTAGCCCTAATCTAGCTTGACTTATTTTAATAGGTCGTAAAGTGACGTCTTGTGTTGTTCTAAATGGACACCGTGTACCGACATGCCCCAATGGCTCAGATTGCACTTGCAATCCCTTTGGAATGACTTCTTCACGTGATAATGTCGTATAATTTGGCGTTAGTTCCACGATCGATAATGATGGGATCAGTCGTAAATAGTGAGGCCAAAGTAATGTCACTAAACTTTCCGTTAATTCGGGTAAGTCATCATCAATTTTTTGACGTAAACGACCAGTTAGAAAGGCAAACCCTTCAAATAAACGCTCTACATAAGGATCACGATCACCGACACGATCTAAGTTTAACAAACTAGCTCTATCAGGATGTATTTTGGCGAATTCTTTTCCTGCTTCTCGCAAATACCGCATTTCTGATTCGTAATAGCGTAAAATTAAATCATCCATTTTTCATCTCTTTATTTTTTTGTATATTCTGTTTAGTAATATCGTTATTGAAACTAACTACCCCATAAATAAGGTGCTTGATTAACGCTACATAACACTTAATGCTCTAGCTGGATCAAGTTGCATTAATTCGTGCTGTAACAAATCAATTTTTTCTGAAAGCTCGGGTTTAAAGCCATCTTTCAGTTGATTTTTTTGCTTCATTAGTTTTAATAAAAAACGTTTAACATCAAATATTAATTCTGGTTCCCACTGTAAAAGTGTCATTGTTTGCTGCTGACTATTGAGACCAAGCAATAATTTCATAGCGATATCTTGTTTACCCATTTGCTCAGCGACTCTTGCTTGCGTATATTGCAGCAAATAACGTTGTTTAGGTGAGCGTAAAGTAGGTAAATTTTGCAACCACTGAAATGCCTTTTCAATACTTTCACTATGCGCCAATTCTAACGCTTGTTTTTCAATTTCATTCCAATCGTTTTCGCCAGAAATCGAAATTGGTTCAATACTGTCACCTTCATCTAAATGATGAATGCGCGCATTGGTTGCAATCCAATTGAGCGTTTCATCATCGGCAAACGGTGTGCCATTATCGAATGAAAGCCGTTCTATGCCGTTTAATCTTTCAAGCATCAACCCAATATCCGTTAAAAATATGTCTGCCCAAGCTTGATGAGGTGCACCCATTTTCTGTAATGCCATTACTGTTGCTCGTTGTAAATCAAGCCAAAAATGGTTCGCACCTTCCATAAAAGCCGCTTCCACACGTTCAAAAAGCTCTGACCATTGTTGTTGGATAATTAAACGACTAATATTTTGTTTAAGTTCTGCTCTTGGTGCAGGTAAACGAGTTCGTCCTCGATGATCTGCTGGAGGTAAATCGACAATGGTATCCCAGCGTAATATTCGTAAAAAACGACCTGCTGCAAGATAGCCTTCTGGCTTTTCTCTTAAAAATGCAGCCATTTTGCGAGCTTGATCAAGTAAGTCTCGTTGTGAACCAATTTTAGCATCCGATAGTTTAGGAAAAGATTCTGGCATTGATTCAGAAACGGGCATAGAAGATGATGCGTTTTCTGGTTGAGTACTTTTAACGGGTTGCTTTAAATTATTGCTAAAAAAGTGAACAAGCGCAGAAAGATCTGGCGCTTCAAGCTTCTGCTCTAGAGTTTCGCCAACAAACAACGTTTGACAAATACTATCGATCTGATTTAGCGCTAAAATAATTCGCGAAAGACATTCTTCTGAAATTGGCTGTAATTGGGTAAGCGGCTCAAGAAACCTTGCATTTGCTAACCATTCTATCGCATTTTTACGAATATTATGCCGTGAAGGGTAAACAGAGGTTCCAAATTTTTCAAGTAAACCTGCTAATATTTCAACACCGTCGGCATAACCATTGGCGCCATCAATATGTAACCGAGCCAAACAATAATAAGTAACAACACGTACATCTTTACTATTCTTCTTTAAGATATTTTCACTTTCCGTCGCGACTAACTCGTAATCAATTCCGGAAAGTTTAGCGATTTCTTCTTTTATTTCCTGAAAAGTATCGTGATAGGTTAAATCTTCACCCGTTGGTTTATCAAGACTAATTGGCTCTAGCCAATCTGCCCACTGTAAACTTAGATTTTTTTTAGCTGATTCACTTGAATCTTGCGATCCAAATAAACGGTTTAACAATTGGCTAAACATAATAATCTTCCATCATATAATTAATTTTCAAAAACTCTATTCGGTAATGTAAAGTTACGCAATTTTAATAACGTTAGTGGTCCTTGCCCCAACTGTGTACGTAAAATATATCGTAATCTACCTTCCTCAGATACTTTCCAAACCAGCTCATAGCGACTTGAATCAAGTGGTTTAACTGATGCTTTTTCAAGTAGTCTAATCAAAGACCAATCACCATTGAAATAATCATAGAGTTTTAATCCTGTTTCATCAGAACTCCAACTTAACTGTGAATAAGGTGAATAACCATCACCAGGCCAATTGAATCGTTGCCAAGTTGGTGCTTGGTTATAATATTCTAATTTTTGTTTATTAATGATTAATTCAGTTCGGACAATATTATTACCACTGCGTGGCATTAGATCAAAGGCTAAACTAACATCACCTGATGTGATTAATTCAGATGATAAATCGTTAAATAACTCCAATGCGTTGATAAATTTCGGTGAAAAATTAAGTCCTTGAGCGTTCACCGTATTAACAACCCATCTGCCCCCTTTCTTTTCTAAGACGCCACCTAATTCATTTATAATAAAATTGTCGATAATGCCTGTATCACTACGTAAAAAACGAGCAAGTTCAGCAAACGACGCTTCGTTTTCACTATTTTTGAAAGGATAACGACCCGCAAATGACTTTTCCCATTGATGCACAATATAATTTTGCCAAATTTCGTTAAAACTTTCAGTCGCTGGGGTTAATACGACCTGCCACGATTGCTCAAGCGGTTGCTTAAATAAACTATGTCCAAATCCAGACCATTCATTACCTAAATTAGCGGCAATTAAATTTCCGTAATCTCGTGTTTCGGTCAAGTCAACTGACGTGCCTTTAAATACACTTTTAGCAAGTCCTTGCATCATTGCTTTAGGATCTGCGCTATTGGTCACATTTTGCAATTTTAAGCGGACTTGTGTGACTCGTGAAAGATAGGTTTGTAATGAAAGATTATTATTTTCATTTTTGATTAAGTTCACGATAGGTGAAAAAGTTTCTGTTAAAGGTCCTGAAGCCTCATTATTTGCTAATGGAATAACAGATTGATTCTTTTTGCCTATGATTTGCTGTGCAGTACGAATTAAATTATCGGACAGTCCATCGCCAGAATAATCAACTTCAGACTGATATTTAACGACATTAATTAATGCAATCAAAGGGGATTGACGATTATCAGCCAATAAAGTCAATTGCTCAATAACATCAGACACATTATTAGCTGGTTGCCATTGAATATTATTTAAAAAATACGCCCAAGATGCTCCATATTCACTAAAATAACGATCTTTTAATTGCTGTCTTAACACATCGGGGGATATTGAAGCAATTAAATTGCTTTGGCTATCTTCGCCCAATACCCAGTCAATTTGCTCTTTACGTGATTTAGCTGCGCTATTAATTTCATTTTTAATAGTATCTTCCCATGCTTTACGGGTAAAAATACCGGGAACTTCAACATCATTAATAAAGAGAATATTACTATCAATTCCTTCAAGTAATTGATTTAAATTTTGATTGGTATATTGTTGACTTGCACGCTGAATAATATCTTGATAAAGCGTGTTAACGGCATTTTGAACACCAATTTTATTAATCAATATTTTTTGTATACCATTGACCAAACGTTTGTCTTCTTGAAGCGCCCAGTCTGGCTTACTTTTTAATACTTGTCCCCAAAAACGGACCAGATCTGGCATTAATCGTTGCCAATCACCATCACTAATACCTTCTGGTGCTCGCCATTTTTGTGAAGCGAACTGACTTAAGTAAATACCATCACTTTTATCCGGATGACTTAACATTAAATAAGCCTTTAAAAAATCATAAGCTGAATCGGCTAATTTTAAACGCTCTGGACTATCTGGTGGTAGCTCTGTTAGCAAGGTTAAATAATCTGTCATTAGATTATGAAACGGAGTGGCAATATTTCTAGAATTGGTCACTCGATAAGAAAGCCACAAATTTTCTAAAAGCTCATTATTATGATTCAAACCAAATCGATAGCTAAATGGCGCACCGTGTTGTTTACGATATAGTAACTGCTCAATACGTTGTTGTAATTCAAATTGGTTTTGTAATTTGGTTGTTAAGTCTTGTTGAATCGAACTATCCGCATTTTTTACTAATTTAATACTATCGTTGATAAGGGTTGAATTTCGGAAATACGAGTTTAAAACACCTAAACCAAGCAACGTAGACACACCAAGTAAAAAGATGCAAGACACCATTCCCCAACGAATGCCCATACGTTTTCCTAACTGTGCATTGGCATCATCACTAATTGATTGCCAAGTTGGGGTCATCACTAAATAGTTATCAAAATTTAATTCTTCATTTTCTGAAAAGACTTGATGAGGTACAAAAAATAGCCCTCGAACATAAGGTGAATACGGAAAAGCGGTAAACATTCCCAAATAACGCTTAATGTGTTCAATATCACCTTTAGTTAATTTTTGACTTATTTTTAATAAAAAATCGTGAGTTATTGAGCCTTTAACTTGTTGCATTCCACGTATACAACACTCTTGGGACAATTGATACAATGACGTGTCGATTGATTGCAACGATTCTTGATTTAATAATGGGAAAATGACGCCTACACTTTGTTCGATACGACCTACTTGATGCCATTCACTATTTTGTGGCGCAACTAAATAGAGCGGAGCAGACCACTTCAATAATTTGTCACGTGCTTCTATTTGCTGTAAAGCTTTTTCAATCAACACTTGCTGTTGACGATTACTGTCAAGATAATATTTAGGCATTACCCATATAATGGCATTCAACGGTTTAGCCGCAAAAGGAATACAGCGAGAAAAACGTTTTTTTAATGCCAATAACCAAGATGTATCAAGCTCATGTTCAATATCACCACCATAAACCATCAACGTTTTATCACATAATTGCCATTTATCGTCTTGTAAATTAGGGAATACGGACTCGACATCAGTATATGATCCAATAACAAGACACTTTCTAATTTTATAACGCCAAAAAAGACCATGACGATGACGCATAAATTTGACTGGTTCCCAAAAAGAATCAGTAACGCTTTCTTTTTTCTGTTTTTTGTTATCAATATCAATATTCGTTTTATCTCCACGCTGAAAATCCAATTCCATCACTTTATGTGATAACAAATTAATAAGTCCATGGAAATGAGATAGGAATAACGCAAAAATGATAACTAATAAAGACGCGATAACTTTTTCGGTATTCCATACAAGAAATGAAAAATTATCCTGCCAAATCAAAACAACAATAATCATTGCAACAATTAGCAACAAAAACATCCAAATAAGTTTATAGTTTTTCATTTTTTTCACTTCTCTTATTATTTTCTTCTGGCAAACACGATACAACTGAGGCAGTAACATAAGGAGAACCTAATATTACTAATTGTTTATTTTTTGATTGAACGATATTTTCAATAGCCAAAGCAAGGTTTAACCAATAGGAACATAACCCAGCATTACCTATTGAATTTTCTACATCTAAAACATCTTTTGGTTCAAATCTGATTTCATTAAAATAATTCATGATGTCGTTTTTTATATCTGTGGTCATACAGTTACACCAAACAATATCATATGGAGCAGCAATATCGCTGCTCCACAATAAAGCATTATCAATAGTATTATTTAATACATTAGTTTGTTCACTACGATGGACTTTAACACCTGATTTACTAATATCAGAGGCATAACAATTTTTATCTACATTTTCACCAGCTAACAATAACATTGAAATGAATTCACCTTCATTTTTAACGGGAGTTTGAAACATATGACTACTAATGACTAACAATAATTCATTATCATGCTGACTGTTATCTAACCACGATTCTATAAATGTAGAAGAATTTTTTGGCTCTTCAATTTTAAAGCTGGCAGGGTCATTGATAATTTTTCCCAAAGTTTCAGACCATAAAACCTCCATTTTATTTTCTTCCAATTCCGATTCAAAAAATAACCTTACATGAATATTGATATTACTATTTAAAGTCAAAAATTTAACCTTAAATTTTGCTTTCCATTGTTCAAATACTGATTTCAAAAAGTTATAATTACTATCATTGTTTTTGTAATCATTTATTAAAGATGTGTAAGCAATAACAGCACCATCATTACCATATTGTTTCGCGATCATCTGAAAACTTTTATTTTTTAATGCACGAACATTTTCGGTATTACCTTGTTGCGTGACAAGCGCATGTTCTAAAACATACAACCCTCTTTGTCCATATTTGATTAATTGTTGCTTTCGGCGTTCACGATGTAAATTCCATTCTTTATTATAATTTTTACGGTAACCATGAAAATAAATACCATTTAAAAATATAAGTAACCAAGCAAAAAAAGGAAATAAAAAGAAACCTGATATAAATAAATTATTTGGGATATTGTAAAAAAAACTCAGCACAAAGGTAATTATACTTCCGCACAAAATGAACCCAACAAGCAATATAACCCAAAACCAACGATTTATTTTTTTAACTTCTGGTTTTGGTTTTGGTAGTAATGTTAAATCCACTGGCATTAAGCTTTCCCAACCTTAGATACTGATGAAATTAAAGAACAACCACAAGCAGTTTTATGACCATCCAAAGCAATACATTTACCTTGATCTGTAAAACTTGATTCTCCTTCAATGATAGGATTAACCCCATGATTCTTTATAGGACAGCTAACTAAATCTCCTACTCGAGCTACAGGCTTACCTAAAACAATCATTGTCGATGAGGCAGTTATGACTTTTCCCCCATGATCAGTTGAGTCACCTAAACGAATGACCCCTATTAAATTGCTCACTTTTTCATTCCCTTTATTATTTCCTTACTCTTTTAACATATTTTAACCCATCTTGTAATGAAAATTAATATTTTTTTAATTTTTATATAGTTTAAGCAATTTATTGTTTAAATACTTTTATAAATATTCTTTAACTTTAATTCTCGATATTCGGGGATTATTTGTTTTTTTCTTTATATTCAGCATCTATTTGTAGATAAGCTTCAACTGAGCCAGCTTTGGATTTTCTATCTATCTCTTCAGGCCATTTTATTTTGATAAACCATTCAAATCCTGATTCCATGATGAGTTCATTATTTAAATTTGTATCGGAAAACATCATATAACTATTTAACCACATCCATTCATCGTAGTTTAAACTGTTATCTATGGATAATATAAAATGATCGACCACTATAGTTGTATTTGGTTTACATACTAAACATTCTATACGGTAACTTCTAAGAATACCTCCGCTGGGAATCGGTGTTGAGACCGAACTTACTACACCTTGGATATTTACCCAATCAAACTCTTTAATGCTTATCTCTTTAGATTTAAATGGTGAACGAATAAAGGTTGCCCATGAACCGAAATATAGAATAAAATGGTCATAGATATATACCTTACCAGTTTTACGGTTAAAACGTACAGGGCAATCTTCAGGAGCCAATAGTGTGGTAATAAAAACTTGAATTAATATTTGGTTACAAATCAAAAATAAAAAAAATAAAAAAATAAATAATGCTTTATATTTATTAAAGTGAAATATTGCATAGATTTGAATAATCAATCCCGAAATTGCTATCAATAGACATATGAAATAAATAATAATAAAAATTAAACGAAATAAGCATCTCATCCCTGTTAGGCGTCTTGATAATTCACAATAATCATCATTGATAATACGTAACTTTTTATTAGTTAACTGTAACTGGGTCGTATAAATCCCTTTGTGCAGATCTTCACGCCAACAGGAGACTTGAGGTTGGTACTTAGAGGGCATTCTTACGATCTCCTTTTTCATTTTTTCAATCGATCATATATTCAATACGTAATGGTGATTTTGCGTTCTCATCTTGCCAATAATGTAATATTCCAATTACTTTTCTAGCTCGTTCCCTTAATTCAGCAACTTTTTGATTTATCAATAAAGTCGATAAATTATCATCACTGCCTTTGTTTATTACTATCGGACTTGAAGTAATTGGGTAATCTTTTGTTTCTACCCAACGTACTTCTAATTGCTCACATTGATTTTGTTCTATTGCCACATGTAGACATTGTTGATCATTACCTTGCTTCAGTTTAGCTTTACCAATGTTTCCATTTTTATCGATTAGATAAACTACGCAGGTATAGCGACTTTTATTACTAAAATTTGGTAAATTAATATGGACACGAAGGCCACCCAAATATTTCAGATGCTCAGCTGTTTCAAATTCGTCATATCTATTAAAATCTTCTATTAAAAAAAATTCCCTATCAGAATAGTTATAGTTTAAAGATAAATACATACCTGAAAGATAAGCATAATAGTCATTTAACGCGACACTTGTACCTACAGTTGTCAAAGGATATGGTTGACCTTTTTCGGGATGATCATGCTTGCCGAAGTAACAACGGTTAAACCAAATTTGCATAGGTGACCAACTGTCCGCCTCTGAACCTAATGATACTAAAATTGCTCCAATAATAGCTAAAACAATAGCAGTTAAAGCTAATGGCAAGGCTAAAGATAATATAACCCCACTAAAAAATAAAATTCCTGAGAAAAAAATTAAAAATCCACCAGTTCCTACTAAAATTCCATCAAATATATCTCCATTTATCGCATAACCAATTCCTTTATACATCGATATCACTCCGTCAAGAATGGTAATAATCGCTAGTGCAGCCCCTGTTACTTTCATAAATGTCGCACAACTAGGTATCATAGTGGTAAAGATATTAATTTTCGATAGTGCTCCAGCTAGCCTAATAGTGTGGGCTATTACTTCCGCTGATAATAAAGACATAATTACACAAGATTTGAGCATATCATGTGAAATTTGGTCTTTTACATCTTGCGGTAGTGTTTTACCCTGTTCATTTAATGTATATAAGTTTTGACTAAATAGATGAGCTTGAAAAAATATCATCAATGTATTGATGCCAATTGCCTTGCTCGAGTCAACACGGATTCGTTTTTTAACGTGAGCATAAGCTGTTTCAAGATCTTGTAGAGTTAACTCACCACCAAATTGATGTGAGTGCTTAATTTCGGTACCTAAAATTGTTTTGGTTTTAGCTAATGTTGTTTCTTTTAGCTTGCCACCTTTTTTTAGAGTATTTATCATTTTTTCCATTGAGGCTAAATCTTCTGCCACAATCATAAAATCCATACTGACTGTTTTTTCAAGCTGCTTTTTGGTCAGTTCATTTTCAAATCGCCAGCGTGTATCTGGTATCTTCGAAAGTTTATAAACTTTATTATAGTGTTCTATATTAACCGATGACACATTAGATTTTTCCATTATAAATTCATAAATTTTCGGCAAATTTTTGATTTTGACTTCAACAGTCATTCTTCTATATTCAACACCAGAAAAGATTTTTAGTTGCTCTATACTGTGATTCTCCATTAACACCTGATTAATTAAATTTGCATTATTTGGGCGATTAGCAAAACCTGCTATTCCCCAATTAAATAATCTTTCCATCATGTCAACAAATAATGTGGTATTTTTTGCTTCAATTGGTAGATTCATCACAGAATTAAGATTACTCACGATATTATTCAAATTATTTATTGTTTTTTCTTTGTTAGCTATATCTTGGCCCTTTTCCATCTCCACAATTCGTTGTTTCAATAACATATCATAAAGGTTATTATTCTGACCTTTTAATAAGTAAAAATAGATGGAATTTTCATCTCGAAACAGGCTGTCCCATAATCCAAACTGTTCCGGTAACTTAGCCATAGTAATATTACCTTGCAACATAGTGATTAAATCTTCAAAATACCCTAAATGATCTTTTGAGTAGTCATTCTCCTGTTCGTGCTTCCAGAATTCTACTAGATTATAATCGGTGAGTTCAGAGGGAGCATATTGAGATGGTTTATCTTTTGAACCAAAAAGCCATGTTACATAAATCAAATAATCAATTGATATTTTACGAATATCTTTAATTATTTCCTTAAATTTTTGGTTATCGTCATCATAGAACTTCTTTAATCTATCTAAATCTAATCTCTCTTCCAATTTTGCCCAACTTTTATTAAATTTATTTTCCGCAGCGCTTTCAAGTGACCAATGAAATCGTCGTACGTCTTTGGCATTCGTAGTTGATTTATGTTTTTCAATTAAAACTTGTTTTTCTTCTGCTGATAATGAAACTTCTTTCCATCCTGATGATTTTAAAGCATTAATTCTCATTTTAAACGATGCCATTGCTCCTTTAAAATTTGCTGCAGGTTCATATACATCCATGTATTTTTCATCTGTATTTACTCCTTTATAATCATCTTCAATTGTATTGCGATAATAAGTGTTTAATCCTTTTTTATAACTTTCTATACAAGATAATATTCTACGTTTATAAGCGCGTTCAGTTGAAAAATATTCATTTAAGTACTTATGATTATTTGTTTCGGATTTTTGTTCCTGTGAACATTTTGATTTTTCTGAAGATACCTGTAATATCGATATATTACTTTGATTATCACCTATATCCTGATTAATAAAACCATCAAGGTAATTTTTAGCATAAGGATAAAGCATTTCTTGTTCTTTGGCTGAATTTAACCATTGATCTGTAGGTGTATAATCTGCTATTTTTTCGTTGTATTTATCCGCCAATTTTTTTTCTATCACCCGTTCATGCTCTAAAAACGCATTATTAATCAGGTCAAAATTTTGTAATCGTTGTGCATTAAGTTCTTCAACTACACCAAAAGTGTCCTCTAACACAATACATCCCAATTTGCATTGATACTGATCTTCAAGTATATTCGTTATCTTTGTTATCTCCGCTATATCATCTTTGTGTGAATAATCATTAAATTCATGCGCACTTGGAAATCGCATCTGAAAATCTTTTTTTCCAAAAAAAAATTCAGGTAAATGTGGCGCTTTGTTACTTTCTAATAAATTTCTAAATTCGAAACTTCGACCATCAGGTGATAATAATTCTGGTTTTTTACGAGTTGAATCATTTATGGTAACTTTGGTAAATCTTCTTAAATCTGCCTCTACTGACCGATAATAATCTTCTGTCGTTCTGGACCATGCCCTACGGCTATAAGCTATCCAAACGGTAGCATTCAACACATCAATATTTGCAAATATAGCAGGTATATAGTGATTTATGGCTGTGCAGGATTCTGCTAAATCTTCTATTTCATATTTTTTCATGTGAGCTATGGAGCGATGCCTTAGTGCCCCTTTAGAAGTCACCTCATATCCCAGTAATTTTCGATTTCCATTTTGTTCCATCAATACATACACATATCCTTTACGCAACATTCTTAAAGCATATTTGTGTTGAGTTAACGCTGCCGATGGTTGCCTACCTTTTAAATTAGGAACACTTTCTGACCAGTTGATTGAGTGATAAACTTTTGGATTAATGACGGATTGACGAACTAAAAAAAATGGCATACCACCACGTTGACAGGTACCACATCCTCCGTCAGCTATTGCTGAAGCATTTCTTGCTTCAGTAAAAATATTTGGATCTATCTTACCCATTAATTTATACCATATATTAAATTTTTAATTATTAATTTCAATTTGAATTAAAAGTTCATCTAACGTACCTGGATATTCAATTGATTCATTTACCGCTTCATTGACTTCTTTTTGCTCTAATAACTTTGGATACTCTTTAAGCAATAACGATAAAGTAAATAAGTCTCTTGTATTTTTTAAACCTGCTATTTTGGCTGTTCGATAACATTCTGCTAAAGATAATATGTCAGAATCTTGTATGTGTCTGTTTTGCATTCCGCATATATTTTGCCAAGCAATCGTTAGATGATAAAGTTTTGTTGATTCTTTAAGATAAAATTTGACTTCTTCATTAATGAATAATTCTGAGGGATCTTGTATAGAAGATAGTGATTGAATTATTTGAAGGCGATTTGTAAATGATGTATAGCAATATGTACTACAACAATTTAACAAATAAGGTAACCAATCGAAGCAAATTTTATTGCCTTCTTGTAGTAAAAACAATTTGAATGGTTCATAGAATGGGACAAAACGAGTTTTATTCAAAGTAGCTAGTTTTAATCCTATATTAATTATTTGTTTACTCAATGTCTCAGGTTCATTTTCGCTTACCATACAACAACAAATATATCTTTTTTGAAGGGAGCCATCATTCTGAAGTTCTTTACTGATAAAATGCACAAATTTTTCGTTTAATTGTTCATCAGGTTTGGCAATAACAACTAACTTTGGGCAATGATCTAAATCATGGGTCAGATCAGGTCTTGGAATAATATGAATAGCTTCTTTGCCTAACTCTTCCTTTAAACTTTGAATTGATAATATATGAAAATAACTTAACGAAACTAAGTTATCAATCAGTAAATAACGATACTGTTTACGTGCATTTTCATTGTTCAAAAGGTTGAGTAATTGCTTCTCCATTATGCTGATTCCGAACAACTTTCACCTGGAGGCAACTCAACTTGAGCTGTATTGTAACTTGATGGACTTAATACGCTGAAACTAGCCGATTGTACAGTTACATCACCTGGAGCTAGCACTTTTATAGAACCATTTTCAATAACAATTGCAACATTATCACAAGCTAATGTCAGTTTTTTCTTGGCTGATATAATGACTTCACTATCGGTGCTGGTAATTTTCAAATCTTGCTTTGCAGTTAAATGCATTTCATCATTTTGTGCTTGAATATCGACATTTCCTTTTGATGCAAATATTTTTATCCCCATTTTATTTGCGAATAGACTTATCATATTTCCAGCAGTGACCATAAAACGTTTGAATGCGTTGACATCAATAGTATTTTGCGCTGTTTGTATAATGTTTTCACCTGCTGTTTGTTGTATTGAGCTTGGGCTAACATCCGCTATACCTGCTGGCGCATATGTAAGAATTCCTGGTTGTTTCAACTCTTTTAAACTTTGTTCAAAAAGTTGTTTTTGAGCATTTAAATCAGCAAGTTCAGCTTGTGCGGCTTCGGCTAGTTCATTAAGCCTTTTTACCATTTCGCTCGCTTGTGCTAGTTGTTTAACTGCACTGTCCATTTGTAATTGAACATGACTTGCCTGTGTTTGCTCTTCACTGGTTATATATAACCCTTTGCCTGCTCTGATTGCGCCCCATTCATCAGTGCGTAGTTCAAACCCTTCGCCACGTTTTTCTTTCTTTTCATTAACTAAGTGACCGATATTGACTTGAGTTTTACCGTATTCGGTTGCTAATTTGATGTGTTCTTGACCACGTTTGTCGTCCATACGGAGCTTGTTATTTGCAGGTGTTCGAATCACATTGCGGTGTTTGTTAATCGTTGCCACATGATCAGGATGCGAACTGTCATGCATTGCATGGGCTATGTAAGGTCTGTCTGGGTTACCATTTGTAAACCCTATCATTACCCCTGTTCCGTCAATTAGCGGAAAGTGAAAACCATATGTATCACCAGAGTAAGGTTTAGCAAGTCTTAGCCATAAACTTTCTTCCCCTTTTTTCCAATTTTTTAAGTCAAAATTGAATTTAACTCGATAACGTCCCATAGTGTCAATGTAACCATAGGTGTCGTTATTTGGACTTGTCACGTTGGCAGGTAAGGTGCCGCTCACTTTAGGCCAACGAATAGGTGCTGGTCGATACGGTATTAATACTTTAAATGGTATTGCCGTAAAAGATAATTCATAAGAATCCGTACGATTACCATGTCCTTCTACACTTAAAATTATAATGCCATCATCAATGTCCGATATTGGCGCACCGCTAATGGTAATACATTGACCCGGTATAAGGCTGTAGCGGTTTGTTCGACCTTTTATGATAATTTGTTTACTGATCATATGCTCATGACGTATTCGAGCATACCACTTACCACTTTCTATACTGTTTTCGTTGTTGGTTTGACTATTGTCGTTGTTATTGTTTTGTTTTTTGGCATGACCGTTATCATTCAAACCTTTATAGTGTTCTTCATAACGGTAATCAGTACCATAAGTTGTGATGTATTTAGGTTGTGTATTTTCATCACCTTTTAAATTTGCCCCTGCATTACGATAGTTGAAATCTTGAACTTTTACTGATTTTTCAATAATTTGTGTATGTAGCGACAGATCCCAAACACTTTCGGTGTTACCGTCAAGTGTGCCGCTTGGTTGTTTGTAATCGATATTACCAACTTGGTGATAACCTTGCTCGTAATCGCTTATCACCATGACATCACAATTATGTTCCGCATGACTTTCAAATCGGAACCAGATTCCGACATCCGCTAATAAGCGTTGGATGAATTCGAGGTCGCTTTCTTCCCATTGGGTAATAAATTCTCGCGCCGGATAGCTGTCTTTTAATTCTAAGCGGTAGTCAATGCCTGAGAATTCATGACTTCGTAATACTTCTTCTACGACACTTACTATGCTTTGATTTTGATAGATGGCACTATTACGATTAAGTGCAAGTCTTGCTAATCTTGGCGATAATACAACCTGATAATGTGCTTCGTCTTTATTTACTGAAAGCTGATTAAATTCTGTGACAATACCATAGATAGCACGAGAATCACTTTCTGTAGGTAAATCACTTAGTGATCGGATTGCATTTCCTAGCGCTTTATTCGCTACAGGATTGAATGAGAATGAACCCTTTTTATTGAGAATCGTGTTTATTGATATACTTTTATCAGCACTGGTAAATGTGATTGTGTATTTCCACGGTTCATTGAGCTTTTCTTCTCCCTTGACTTTAAGTACTGAAATTGGCGAATCGAGACCATCAACCTTTAACGTGTAACGGTTGTGGCTAACCTCACCTGTTAGCCCATTCATTAAACCTTCGCCAAATTGACTAATGAGGTTAGTTAACTCTTTCGCCATATTTTTCTCCTTATATCCTTTTATTTAGGTTTTTCATTCAACGTCTGTAACATTTTAGGCTTTTTTAACGGCCTTTTTTTTACCTTTGCTTTCTTCTGCTGGCTTTGTTTTTGCTGACTTAACAACTTTCGCTTTAGTCGGTTTTGGTTCGTCCGAGTCAGCTTTTGTTGTTTTAGCTTTAGCAGATTTTGCTTTAGTTTGCTCACTTTCCCATTCAAGTACGATTCCTTCTGATTCGTCAAAATCAAGGATTAACGTTGGTACTTGATTGTTAGTTGTACTGCTTCGTTGTAGTAATAAATTTGATACCACAGGTAAAATTTGTTGATTTAAGATACTGTCAATGTTTCGTGCACCTGTATCTGGTAGTAAACACGCTGATACCAAGGTGTCGTAAAGTTTTTCGCCCACATTAAATACAATTTTGTAATGTTTTTGTAGTCGGCTGGCAACTTTATTGAGTTTCATTTCAACAATTTTGCGTAATGCGTCTTTACCAAGTGGTGTATAGATTACTGTTTGGAAACGTGCTAATAAGGCTGGTTGGAAATGTTCACGAATTATCGGACGTAGAAGTTCTTGTTGTGTCGCAATATCGGCGTCTGGCATTTCTTCGAAAAGCGCCATAAGCTCATCACTACCTAAGTTAGATGTCATTAATATTAAGGTATTACGGAAATCGATTTCACGACCTTCACCGTCACGCATAAAGCCACGATCAAAGACTTGATAGAATAAGTTAAGTACATCACGGTGTGCTTTTTCGACTTCGTCTAGTAACACAACACTGTATGGTCGTTTGCGAACGGCTTCGGTTAATACCCCACCTTGACCATAACCTACGTATCCCGGAGGTGATCCTTTAAGTTGTGAAACGGTGTGCGCTTCTTGGTATTCTGACATGTTAATGGTTACCAGTGATTGTTCACCACCAAATAAGGTATCTGCTAATGCTAAAGCTGTTTCGGTTTTACCCACACCTGACGGACCAACTAATAAAAATACGCCCATTGGTGCATCTTCTGATGTCAGTCCAGTTTTTGCTGCACGAATACGTTTAGCTAATTCAAACAGGGCATTATCTTGTCCCACAACACGTTGACGTAAATCATCTTCAAGCGCAAGTAAGTGGCTTTGCTCATCTTTTAGTAAACTTTCTAATGGAACACCTGTCCAGTCTGATATAACAGATGAGACTGTGCGACTGTCAACATCAAGTGAAAGTAATGGGTTATGACCTTGTAGCTCATTTAATTCTTGCTGAGCATCGCTGAGTTTTTTAAGTAGCTTGCTATCTGATTTATTCGTCAGTTTTTGACGTAATTCAATCAATGTTTCAATTTGTTTTTTCTCTTTTTCAAATTGAGTTTGTTGAATAGTTAATTTGTCTTGTAGTTTGGCTAACTGGATGTCTATTTCTTTTAAGCGATCGCTCGTTAAATTTTCACCTAATGCCAGATCTGCGTTAATTGCATCTTGTTCAATTTTCAGTGAGGCAATTTTAGCTTCAAGCTGTGTAATTGATTCTGGTATCGTATCTAGCCCCATACGTACACGTGCTGACGCTGTATCAAGCAGGTCAACCGCTTTATCGGGTAGTTGACGTCCACTGATATAACGTCTTGATAGTGAAACGGCTGTTTTGACAGCTTCGTCTAGGATATGTACGCCATGGTGTTTAGCATAACGTGATTTTAAGCCACGCAACATTAAACATGCTCGATCGTCATCAGGTTCGTCTACTTTGACCATTTGGAAACGACGCTCTAAAGCGGCATCTTTTTCAAAATATTGTTTGTATTCAGACCATGTTGTCGCTGCAATAGTGCGTAGTTCTCCACGTGCTAATGCAGGTTTTAGTAAGTTTGCCGCATCTGCGCCACCGGCTGAATTACCCGCGCCGATAATAGTATGAGCTTCGTCAATAAATAGTAATATTGGTGTTGGAGACTGTTGTACGGCATCAATTACATTTTTTAATCTTTGTTCAAATTCACCTTTTACGCCAGCGCCCGCTTGTAATAAGCCAAGATCTAACGTTAGGATGCTAACATCCGCAAGATTTTTTGGTACGTTTCCTTCAGCAATTCGAAGTGCTAAACCTTCAACTAGCGCAGTTTTACCTACCCCTGGTTCACCGACAAGAATTGGGTTATTTTTGCGACGACGGGATAGAATATCGACCATTTGTCTGATTTCACTGTCACGACCAAAAACGGGATCAATTTTACCTGATTTGGCTTTTTCAGTGACATTTTCGGTAAAACGTTCAAGCGCCGCTTGATGATGCTTTTGTTGAGCGATTTGTTTATCATTATTATTTGTAGCATCATTCGCATCGTTTTTTTGTGTTTTGTTTGCAGCTAATGCTGAGTTGGCAGTTGAGTCAATACCAAAACTGTCTGTAGCATTCATTACACTATCTGATTGATAACTGTATTGGTTAGCTGGGTTTTCGTCTGATGTTTCGTCCAGTTGTAAACGCATTTTTTGTAATGAAACTGGCGATAAGCTAAGTAGTTGCCATGCATCTTGTGCTTTTAAGCAATGTGGCATTTCTTGCAATGCTTGCAATATATGAACTGAGCGAATGACTTCTTCATGATTTTCTAGCGACGCTTTTAACCACGCTGATTGCATTACAGCTATCAACGATGGCGATAAACTTGGTTTTGTGTTAATAGTATGCGGTAGTGCGTCTAGATAATTGAGTAATCCAGTCCAAATTTTATCCATATCGAGTTGATAATGTCTTGAAATTATCGTTATGTCACCTGAACCCTGTTCTAGTAATTTTAATAACCAATGTTCAAGTGTAATTTCGGTATGTGCTCGTGTTTGGCATAATCCAGCCGCAGCTTCAAGCGATTTCGCACAGTACGGATTTAGTCGTCTTAATAAAACAGAGGGATCAGCTATCATTACTATTTCTTTCCTTAATCATTAATAAAATAAATACAGCCCCTATAAATAGGGACTGTGTAAGTTAAAATTAACCTCGGCTTTCTACCCAGCTGTCTGAGTGGATGATGTTGCCATCTTTATAAGTCCAAGTAATTTTTTCATAACGAAGTTCAATACGTTCTAAGTGGTTGTATTGTTCTTTCGTTGGATCTTTGATGTTGTGCATTTCAGGTTTAACAGATACGACTTTTACACCGTCCATTAATGTATTGAAATATTCAACTTCTTGTCCTGCATCGTTGATTTTGTACCATTTGATCTCAACTGATTTTAAGTTTTGACCAGTAGTTACAGCTTTGTATAGGTAAGGTGAAGATGCATCAACTTCTTTAACAAATTCAAGTGCTTTATGTACACGAGTTCCTGTTAATTTACCTGTATTACCATCGGTTGGGATGTATACTCGGTGATCGAATTCAACCACTTCTACACTTCCTTCACGACCAACAACGGTTACAGAACCTTTGATTTCGGCACCGCCGTCATCTTTTAAAAACATATAAGCTGGTACAGCCATTGTTTATCTCCTTTTATTGTTTTTGTTTCACACTCTTAGTTTTCATTCGTCAAAATACATGTTGACGCTTGAGGAACTAAATTTATTTCTACCCTTCGGTTTTTTGCACGATTTTCTGGAGTATCGTTATCCACTAAAGGTTTTTTTGCACCATACCCTTGGATGGCGAAACAGGTTTCTGGTATGTCACTCGCTTTTAATATCCAATCACGTACTGACATGGCTCGATTAAATGATAGTTGTTGATTTTTGTTTTCATCGCCAACTGAGTCGGTATGACCCGTAATGATCATTAACCAACCTGTACCAGGATTTGCATTAATCTGTTTTTGTATTTCCATTAATGCGTTAATTAACACTTTTTCTGAACCAGATTTTAAACTTGCTTGTCCGCTTTCAAATAACGCTAAGCTATCTAGACGAATTGGCGGAGGTGGCTCTTTAACAATAACCTGCGTTTTTTCAACAATTACTTTTTCAGGCTCTGGTGGTTTTGCTACGTAGTCACTCATGGCTACATTGAGCGGTTCAACTAGCTGTAATCCACGATATAACCCCATTCCTAAACGTATAGGTTCACCTTTAGCATAGTATTCATTTAGCATGGTTTTATCATTTCGTAGTACTTCAAGTGCCTCTTTTTTCTCATCATAATTGCCCATTGGGACTAAATGGTAATGATGAATATCATTTTGAATTCTATCGATTAATTTGATGTTATTCCAATATGACGCCCCCATACTTCCCATTAAAAATAATGATGTGATAATAACTAATCCACAGATCATTGAACTAATAGGCGAAAATGGATATGCAATTGGCATAAATTTAACTAATGCATCTGGCGGGGTGACACCGTCTTGTATTTTATGCGTATTTGGTAATGATAAACTTGTCGCATTTTTCCATATTTTTTGCATGAGATTATCGTGAACAATCGATTGGTTGGTAGGATAGATTGCTACACCAGTCGGTACACATTTAGCAATAGGTTGCTTGTCATTAACTAAAGTAGTTAATACTACGTCTTCAATCCAACTTTCTGTTTCACTTAAAAATGGACGAAGTCTTAATCGTCGTTCACGTTCATCTGTTGGAATTTTGATGTCATTAACCCAATTTGTAATTGGCGACAAATAACGATCTAACAAATATAATTTTTGATTTAATAATTGAAACCAATATACAGGTAATGGGTTATTTTCGTCATAGATTAAGTCGTTCAGTCCAACATGGGTTGAAAGATAAACAGGCATTTGGTATTTAGCTATTCGACAAGTATCCACCCATGATTGACGAAATGCTTGTAATTTAGCTACAAATAAGCCCTGTTTGTCTTCTGTTTCTGGTGTTAAGGCAAGAAAAATACCTACACGACCCAGCATATCAGGCCATTTCGCCACTAATGAATCGTAAACTATCGGTAGATGTGAAAATTCATCAACGTAGATCCAAACTGCTTCGGACGAAACTAATACATTAGATTCGGCAAGCGATAAATCCTCAGGAAAAAAATCTTTAGCCGCGCTACCCGTAACCATGAGTATTGGTAAACGATAACGCTGTCTTGCCGGTAATAAATCAAGTTTTTGAGTTAAAAATTGGATATTTGCTGTTGATGATGCTAGCACTCGTCGATAACGTCGCATTTGCCAAAGAAAACCTCCGGCAATAGCAAAGACGAGAATCGATCCAAGTATTTTCCAGCCAATTGTTATTGGTAGGAAAACAAACAATAATAATAAACTCAATACGACTGCATATATAATTTGAATGCGCTTAGGGTAATCGCTCATAATAAACCTTTTTAACCAACAAGTTGCTTAACTAAGTTGTCTAGTTGATTATCCAATAAAAAGTAAAGCCCAATAACGACAATAACCGATACGACAGTACAAGCTAGTAGAATGGTTTTTCTAAACTGATAACGATATGTTTTGGTCTGTTCAATGATTGGATATGATTGTTCTGGCTCATATTCTCGTAAAGCTTCACGTAGCGCGAGTATCAGGTGCTCTCGTTCCATTTGAGGTCTATCAAGATAACAGCCTTGGAAACCAAGTCCTAATACTCGGTCAAAACAAGCTAAAACAATTCCTTCTTTTCTATCAGCTCTTAAGCGAGAACGAATTTTATCGAATAGGTCATCACCTGCGCTGTGCGTGTTGAAATAGATAACTTGTAATGGCGAACCTAACCATTCATCATAGTCTTGATTTTTCGGATTATCTCGATGACAAAGTAATACAGTTTCATCTAATAAAGCACATAAAGCATAACTGATATCATCAATTACATCTTGGCTATACTGCGCTTGATGTAATTTGTCTCGTACGGTTATAACTTGTTGCTTACAAAGTTCGTACAATTTATGTCCCGATGGAATATCAGCTTTTGCTTTTAACTGCACTACAACTAAGATGGAGTCTCGTAGTAATTCGTCAATATTAATTGCTTTTGATTCTATACTCATAATTTGATCCTATGACCGCAATACGGCGAACAATTCTAACGAAATATCAGGCATTGCACGTGGTACATAAAATTCACAACAGCGTGTAAGTAACATATTTTTTGCCGCTTCATGTGAAAGATCTAATGCAAAATATTGATTGTCCAAACGCACAGGTATAGCAGCCGGAACATGGCTAAGTGCTTTAATTGGAATACCAGATAACGCAGAATGTATGATTTGCCTTACATCATCAGGTGCACCTGCTTTACATAAGATTGGGAATCGTGATTGTAATTGATGACCTGGCATACTTGAGCGTACTGAAAGATAGAAGTCAGCATCTTCAACTAGACGAGAATCATTTAGTCGTCCAGTCCATAATGTGTCTTTGTCATGAACTAATTCAATTTTAATTACTCGAGACGGTAAGCTTTCTTCTAGTAAGTTGCGTACTAATCCAAATAATGGAGGGAAAACTTCATTAAGATTATCATGCTGATAAGCCGGGATACCATCCACATTATTTAATAATGAGAATGTTAATAACGCACCTGTCAAGGCTGTTAATGTTTGATAAAGCTTTTCAGGATGAATTGTTGGATTATCTCGTAAAAATTTGAGTTGAGGTTCATAGGTATTTAATGCATTTAATAACCAGAATAATGACACATCAGCGGTGGCAAATTCAGCCATTTGTTGATTTCGCTCATGGCGCATTCCTGTTAAATGTTGCCGTTTGGCTTGCATTTGAACACATAATAATTCAAGTTCTTTAACTAATGTTCCGCTTTGTGTATGCAGATTTAACATTGGTGGAAGGTATTCTTGATCAAGTACAAATCGCCCGTTTAGATCTCGTTTTAGACGAGCTACAGGACAAGTTAGGTAGTCACTATGATTTTCAAAATCAAATAAGAATGTTAGCGCATAATGCTCAACAGCTATAGTTTCGACATTTTGCCCCAATAGGTCGGTAACTTCTACCCATTCTTGTCTATATCGTAGTGGACGTTCAAGACGTTGATTTTCTTGTAAACAGTTACCGCCGTTAGCTTGCAGTAATGGTATACCAATAAATACGGTTACTTCTTCAAGTTCGACCGGTATATCGGTATTTAATATTCTTGCTTCCGGTAGTTTGTCTGCTATATCGGTATTGATAACAACGCCATCAGAAAATCGGATACTAATTGATTCTGCTTGTAATCGATCGAAGGTTAGTGCCTGCAAATCAATAGATAGGCTTTCAATTCCCCATGGGTTAGCCACCGCTAGAGTGGCTAATTTTTGTGAAGTGAATTGATCCCACAACGCTTGTTGTTGAAATTGTTGAGGCGTCAAAAAGACGCCTTCATTCCATAAAGGACGAAATATTTTCATGTGTCCTAACACTCCTTAAAAGATATTAATGAAATCAAGTAAAAGCTAATACTTATGATTTAGCTTTTGGCATCTGTGATACCATTGATAAATTAATATCCATTCCTTCGATTTGGAAATGAGGAATTAAGAATGTTTTAACACGGAAGAATCCTGGATTATCTTCAATATCTTCAACAATGACTTTTGCTTCTCTTAATGGGTGAGCCGCTTGAACTTCATCACTTGGATCTGTCATTTCAGTGACAAGGTTGCTTATCCATTTATTTAATTCAAGTTCTAACATACGGCGGTCTTTAGTTGCACCGATATTTTCACGTTGAATAACTTTTAAGTAGTGAGCAATTCGTGACAATAAGAAGATATAAGGTAAACGAGCATTAATACGGCTGTTTGCTGTTGCTTCTTTTGTATCATAAAGTGCTGGTTTTTGCGTTGAGTTCGCAGAGAAGAAACATGCATAATCTCTGTTTTTATAGAAAGATAATGGGATGAATCCTAAATTAGCAAATTCAAATTCGCGTGTTTCAGGGATAAGCACTTCGGTAGGAATTTTTACTTGATTACCAGTACCTAAATCATAAAGGTGAATTGGTAAATCTTCAACTAGTCCACCTGCTTGCGGTCCACGAATTTGCACACACCAACCATTACGAATGAAGCTTTGAGTCATGTTTGCTGCAAACGCATAAGATGCATTAGTCCATAAATAACGGTTGTGATCAAGTCCTTTAACATCTTCAACATAATTGAAGCTACGTACTGGAATTGTATCTGGTCCATAAGGCAGACGAGCAAGTACTCTTGGTAAAGTTAAGCCGATGTAACGTGAATCATCAGTTTCACGGAAGCTGTTCCATTTGGTGTATTCTGCACGGTCGAAATAGTTGCCAATATCTTTAATTGCGGCAACTTCTTCCATGGTTTCTTTACCAAAGAATTTTGGACCAACAGAGCTTACAAATGGCATGTGTGCAGCAGCTGCAACTTTAGAAATATTACGTAATAAAGCAATATCTTGTGAATTGCGATCAAACTCGTAATTTGAAATTGTTACACCAATTGGTTCACCACCCGGTGTGTCATATTCTTGAATATAGGTATGACGGTAGAAACCTGTTTGGATGATTTCTGGTGCATCTTCGAAATCTTGACGTAATTCTTCTTTTGAGACATCTAGAAGTTCAATTTTAACATTACGACGGAAATCAGTACGGTCAACTAAGAATTTTAAACCACGCCATGTTCCTTCGATTTCTTGGAACGTTTCGTGATGCATAATAGCATCAAGTTGGCGACTTAATTTTTGGTCTATTTGACTGATATGATAATCTAATAAGTGTTTATCTAATTTTTCAATTTTTTGTGATGAACTTTGGATCAATTTTAGCAATATATCAATCGCCATTGTGACACGTTCATCTTGTGAAGCTTCGAATAATACTTCGTTATCTTCAAATTTATCAATTTCACCCGCTTTTTTGATTGGACTTAGATTGATTTTATCGAATAAAGATTGGTAAACACTACTATTCTCTTCTACTACGGTTGCTTTACTAGCATTGCTTTGTTTTTGTACGTTCATTACTTTTATCTCTTAATTTTTATCAAACTTTATATTTTGCTGTGCAAATTGAGTTTTGATTGATTAAAATTTTATTTTTTACTTTCAGATACAATTGATTCTAATTCAGCACGGAGCTCATCAGAGAGTTGTTGATCTTTCACTATTTTTTCAAGTTCATAGCGGAAAGTAGCGTTATCTAATAGATTTGATTTCAAATCTCTTAATAGATTGCGCATAGCAAGTAAAGAACGTAGTTGTGGGATTTTTTTAGCGACTTGTTCTGGTGAAAAATCTTTCATAGATTCAAACACCAAATCAACACTGATGTCACTACCATCATCTGCAAGTGTATTAGGTACACTTATTTTAGCTTCTGGTCTAAAATCGTTTAACACTGCATCGAAATTATTTTTATTAATCGATACTTTTTCTTTTTCAGAAAGTGAACGTTTGTCTTTTCCACGACCATAATCGCCAATTGACAATATTTTAAGTGGTAGTTCAACTTTCTTTGAGGCTCCGCCAGTGTGTAAATCTAAACTGATATTCACGCGGGCAGCTGGGACTTCATTTTGATAACTGTTTGACATAATTTCTCCTAAATTTCCATTCCCTTTAAAGGCTAAAATAAATAATTACCCTTAAGTTGTGAATAAATTACACGATTTACGAATTAATTACAATCTTAACGCTTAAATTAATTAATTTTTTCATAAAGAATTTTTTTTAAAATTTGCTTATTTTTCTAGCAAAATAAAGGGTTTTTATGATGTCGCAGATGTGAACTGATGGATTGTTTTTTAATCATTTTTAAATAAATTTTATTAAATTTAATGCTAATTCAATTTTTAAAATGTTTTTTAAATTTTTTTAACTATAGTTAACTCAATAAATCAATTATTAAAATGGCTATTATTTTAATAGATAAGGCTATCTCCTTTTTCAATAAATATTTATTTAAAATACGTTATCTAATAATTTAAAAATTGACTAAATTAAACAAATTTATTTGACTTTAGCGACTTAAATGATAATAATTCTCATTAACATTTAAAGTGTATTTATTTTTATCACTTTATTAGATAGTTAAAGGAAGCTATTATGAAAAGGATTTCTTTTTAGCTTTCACGTTTTCCTTGATTTCTCGGTATCTTGAAGATGATTGAGTATATTATTAAATAGGAGTTGCTAATGAAATTCAATTCTATCAAAAGTCGTAAAACTTTATTAAATTTAATTTTTACATCATTAATTATTCTTACTGGCGTGGCTAACTCTGCAATCGCTGAAGAAAAAAAATTTAAAGTTGTTACGACATTTACCGTGATTCAAGATATCGCACAAAATATTGCGGGCGATGCAGCGATAGTTGAGTCAATCACTAAAGTTGGTGCCGAGATTCATGAATATGATCCAACCCCTCAAGATATTACCAAAGCACTTTCTGCCGATTTAGTATTATGGAATGGACTTAATTTAGAACTTTGGTTTAAGCGTTTTTTTGAAGATATTAAAGATGTTCCTTCGGTTACGGTAACAGAAGGAATTGACCCTATGCCGATTCAGGAAGGAAGTTATAAAGGTAATCCTAATCCACATGCTTGGATGTCTCCGACACTTGCTTTAACTTATATTGAAAATATTCGTGCAGCTTTTGTTAAATATGATCCGAAACATGCCGATATTTACAATAAGAATGCTGCCGATTATGTTGCTAAGATTAAAGCTCTTGATGCGCCTTTAAGAGAACGCCTAGCCAAAATTCCAGAATCTCAGCGTTGGTTAGTCACCAGTGAAGGGGCTTTTAGTTATTTGGCAAGAGATTATAATCTTAAAGAAGCGTATTTGTGGCCGATTAATGCTGAGCAGCAAGGCACACCTAAACAAGTTAAAAATCTGATTGATACGGTTCGTAAAAATAATATTCCGGTTGTTTTTAGTGAAAGTACGATTTCGGATAAACCGGCTAAGCAGGTAAGTAAAGAGACAGGTGCTAAGTATGGAGGTGTGTTATATGTTGATTCACTTTCAACTAAAGATGGCCCAGTACCAACCTATATCGATTTATTAAAAGTGACTGTTGAAACAATAGCTAAGGGGTTTGAAAACTGATGACTCAAATTTGCCTAAACGTTGATGATATTACTGTGACTTATAATAATGGTCACACTGCTATTCATGATGCAAGTTTTAGCTTACATGGTGGCACTATATGTGCACTGGTTGGCGTTAATGGTAGTGGTAAATCCACACTGTTTAAAAGCATTATGGGGATGATACGACCAACTAAGGGACAAGTGACTTTTAATAATACGCCTGTAAAACAAGCATTAAAACAAAATATTATTGCTTATGTACCCCAAACAGAAGAGGTTGATTGGGATTTTCCTGTGTTAGTGTCTGACGTAGTAATGATGGGACGTTATGGACATATGTCTTTTTTACGTATTCCAAGTAAAGAGGATAAAAGACAAGTTGATATTGCCCTAAAGCGTGTAGATATGCTCGAATTTAAACATCGACAAATTGGCGAGCTTTCTGGCGGTCAAAAAAAACGTGTATTTTTAGCCAGAGCGTTAGCTCAACAAGGTAAAGTACTTTTATTAGATGAGCCTTTTACTGGGGTTGATGTTAAAACAGAAAATGCCATTATTGAACTTTTGAAGGATCTTCGTGATGAGGGGCATTTAATTTTAGTTTCTACCCATAATTTAGGTAGTGTACCTGAATTTTGTGATCAAGTTGTTTTGATTAATCAAACTGTTCTTGCTTTTGGATCAACCCAATCCACGTTTACCCCTCAAAATTTAATGACTACTTTTGGCGGTGCTTTGCGTTATTTAAGTCTTTCGGGTGAAAAGTTACATGAAGATGAAGATCCTCGCAAGGTATCTATTTTAACCGATGATGAACGTGCAGCAATATTTTATGGTGAAGGTAAAGATGATTCCCCTCATCAAGATTTACTTGTTGAACATCATGATCATGAACCAAAAGGACAGCAATAAATGGAACTCCTTCTTGAACCATTTAGTTATGACTTTATGCTAAAAGCCATCTGGGTAAGTAGCATTGTCGGCGCAGCTTGTGCTTTTTTATCTGCCTTTTTAATGTTAAAGGGATGGTCATTAATGGGCGATGCTTTATCTCATTCAGTGGTCCCTGGTGTTGCCGGAGCTTATGCACTGGGTTTACCTTATTCGGTAGGCGCTTTTTTTACGGGATTATTGGCTGCACTTTCTATTACCATGGTAAGAGCAATGACCCGATTAAAAGAAGATGCCATTATTGGTTTTATTTTTTCTACTTTTTTTGCGATTGGTTTATTAATTCTTTCATTAAATCCGACTTCTATTAATACCCAGACAATTATTTTTGGTAATATTTTAGGTATTGATGATAGTGATATGTGGCAAGTGCAGATTATCATACTGGTTTCAGTTGTACTTTTATTATTATTCTGGAAGGATTTATTAGTTGTGTTTTTTGATGAAATTCATGCCAGATCAATCGGTTTAAGACCTTTACCTTTAAAAATCCTTTTTTTTACTATTTTAAGTGCTTGCACAGTTGCAGCTTTACAAACGGTTGGGGCAATTTTAGTTATTGCAATGGTTGTCACGCCCGGTGCAACCGCTTATTTGCTGACTAATCGATTTTCACATTTATTGATTATTTCGGTAATAATTGGTGCACTAACCAGTGCTATTGGAGCGTGGTTTAGTTACTTTTTAAATGGTGAAACAGGTGGCGTTATTGTCACATTGCAAACGTTAGTTTTTATTTTTGCTTTTTTATTTGCGCCTAAACAAGGATTAATTTCTAATCGCCGCAAAATTAGACAACTTCGCTTAAGTAAAGGGGATTAAGTATGACTGATATAGGGTATTTTATTTTTCATCCTTTTACAATTCCTCTTATGCAAAGAGCCATTTTAGCCGCGCTTGCAACCGGTATAGTTTGTGCCCTACTATCGTGCTTTTTAGTTTTGAAAGGGTGGTCATTGATGGGCGATGCTATATCACATGCAGTATTACCCGGTATTGTACTTGCCTTCTTAGCCGGAATTCCCATTATTATCGGGGCTTTTGTGTCAGGTTTATTTTGCTCAGTCGCTACCGGTTATATAAAAGAAAACAGCCGAATTAAAGAAGATACCGTCATGGGAATTGTGTTTTCCGGTATGTTTGCATTCGGTTTAGTGTTATTTTCTAAAGTTGATACGTCACAACATTTGAACCATATCTTATTTGGTAGTGTACTTGGTACAAGTTATGCAGAATTAATACAGATTATTTTTATTGCTGCTGTTGTGTCTATTATTGTTATCATTAAGCGTCGTGATCTCATGCTTTATTGTTTTGATCCTGTTCAAGCAAGAGTGGTTGGATTACCCGTTCGATTATTACATTATGGATTACTGAGTATTCTAGCTTTAACTATTGTAGGATCGCTAAAAGCAGCTGGGGTTATATTGGTCATTGCTATGTTGATTGCGCCGGGTATTACTGCTTTTTTAATCAGTAAACGATTTGAAAGAATGTTAGTTATTGCGGTGTTAATTTCTGTCTTTTCAACCGTTATGGGAACATTGATCAGTTATCATTTAGATGCTTCTACCAGTGCATGCATTGTGATTCTACAAGCTACTATTTTTGTTTTTACACAAAGTTATGCCTATATTAAAAGCCGTCAAAATTAACCATTAATAAAATTGCGTAAAAGTGACTTGTTAGTCGTCATGACATTTACGCAATTTTCGCTTTGGAATTTTTTAACTATTCATCATCCATATATTTGCTGGAATCAGCATAATTATCAAAGCGTGAAAATTGACCTTGGAATTTTAATCTTACTTTACCTATTGGACCATTACGCTGTTTACCTAAAATAATTTCGGCAATTCCTTTGTGTTCAGATGCTTCGTTATACACTTCATCACGATAAATAAACATGATTACATCGGCATCTTGTTCAATCGATCCGGATTCACGTAAATCCGAATTCACTGGTCTTTTATCTGCCCGTTGTTCAAGACTACGATTTAACTGTGATAGTGCAACAACCGGAATTTGTAATTCTTTTGCTAATGCTTTTAATGATCGTGATATTTCAGCAATTTCCAATGTTCGATTTTCAGACATATTCGGTACACGCATCAGCTGTAGATAATCGACCATGATCATACTTAACCCTTTATGTTCCCGATAAATACGTCTGGCACGTGAACGTAATTCCATTGGCGTTAATCCGGAAGAGTCATCGATATAAATATTTTTCTTTTCAAGCAAAATACCCATGGTACTTGAAATACGAGCCCAATCATCATCTTGTAATTGACCAGTACGAATACGTGTTTGGTCTACTCGAGAAAGTGAAGCGAGCATACGCATCATAATTTGTTCTGAAGGCATTTCTAAACTGAATATTAATACCGGTTTTTCTTGCATCATTGCTGCATTTTCACACAAATTCATGGCGAAAGTTGTTTTTCCCATAGAAGGACGTGCGGCAATAATGATTAAATCTGAACGTTGCAAGCCAGCTGTCTTTTTGTCTAAATCAAGAAAACCTGTAGAAACACCAGTGACACCATCATGTGGGCGTTGGAAAAGTTCTTCGATTTTAGCAACCGTCGCTTCCAGCACTTCAGTTATGCTTTTTGGCCCCTCTCCTTGCTTGGTACGGCTTTCAGCAATTTGAAAGATTTTACTTTCAGCTAAATCCAATATTTCACTACTGTCTCGCCCTTCTGTCGCATAACAGTTATCTGCAATCTCATTTGATGCGCTGATAAGTTCACGCAATATAGCTTGTTGCCGAATAATATCACTATATGCCACAACATTGATGGCGCTCGGGGTGTTTTTTGATAATTCAGCTAAATAAGCAAATCCCCCCACGTCAGCAAGCAAATCCTTACTTTCTAAACTTTCTGAAAGCGTAATTAAATCTATTGGTGTTCCTTTACCCACTAAAATATGCATTTCAGCGAAGATAAGTTGATGATGACGTGAATAAAAATCCCGTTCGGTTATCATTTCAGCAACGACATCCCAACGCTGATTATCCAGCATTAAACTACCGAGAACAGCTTGCTCTGCCTCTATGGAATGGGGAGGCAATTTTAAGCTATGTAGTTTTGCGTTTTTCGCATTTTGATTATTACCGTCTTTATTGGTAATGATTTCATCAGTATTCATTAGATTCATCTTTTTTAATTTAATTCATATTTAAGCTTATCATTTAGCTAGCTCAAAAATAAGGGGCCTAATGCAAGATTAGGTATTTGATATTCTAGTGGATAATCCACCTGAACTAAATACAAACCTTCCGGTTTTGCTGTTGCTGCCGCCCGTGTTCTATCTTTAGCTTTCAATAAATCATCAATCCATTGCGGCTTTTGATTTTCAGCGCCAACTTCTAGCAAACTGCCGACGATATTCCTTACCATATGATGTACGAATGCATTCGCTTTTATATCCACAATCACATAGTCACCCTGTCTGGTTACACTAATTTGATGAATGTTTCGCCAAGGCGTTAACGACTGACATTGTGCGGCTCTAAATGATGAAAAGTCGTTTTCTCCTAACAGATATTGTGCAGCTTCATGCATGAGCTTTTCATTAAGGGGTAAATAGTAATGCGTAATCCCTTTTGATAAAATTGCTGGACGGTAACGGTGATTATAAATCACATAACGATAACGTCGAGCAGTTGCGCTGAATCTTGCATGAAAACTTTCCGCAACAGGTTGAGACCACCGCACCGCAATATTTGATGGTAAGTGGGAATTGACCCCCATTGTCCAAGCACTGTGAGATCGTTGTGCTTTTGTTTCAAAGTGAATAACTTGTCCTGTTGCATGGACCCCCGCATCCGTTCGACCTGCACAAAAAACCGTAATAGGCTCATCGGCGATAACCGATAAAGCAGACTCTAATCTTTCTTGGACTGAATCAACGGATTGTTGGCGTTGCCAACCAAAATATCCACTGCCATCATATTCAATACCCAGTGCAATTTTAGAGGTAGTCATTAATCAGCATCTCAAGCGTCTGGATGAGCATTATTCCACCTAAATAGCGAATATTATCAGCAACTGACCAAAATTGGATTTGTTCATAATGACCAAAACTATGCCTTAAATTGGATAATTTAATCGTCAAATTAGATTCTGATTCGGCATTAACTTCAGTAACAGGAGTTGAAAGCGTATCCCCTTGTAATTCAACACCATATTCGCTAAAACGTGCCATATCTAATTCAATCGGTAAACTGCTAGAAACATTTACCGCTTGAGCAAGTCCATAAAATACCGGAACAATAACAGATTCAATCGATATTGGCAGTTGATAATTATTGATAACTTTACGAATCTGATTTATCAGTGATTTTTCACCGTATGATGAATTATCAGATTCATGTGAAATAGGCAACAGATTGAAAGCAAGCTGTTTGTCGAATAAGTCATTATCAACAGGCATTCCATTTAATAATCGAGCACTTTGACCAGCCAGTTCTTCAACGCCTGGTTTGCCATACATTGAAGAGGGAATGAAACTTGTTACATGCAAATTAGTGAGTAACTCGATATCCGTTAAAGGTGCAACACAGCGAAGTAATTGAGAAACGGGGGCACTGGCTACCGCAATAATGTTTTCGTTACGGTATTCAGCTAAAACATGATTGTTCACTTGTGGCACAATCAGTGGAATATGATCTTGATCAGCAAAATAGCCACTTGCATCAATCACAATGCATCCTGCTTGTGCTGCTTGTTGAGCATATTTTTCACTGGTTTTCGCACCCGCGACAAAAAAAGCAAAATGGCATTGACTAAAGTCCATTTGAGCACTATCAATAACCGTTAAATTTTTACCTGCAAATCGAATAATCTCGCCAGCACTGTTATCACTGCCGACTAGGTAGAGATTATCAATTTCAATACTATGATTTTTTTGAGTATACTCTTGCAGTAACTCAATGAGCGCAGAACCTACTTGTCCTGTCGCACCAACAATGGCAATATTCCATGCTGACATATATAAACCCAATCAATAAAATTTATCAAAGATTATAACATTATATTTGTGAGGATAGCTGAAAAAAAAGAGCTATTAATTTTGGAAGCAAGATCGACAAATTCATTTTTTATCCGTTACACATTATAAAATTATGATTAAAGTGATGCACCATGTTACACGTTAAAATCCTATTTTATGAATAAAGTTACTTTAGCTGTGATTGCCCAAAAGGCAAATTTATCAATTGCGTCCGTGTCAAGAGTATTAAACACGCCCAATTTAACTTCTGCATTAACACAATCACGTGTTTATAAAGCAATTGAGGAGTTGGGGATTGATACACCCTTTAATACTAAACCCTATCATGTAGAGTGTGAAACGCAAAAAATTTTAATTATTGATAATCAATTATTCTCGCAAAGCTTAATCAATATTGGTTTAGAAAGTGGTTTAAAAGAAGCGGGATACCAATTTTTTTATTTACGCTTCGCCTATTCCAGCCCAAATGATATTCATCATTTAATTCGATATGCAACCCAAAACATTTTTGATGGTATCATGATCATTAATGATGCTCCCTATTTAGATATCCTCAAAAACTACAAATCCACCTTACCACCTATTATTTTAGTTAACCATTTTTCGCTTGATTTTAACTGCGTTTATTTCGATCACTTAACCATAGCCTATAATATTACTCAATATTTAGTGCATCAAATACATAAAAAAATTGCAGTTATCATCAATGACAGTCATAAAATGAGTTCAACTCTTTTTTTACAAGGTTATCAGCAAGCCCTTCTGAGGTCTAACATTAAGTTCGATCCTAATTACCTAATTCATCATTGCTTTAGTTATGAGCAAGGGCGATCGGCTATCAAAAAATTAATTGAAAGTAACAAACCACCCACTGCGATTATTTGCTCGGATAATATTCATTTAAATTATTTGGATGAACAATATTATGATCAAAAAAATTCTCAACACCCTTTTGCTGCGGTACTGGGAATATTGCATCAAGTGAATCAAAGCAAGGATCAGCTAACGACCCCTTTCGCTATTACTTATATTAATCATTCAAAAGATCGTCAATATAATGAATTAGACCAGCTTAGCCGAATTTATAAACCTTTATCTAAAATGGGAAGAAAATCAGCCCGTTTACTTTGTGACATACTCAAACAAAAAACTGCATCAACATTGCAATACCACCTTGTCGAAACAGAATCCCTATTTATTAACTAGTCTATAATTAAACATCGTCGCTATTATTAATAGTAGCAGAACGTTTATTTCTGTTGGATTCTGTTTTATGACTATGATGATATCAATCGTTTTGGTGAGAGTTTATTTTTTATCTGAACGCCCGCCCCGATAAATGTTTGATCTTGATAAATCCTGACTAACGTTTCTTGAGGTGAAGTTATCTCATCGTTAATGACCGTATCTATTTCTATCGTTCGACCTAATAAAATATGCTTACCTTGTTGTTCAGTGAGTGTGACCTTTGGGTACGCATTCATTGGGCTATCTACTGGCATTAACAAAGTATCTTTATCAGCTAAATTGTGTAGTGCATCTAAAGTTACCATTTGTTGAATGGGATAATTAGAAACTTGCAGACGTCTTAAATAAATGACATGTGCACCACAACCTAGTAATTCTCCTAAATCATCAATAATCGTTCGAATATACGTTCCCTTAGAGCAATGTATTTCTAAAGTTAATTCATGAGTATTGGCATCAAATTGGATAAATTGATTTTCGTAAACGGTAATGGGTCTTGCTTCTCGTTCAATGACAATGCCTTGCCGAGCATATTCATAAAGTGGTTTACCTTGGTGCTTTAATGCCGAAAACATGGTTGGCACTTGTAAAATATCCCCACGAAAATGCGTTAACGCTTCATCAATTTGTGATTGAGTAATATTGACAGGTTTAGAACAGATGATTTGACCGTCTGCATCTGACGTATCTGTTCGTTCACCTAGTTTAGCAATAACTTGATATCGTTTATCAGAATCTAACAAATATTGAGAAAATTTGGTCGCTTCACCAAAACAGATGGGTAACATGCCTGTCGCTAAAGGGTCGAGCGCACCTGTATGCCCTGCTTTTTTAGCGTTAAAGAGTCTTTTGACTTTTTGCAAAGCATCATTCGAGGTCATGCCTTGCGGCTTGTCTAATAACAAAACGCCGTGAAGTTCACGGCGAATTTTTTTAATATTCATTGTTAATTTCTTTATCTTAAAAAATAAAACCACTAGATTTAGTTTAAAATCATGGCATTTTTTATGTTAATCTTTATGACGTTCGTTATCCTGTTTGATAACATCAGAGACTAAACTAGACATTTGCATACCTTTAACCAATGATTCATCATAAAAGAATTTGATTTCAGGAATAATACGTAAACGCATTGCTTTGCCTATTAAAGTTCGAATATATCCTTTCGCATCATTGAGTACGGTTAGACCTTGTTCAATAACTTGCGGATCATCATCATTTAAAAAAGTTACAAATACTTTCGCGTAGGAAAGGTCGCGTGAGATATCAACACCCGAAACAGTAACCATGCCTAGACGTGGATCTTTGATTTCGCGTTGTAGTATGATTGCAATCTCTTTTTGCAATTCATGTCCAACACGAGAAGAGCGATTAAATGCTTTTGCCATATCTATTTTCCTTAAAATATGAATAAGCAAGGCATAAACCTTGCTTATAACATGGTAATGTCATCGTTATTAAATTGTACGCTTGATTTCGATAGTTTCAAAGACTTCGATTGAATCCCCAACACGAACATCATTATAGTTACGTACACCAATACCACATTCCATTCCGTTACGAACTTCATTAACGTCATCTTTAAAGCGACGAAGTGATTCAAGTTCGCCTTCATAAATAACCACGTTATCACGTAAAACACGGATTGGATTATGACGTTTAACCACACCTTCAGTAACCATACAACCAGCGATTGCACCAAATTTAGGTGATTTAAACACATCACGGACTTCGGCAAGACCAATAATTTCTTGTTTGTACTCTGGAGCTAGCATACCACTCATGGCTTGTTTCACTTCATCAATCAGATCATAAATAACTGAATAGTAGCGAAGGTCTAAATTTTCTGTTTCAATCACTTTACGAGCTGAAGCATCGGCACGTACGTTAAAGCCTAAAATTATGGCATTAGAAGCCGCAGCAAGCGATGCGTCCGTTTCGGTAATTCCACCAACACCCGAACCAATAATTTTAACTTTAACTTCATCGGTTGAGAGTTTAAGTAGTGAGTCAGAAATCGCTTCAACCGAACCTTGAACGTCGGCTTTTAGCACGATATTAAGTTCAGATACATCACCTTCAGTCATGTTAGTAAACATGTTTTCGAGTTTCGCTTTTTGTTGTCGAGCAAGTTTAACGTCACGGAATTTTCCTTGACGATATAATGCCACTTCACGTGCTTTCTTTTCATCACGTACAACTGTTGCTTCATCACCAGCAGAAGGTACGCCCGATAGACCTAAAATCTCAACAGGAATTGATGGACCTGCTTCAGTCACTTCTTTACCTAATTCGTTGCGCATTGCACGAATACGACCATATTCAAACCCACATAGAACGATATCGCCTTTACGTAATGTTCCTGATTGAACAAGTACTGTAGCAACAGAACCACGACCTTTATCAAGGAATGATTCAATAACCACACCACTAGCCATACCGGTTTCGTAAGCTGTGAGTTCAAGCACTTCCGCTTGTAACAAAATGGCTTCAAGCAGTTGATCTATACCTGTTCCTGCTTTAGCTGATACATGAACAAATTGTGTGTCTCCACCCCAATCTTCTGACATGACACCATATTGTGCAAGTTCACCTTTTACACGTTCTGGATCGGCTTCGGGTTTATCGATTTTGTTTACGGCAACAACCATAGGTACATTTGCAGCTTTAGCATGTTGGATTGCTTCGATAGTTTGAGGCATGACGCCATCATCAGCTGCCACGACAAGAACAACAATATCAGTTGCTCTTGCACCACGAGCACGCATTGAAGTAAATGCCGCATGTCCCGGTGTATCTAAGAAAGTGATCTCACCATTTGCTGTTTTAACATGATAAGCACCGATATGCTGAGTAATACCACCTGCTTCGCCTGAGGCAACTTTTGCTTTACGAATATAGTCAAGCAATGAAGTTTTACCATGGTCTACATGTCCCATAATGGTCACAACCGGAGCCCGTGACACTTTTTCCGCACCCGTATCACGATCACTCATTAAAGATTCTTCTAGTTCGTTTTCACGACGAAGAACGACTTTGTGTCCCATTTCTTCAGCAACTAGCTGAGCTGTTTCCTGATCGATAACCTGATTAATGGTTGCCATTGCTCCCATTTTCATCATCGTTTTGATAACTTCTGAACCTTTTACTGCCATTTTGTTAGCGAGTTCAGCAACGGTAATCGTTTCACCAATAACTACATCTCGGTTAACCGCTTGTACAGGTTTATTAAAACTTTGTTGTAAGGTACTTTTACCTTTCTTTTTATTATTACCACGAGTAACAGCACGTGCTTCTTCACGTTCTGCTTTACCTTCAGATAATTTGCTGCCTTTTTTCTGTTTGGTCTGTTTTGCATTACGACCTCGACCACGTGCGCTTTCAACTTCACGGTCGGTATCGTCTTCTGCTGCGCGTGCAAATTTAGACGTAGTAACATGATAATCTTCTTCATCACCATTGTTGTCATTGTCATTATCATCAGCATCACTATATTGTTCTGCTAATTTTCGCGCTTCTTCAGCCATGCGTTTAGCTTCGGCTTCTAGTTTGCGACGATTTTCTTCTTCAGCTTTACGTTTAATTTCGTTAGCTTCGGCTTCAAGACGCGCTTTTTCTTCTTGTGCTTTTTTTACCTTAGGTGTCACTGGTTGTTCTGCTGCTTTTTCAGCTTCTTTCGCTTTTGCTTCTTGTGCACGTTTTTCAGCTTCGGCCTCTTCACGTTTTTTGGCTTCTTGAGCAGCTAATTGTGCTTGCGCTTCAGCTTCTTTACGTGCTTTTAATTCAGCTTCCTGTTTGGCTTTGCGTTCAGCTTCAAGTCGTGCTTTTTCAAGTTCAGCAGGATCTTGCTTAACAATTGTACGTTTTTTGCGTACTTCTATTTTAATTTCTTTGCTTTTGCCACCGCCACTCGATACATTCAAGGTAGAATGTGTTTTACGTTGTAACGTTAATTTTGTTGGGCCTTGCTGAGGATTTAGATGCGCAAGCAAAGCTTCTTTTTCCTTTTGTGTAACAGTATCTGTTGCAGTTTTTTTAATACCTGCATCAGCAAACTGTTGCAAAAGTGTTTGCACTGGAGTATTTATCTCTTGAGCCAGTGTTTCGATTGATACTTTGGTCATGTATTACTATCCCTCAATTATTCATTTGCAAACCAACAAATATTACGAGCAGCCATAATAAAGTCGCCAGCTTGATTACTTGTTAAACCTTCAATCCCGACTAGATCATCTGTACCTTGTTCAGCTAAGTCTTCCAAGGTGATTACATCATGTTGGGCTAATTGATAGGCTAATTCTTGTGTCATACCTGGCAAATCTAATAAATCTTGCGCAGGTCGTTTATCACCACTATTCGCTAATGCTATTGTGGTTAATGCATCTTTAGCTCGGTTTCTTAATGCTTCAACGAGTTCTTCATCAAGTTCTTCAATTTCAAGCAATTCATCAACAGGAACGTAAGCAAGTTCTTCCAGTGAAGTAAATCCTTCTTCTACTAAAAGTTTTGCTAACTCTTCATCAATGTCCAGATGTTTAATCAGATTATTAATTGCTGCAAATGATTCTGCATGATGCTTTTCTTGCAAATCTTCGGTACTCATGACATTTAATGTCCAGCCGGTCAGCTGCGAAGCTAAACGAATATTTTGACCGTTACGACCAATTGCCTGTGGTAAAGTGTCGGCATTGACAGCAACATCCATTGTATGTTTATCTTCATCAACAACAATAGAAACTACATCGGCAGGCGCCATAGCATTAATTACAAATTGTGCCGGATTATCATCCCATAAAACGATATCAATACGCTCACCACCAAATTCATTGGATACAGCCTGAACACGCGCACCACGCATCCCAACACAAGCACCAACAGGATCGATACGACGATCATTACTGCTTACTGCGATTTTAGCGCGTGAGCCTGGATCACGAGCAACACCTTTAATATCAATCATTTCTTCACCAATTTCTGGTACTTCAATGCGGAATAACTCTTCCATCATTTGTGGATTTGAACGACTGATACAAAGTTGTGCCGGTTTATTATCTTGTTCAACTAAATATAAGATCCCGCGAACCCTATCGCCTATACGAAAGTTTTCTCGTGGTAACATATCATGGCGGGACATCATCGCATCAGCATTATTTCCTAAGTCAAGGATAACGCTATCACGATTAGTCTTTTTAACAATACCTGTTACGATATCGCCGATTCGATTTCTAAACATGTCGATAACCATCGCACGTTCAGCTTCACGAACTTTTTGCACAATCACTTGTTTGGCTGTTTGCGTAGTAATACGGTCGAAGGCAACCGATTCTATCTGCTCTTGAACGTAATCACCAATTTTTACTGAAGGATCTTCGTATTGCGCAGCTTCTAAAGTCATTTCTTTCGTCGGTTGAGTAACTTCGTTCACAACAAGCCAACGACGGAATGTGTCATAATCACCCGTTTTGTGATCAATCTTAACGACAACATCAATATCAACTGTATGTTTCTTTTTGGTTGCCGTCGCTAATGCGGTTTCTAACGCCTCAAAAATTTTATCTCGCGTAAGTGCTTTTTCATTTGATACCGCTTCAACAACAGCTAAAATTTCTTTATTCATCCTTTACACCCGTACTCTATTTAAGGTTAAAATTAGGTACAATGTTTGCTTTTTGTATATTACTAAAAGCAAATACCTCATCATTATTATCAACTGTTAATGTAATCATCTCATTATCAATGGATTTAATATGTCCTTTCCATTTACGACGATTAGCAACAGGGATACGTAAACTCATCGTAATTTCTTCACCAATAAAACGTTTATAATGCTCAAGCGTGAATAATGGTCTGTCCATACCTGGTGATGAGACTTCAAGATTGTAGGCATCTTTGATAGGATCTTCGACATCAAGTACCGCACTAATTTGTCGGCTAACATCAGCACAATCATCAACAGAAATACCCTCTTCACTATCAATATAAACTCGTAACACTGGGTAACGGCCACGGATATATTCAATACCGACTAATTCAAAACCAAGCGCATTAACAGGCTCTTGAATGATATCGGTCAATTGTTGCTCTATATTAGCCAAACAAACCTCCACTGCAGAAAATAAAAAAGGGCATGAAGCCCAACATTCCTTAAAAACTTACGCTTAAATCGAAACGTAAAAAAACCTCGACATGCGAGGCTTACATTTAAAACTAACTATAATGAAGCCACTTGTTTCGAACTTTCATGCAATAATAACAGGATAAATGGTTATGGATGAAAAGTTAAGTGGTTGCGGGGGCTGGATTTGAACCAACGACCTTCGGGTTATGAGCCCGACGAGCTACCAAGCTGCTCCACCCCGCGATAGATGGTTGATGAGTATACTATATTTTGAAAAAAATGCAACTGAAAATCACGCTTTTTTAACAGTTTTACTTGAAGTTATTGAAATATTTCAGATAGTCATTTTGTCTTATTTTTTTAATTACTCACATTAAATTACATTATAATATTTTCTAATGAAATCATAAGGATTTCCGCTGATTTTTCAGCGGAAAAACGTGTTTTTGTGATTAATATTAAATAACGATTTTTGGAGGCTATTTTATAGTTGCATTTTTCATTTTATTGACAAAAATGGCTAATTCATGCAACATTTTTTGAGGGTTATCCAAATGTTGCTCAATAATTTTGACTGTCGCAGAACCAGCAATTGCTCCCGCTGCTCCCGATTTAATTGCTTCACTTACTTGGTTAGGATCAGATATACCAAATCCTTGAATAGCAGGAGGTGCATTAAATTCAATGAGTTTTTTCAATAAATGGGTAAGGGGTTTATTGGCACGATTTTCAGTTCCTGTAACACCAGCGCGAGACACCAAATAAGTATACCCTTTACCATATTTAGCAATATTTTTAATCACTTCATCATCGGCATTAGGTGGACAAATAAATATAGGGGCAATACCATTTTTTTCAGCTGAGCCTATAAACTCTTGCGCATACTCAACAGGTAAATCTGCAATCAATACAGAATCTATCCCTGCTTTAGCGCACTTGGCATAGAAGTTATCAATACCATTTTTAAATACTAAGTTAGCATAGATGAGTAATCCAATAGGGATATTGGCATTATGATTTCTGATGTTGGCTAAAATATCGAAGCATTTATCTACGGTGATACCACCTTGAAATGCCCGAATATTGGCGTTTTGAATGGTGGGACCATCCGCCATGGGATCCGAAAATGGAATGCCTAGTTCCAATGCATCAGCACCCGCATCAATTAATGTTTGAATTATTTGTAATGAGAGCTTTGGATTGGGATCACCAACGGGAACAAAAGGAACAAATGCACCTCGTTTTTCTTGCTTTAACTTATCAAATAGTTTTTGATAGCGGCTCATTCAACTTCTCCTTTTGCTTTTAAAATATCATAAACAGTAAAGATATCTTTATCCCCACGACCAGATAAATTGACAATTAATAACTGTTCTTTGTTTGGATTTTCTTTGATCATCTTAATAGCGTACGCTAAGGCATGCGATGACTCTAATGCGGGGATTATGCCTTCGCTACGTGATAGAGCTTTAAAGGCCGCTAATGCTTCGTCATCAGTAATCGATACATAATCAGCCCGTCCAATACTGTCTAAATATGCATGTTGAGGTCCTACCGACGGAAAATCCAAACCCGCAGATATCGAATAAGATTCTTCAATTTGTCCTTCATCGGTTTGCATCATTGGCGATTTCATCCCAAAATAAATGCCTAGTTTACCATGTTTTAATGATGCGCCATGCTCGCCACTATCAATACCATGACCTCCCGGTTCAACACCAATTAATCTGACCGATTTATCTTCAATAAAATTGGCAAACATTCCAATAGCGTTTGACCCCCCTCCAACACAAGCAATGACAGCATCAGGCAAGCGACCTTCTTTTTCTAAAATTTGCTGTTTTGCTTCACGGCTGATCATTTGTTGAAACTCTCGGACAATGGTCGGAAACGGATGCGGTCCGGCAGCTGTGCCTAACATATAATGTGCTTTTTCATAACTACCTGACCAGTCTCGTAATGCTTCGTTACAAGCATCTTTCAATGTTGCAGAACCTGTTTCAACAGGAATGACTGTTGCGCCCATTAAACGCATTCTAAAAACATTGGGTGCTTGGCGCTTAACATCTTTTGCCCCCATATAAATGCGGCATTTTAGACCTAATAGTGCGCACGCTAAAGCCGACGCAACGCCATGTTGCCCTGCACCGGTTTCGGCGATTATTTCCGTTTTTCCCATTCTTTTGGCTAGTAAAGCTTGCCCTAATACTTGATTTGTTTTGTGTGCCCCACCATGCACAAGATCTTCTCGTTTTAAATAGAGTTTGGTTTTCGTACCCGCCGTTAAATTTTTACATAATGTGAGTGCTGTAGGTCGACCTGCATAGTTAACTAACAAATCGTTAAACTCTTTTTGGAAGCTGGGATCGTTGATCGCAGAGATAAAAGCATCCTCAAGTTGTTCAAGTACAGGCATCAATATTTGAGGGACATATTGCCCGCCAAATTCACCAAAATAAGGATTTAATTTAGACATAACCATTCCTTTTTAAAATTAATTAAATTTGTTCAAATACGGCTTTAATTTTCTGTTTATCTTTAATTCCAGCAGACATTTCCACACCGGAATTAATATCAACGCCAATAACTTTAGTGGCTAATGCAGATTTGACATTTTGTGAATTTATACCACCCGCTAAAATCACATTATTTAAATCCAGTCCATTTAGTAATGACCAATCAAAACGTTGTCCTGTTCCCCCTGCTCCATGATCAAAGATATAGCGACTAATTAGCGGATGATGATGTTCTGGGATGACATCGCTAATACTTAGCGCTTTCCAGATTTGACAGGATTGAGGCAGCTGTTGACGTAAGGTTTGTAAATACTCTTCGTTTTCATCGCCATGTAATTGAACGGCATAAAGTGATAATTGTTTGGCAATTTGACTTACTTGCTCGATGTCTTCATTTTTAAACACACCAACCCAATTAAGTGGAGCCACTGACATAAGCGAACGCGCTTTAATGGGTGAAATATAGCGTGGTGATTGGGGGACAAAAATTAATCCACCATAAACAGCGCCAGCTTGATAAGCCGCAACAGCATCTTCTGTTCGCGTCAAACCACATACTTTATTTTCACCTAGCATAACTTTTCGAATCGCTATCGCTAAGTTAGATTCCGACATTAATGCACTGCCAATTAAAAAACCATTAGCAAATTGACTGAGTTCTTTCACCTGATTATGGGTGTATATACCTGATTCACTGATAATGATGCGATCCGTCGGAATTGTTTTAGACAAATTCTTGACCCGATTTAAATCGACACTTAAATCACGTAAATTACGATTATTTATACCGATGACTTTAGCACCAAGTTCAATGGCTCGTTCGACTTCTTTTTCAGTACTCGCTTCAGTTAGTACACCCATATTAAGTTGATGAGCAATCTGACTTAAATGACGATATTCATCATCGGTAACAACAGATAGCATTAATAAAATAGCATCTGCTTGATAATAACGCGCTAAATAGATTTGGTATTCGTCAATAATAAAATCTTTACATAGAACGGGTTGTGTCACTTCGTTGCGAACAATTGGCAAAAATTCAAAACGACCTTGAAAGTATTTTTCATCAGTCAGTACAGAAATAGCCGAAGCATAATCTTTATAGACTTTAGCAATACTCGCTGGATCAAAATCGTTACGAATTAAGCCTTTTGAAGGCGACGCTTTTTTACACTCTAAAATAAACACCGTTTTAGGCTGATTTAAGGCTTGATAAAAATCACGATCACTTGGTTTAATTTCTGATTGAAATGTGTCTAGTGGTTTTTGTTTTTTTTGTTCGATTAGCCATTGCTTTTTATCATCAATGATCTGTTTTAAAACAGTCGCCATTTCAACATTTTCGGTTAATGTATTTACAACCATGTTACTCTCCATTTTACCTTGCTGCTAATTGTTGTAACAGCGTATAGGCTTTGCCACTATGCATCATATCAATTGCTTGCTGCGCATTTTGTTTTAAATCTGACTGACCAAACAGGCTCATTAACATGGCGACATTAGCAGCAATGGCTGCTTCATGCGCCGGTTTACCATGCCCTTGTAAAATGGCAATTAACATATCACGATTCATTTCTGGTGTGCCGCCTTCAATGTCTTTTAAGGTATACTGTTTTAGCCCAAAATCTTGTGGCATCAAAGTAAAATAGCGAATTTCGCCATTTCGAACTTCAGCCACTTGGGTTTCACCATGAATAGCAACTTCATCCATTCCAGAGCCATGAACGACATAAGCATGAGTATAACCGAGCATTTTTAGCGTTTCAGCAATTGGTTTGATTAAATCGGGATGATAAACTCCTAATAAAATACGTTTTGGTCTGGACGGATTTATCAACGGCCCAAGCACATTGAAAATAGTCCTTGTTTTTAATTGCTGACGTACGGGCGCAGCATGACGAAAGCCTGAATGATATTGTTGAGCAAATAAAAAACAGACCCCCAATTCATCTAATGCTTTACGAGATGCTTCCGCAGGCATATTTAACTTTATCCCTAAAGCGGATAATACATCGGACGATCCCGATTTACTTGATACACCACGATTACCATGCTTAGCCACTTTATAGCCTAATGCTGCTGCAACAAAAGCGCTTGCTGTGGAGATATTAATACTATTGGTGCCATCGCCACCGGTTCCCACAATATCGGTAAAGTCATAATCGGGAATATCAAAACTATCCGCATTTTCCAGCAAGGCTTGAGCAGCGCCAGCAATTTCATCAGGTTTTTCACCCCTTACTTTCATGCTAATCACCGCAGTTGCTAAAACGGTTGGTTCAATTTTGCCTTGAATAATAAGATTAAATAAAATTTTACTCTCATTTTGGGTTAATGTTTGTCCTAAATACAATTTATTAATAATAGGTTGAATGTTGTATTCTTGTTTATCAATAATGGCCTCAGGTTTCGATTGTGACTCTGATTGTGGTGGATTGAGTGCCCACTCAATCGTTTGTTCTAACAATTTTACACCTTGAATCGTTAAAATTGATTCGGGGTGAAATTGAAAGCCATAAACCCGATCATGATCATTGCGCACCGCCATTACAATATTATTACAAAGTGCATTAATGGTGAGTGTATTTGGAATATTTTCGCCTTTTAATGAATGGTATCGAGCAACAGGTAGTGGGTTGGATAACCCTTTAAACATAGCTTGTTCATCGTGTTCAATAAGCGATGCTTTACCATGTAAGATATCACCTGCTGGTACAATACTTCCCCCATAGGACTCGACAATTGCTTGATGACCAAGACAGATACCAATTATTGGCAATTTTCCTTTCAGACGCTTAAGTAGTTCTGGCATGCATCCTGCTTCGCTTGGCGTACCGGGACCTGGTGATAGCATTAAAATAGGATTTTGCATTTGAGATAATTTTTCAATAATGACGTCGGCTGGAATCGTATTACGATAAACAGTGACACAATGTTTGCTATTACGCAGTTGATCGACTAAGTTATAAGTAAAGGAATCAACATTATCAATAAATAAAATATTAGCCATTAAAATACACCTTCTACATGATGTGCTGCCATAATCGCACGAACAACGGCACGAGCTTTATTACGTGACTCATCAGACTCAAATTGTGGTTCTGAATCTAACACTACCCCCCCACCTGCTTGAACGGTTGCAATTCCTGCTTCCACGTAGGCACTACGAATGACTATGCAAGTATCCAAATCGCCATTGGCGGTAAAATATCCAACCGCTCCACCGTAACTACCTCGTTTAATTTTTTCCGATTCAGCAATTAATTGCATGGCTCGAACTTTCGGCGCTCCCGTTAACGTTCCCATATTCATTGTTGCTTGATAAGCATGTAAGGCATCCAAATCATGTCTTAATTGTCCCACCACTCTTGATACCAAATGCATAACAAAAGAGTAACGATCAACTTTTAATAATTCTTTAGTATAGCGAGTACCGGGTTGACATATACGCGCTAAATCATTACGGGCTAAGTCAACTAACATTAAATGTTCTGCTAACTCTTTCTTATCGGTACGCATATCAAGTTCTAATCGACTGTCTAAATCATAATCAATTTCACCATTCGCCGTTAATCCTCGAGGGCGAGTACCAGCAATCGGGTAGATTTCAACTTGATTTGTCGCTTTAGTATATTTAAGCGCGCTTTCAGGTGATGCCCCAAACAAGACAAAATCACGATCTTGCATATAAAACATATATGGACTTGGATTGTTATTTTTTAGCACTTGATAAGCCGATAATGGGGCTGGACAAGGTAACGTAAAACGTCTGGAAGGCACTGCCTGAAAAATTTCGCCTTGTTGGATAGCATCTTGCATTTTTTTTACAACCGTGTTGAAATCGTCATCACTTTTATTACACGTAACATCAATGCTTGCCAGTGATTGAGTTTGAATTGGTTTCATCGGCTTGCTTAATCTCACATCTAATTCAGCTAAACGATGAGTTAAGCGAGATATTTCAATCTGATCTGACGTAAAAGCGGTAGCCTTCAAAATTGATACATGATCTTGATGATTAATTTCTAATAGAGTTTCCGCTAAATAGAAACAAAAATCTTGGCAACGTTGTTCTGTTGGTAAAATAGGTAAGTTTTCAAATCCTGCCACCAAGTCATAACAAAATAACCCACCAACAAATATGACATCCGAGCTACTTTGTTCAGGGATATTTACTATTTTAAGTAAAGTTCTTAACGCATCGAAAATCGATAGCGACTTTAAACGAGAATCCTCATCTTGCAGGCTATCAATCGTTGGAAAACTCAAGGTTAATTTTTGGGAATGATCGAATATTTTAATGACCTTTTCGTCAAAAGCATGGTGCAATAAAGGTAACAACTTTTCACCATTAGTGGTCAAGGCTTCAAAAGTCACTTGCGTGTTTATTGCCGAGATACGTAATGCACTATCAACAATCATGACACTTTTAATACCTTGCTTATTATCAATTTCAGCCGATTCGAGCAATAACGTTGCAGGACGATTTTCACATAATTGGTTAAATACTAACGTCGGATCTTGATGATAACAAATAGTTTTAGTTAGCTGGGTTAAAGTTGGCTTATTCATTGTCGACTCACTATTATCAAATTTTTATTTAATTTTTTTATCATTAATTCAAAACTAAAAAACCCGCTTTAAGCGGGTTTATGAAAAAAACAGATAATCACATCACCCGAAATAGCTAATGTGCCACCGACCAAAGCCTATGAATGAATAAATAACTAGGTATAAGTACTGTAATGTCATCATCATTATCTGTTTAATATATTTTGTACTATTAAACTAGTTCATTAGTGTGTTGTCAACAATTAAATTTAAGTAAAGTATCGATAACCGTTTTAATATAAATAAGTTAATAATAACTAGTCAAATTAGAAATTTATCATTAAAATAGCCCCGAATTCTAATTACTAAGGAAATGTTGTCTATGCCTACTTTTTACATCGTTATTGGCGTTATCGTTATACTTGCTTTAATTACTGTATTAAAAGCCATTACTATTGTTCCGCAAGGTTTTCAATATACTATAGAGCGCTTTGGTAAATATACCCATACTCTTGAACCCGGATTAAATATCATTATTCCATTTATGGATGGTGTGGGACGAAAAATTAATATGATGGAACAAGTGCTTGATATTCCATCACAAGAAGTAATTTCAAAAGATAATGCGAATGTGCAAATTGATGCGGTTTGTTTTATCCAAGTACAAGATGCAGCAAGAGCCGCTTATCAAGTTAATCAATTAGAGCGTGCTGTGATTAACTTAATGATGACCAATATACGTACTGTACTGGGTAGTATGGAACTTGATGAAATGTTATCACAACGTGATCATATTAACTCAAAATTATTGGGTATTGTCGATGATGCAACTAGCCCTTGGGGTATTAAAATTACCCGTATTGAAATTCGTGACGTTCGTCCACCTGCTGAATTAATTGCAGCTATGAATGCTCAAATGAAAGCAGAACGTAATAAGCGTGCTGAAATTCTTGAAGCAGAAGGTATTCGCCAAGCAGCAATTTTACGTTCAGAAGGTGAAAAACAATCTGAAATTCTTAAAGCTGAGGGTGAAAAACAAGCCGCATTCTTACAAGCTGAAGCGCGTGAACGTGCTGCTGAAGCCGAAGCAAAAGCAACTCAAATGGTTTCTGAAGCTATTGCCGCCGGTAATATCAATGCAATTAATTATTTTGTTGCGCAAAAATATACCGAAGCACTTCAAGAAATTGGTTCTGCTAAAAATAGCAAAGTGATAATGATGCCGTTGGATGCTTCAAATCTAATGGGTAGTATTGGCGGTATTGCAGAATTAATTAAAGAATCAAAAACTAATTCATAATAATTTTTCGATAATTATGCCTCTAATTTAGCGAATTTATACAGTGCTAAAGCAGAGGCATTATTTTAATTTTTATAAAATGAAAGGTAAAAATAATGGCTGATTTTTTTACAGTTATTTATAACTCTCCTCAATGGATTTTCATTGCCTTAGGCGTTATTTTTCTGATTGCCGAATTATTGGGTATAGGTGGATATGCACTTTGGTGTGGAATTTCAGCCATTTGTGTGGGAATAATAGCTTGGGTAATTCCATTATCTTGGCCAACTTTATGGTTCTTATTTTCAATTTTTACGGTCGTTTCTGTTTATCTCTGGTATGTCTGGCTTAAAAGCAAAGGAAAACATCGTTCAAGTAAAAACCAAATTAATCAACCTCAACAAGACTTAATTGGTATTAAAACCGTTGTCACTGATGCAATTATTAATGGTACTGGTCGAGTTAAAATTAAAGATGGCACATGGTCAGCTAGATGTAATCAAGATTTACCAGTAGGTCAATCCGTTATTGTTACTTCTGTCGATGGAATAATTTTAAGTGTTGAACCTATCATTTAAAATGTTTTCATATCATATTTGAAAAACAAATATCAGAAAAATAACATTGAGAAGATGATTGAAATTTGTAAAGAAAATAAGATTTATATATGGAAAGATGATACCCAAAATGCACCAAAATTTATGCATTCTTTATTGTGTAACAAAGCAGTATCATTGATTCGATACTATTAATCTTAACATTCATTTATCCTATTAGCCAATAATCATTATTGGCTAATTTTTTTAGTTAATAAACCGCAAATATTTGTCATAACAGTGACGATAAATTGTTCACCTTCCTTTGACTTATCCATGCGATATGCTATCACACTGGTAATGACATATAGAGAGTTATGCCGACAACGCTAAATTTCTTAATTTAACAAGTTTTATTTAGAATATTGTAAGCATTTTTTCATTGCAAAAATAGAAAAGCCCAACAATGTCTCATTGTTGAGCTTTAACTAAAATAATTGGAGTTTACTATCGAGAGGTAATATCACTATGACATCTCGCTCCAGACCACTTAATGTGACATAGAAGTTTTAACACCACCTTCTGGTATAGGAACATAAGCGGTTTCTTTATCTGTTCTTTGTTTATTGTTGCGAACTTTAAGCGCGGTTTTAATACCAAAGAAAATAATCGTATATACCACAAGTAAGAATAAAATACTTAATCCTGCATTGGTATAATTATTGATAATAATATGATGCATATTATCAATTTGTTGAGCAGTTAACTCTTTACTACCTTCAGCAATTTGACGTTTATATTCATTAGCTAAATAGAAGAAGCCTTCTAATTGCGGATTATCACTGAATAATTTTAGACCTAATGCCCATGTTGTACAGATTAACAACCAAATTGCCGGAATGATCGTGACCCAAATGTATTGCGCACGTTTCATTTTAATCAATACGACTGTTGCTAAAATCAGCGCGACAGCAGCTAACATTTGATTAGATATACCGAATAGTGGCCATAAACTCTTCACACCACCTAATGGGTCAACAACGCCTTGATAGAGGAGATATCCCCATAATCCTACACACCCCAGCGTACCAATAAAGCCGGCGATAAGTGAGTCTGTTTTTTTCAAGAACGGTACAAAATTACCTAATAAATCTTGTAACATAAATCGACCTGAACGTGTTCCTGCATCAAGCGCCGTTAAAATAAATAGGGCTTCAAACAAAATACCGAAATGATACCAAAAGCCCATATTCGCTCCTGGTAATATTTGGTTGAATACATAAGCAATCCCTACCGCTAGCGTTGGTGCACCACCTGCACGATTCAAGACGGACGGTTCACCTATGTCTTTGGCGGTTTGTAGGATTTGTTCAGGAGAGATCACAAAGCCCCATGAACTCACTGTCGCAGCTGCATGAACGGTGACATCTTTTAATTGCGCCATTATCATTGGTGCATCATCAGTCCCCAATTTATGCAAATCAGGCATTGTAATCCCTAATCCTGCTGGCGGAGTATTCATCGCAAAATAGAGACCAGGCTCAATAATTGAAGCTGCTACTAACGCCATTATGGCGACAAATGACTCCATTAACATTGCACCATATCCGATAAAGCGTGCGTCTTTTTCGTTAGCTAATAATTTAGGCGTGGTACCAGAAGAAATAAGCGCATGGAATCCAGAAACCGCACCACAAGCTATCGTAATAAATAAGAATGGAAATAATGATCCCTTCCAAACAGGGCCCGTCCCATCAACATATTGTGTTACATCTGGCATTTTTAAATCAGGATTTAATATGACTATTCCTATTGCTAAACCAACAATGACGCCAATTTTCAGAAACGTCGCTAAATAATCACGTGGTGCCAATATTAACCATACAGGTAACATCGCAGAGATAAAGGCATAACCGACTAGCACATAAGTGATCGTTGTGTCTTTAAATGTTAACGCTGGTCCCCAGTAAGGATCGTGAGCAATAACGCCCCCAAACCAAATGGATAATATAAGTAAAACGATACCAATGACTGAGATTTCAAGAACTCGACCGGGTCTTAAAAATCGCATATAGATACCCATAAACAGCGCAATGGGTACGGTTGAACACACCGTGAAAACACCCCAAGGACTTTCTGCTAATGCTTTCACAACAATTAACGCTAAAACCGCTAAAATGATAAGCATAATCAAAAAGCAACCAAATAAGGCGATAGCACCTGGAATTGGCCCCATCTCGCTTTTAATCATTTCACCCAGTGAAGAACCATTACGGCGAGATGAAAGGAAAAGCACCATAAAATCTTGTACGGCGCCAGCAAAAACAACACCAGCAAGTAGCCAAAGTGTACCGGGCAAATAACCAACTTGTGCAGCAAGAACGGGACCAACTAGTGGACCTGCACCAGCTATAGCAGCAAAATGGTGACCAAATAAAACATATTTATTGGTTGGAACATAATTTAGTCCGTCGTTATTAATGACAGCAGGCGTTGCTCGAGTAGGATCTAATCGCATAACCTTATTAGCGATATAAAGGCTATAATATCGATAAGCAACTAAATATACAGATACAGCAGCAGCAACAATCCATAATGCACTGATGTGTTCACCTCGCCGTAATGCAACAACTGCTAGACAGCATGCACCAACAAAAGCAAGAATGACCCAAGGAATATGCTTTAATATTTTATTATTCATAATGATTCTCTTTTTGGGTTTTAAGATTATAAAAACGATACTTAACACCATTAAAATGCTACTTGGCTTGGTGTTTGGATAAATAAAAAACAATTTTTTTACTATCTTCCACTATTCCTTACCTATTTTATGGTTTTGAGTATACCTTTGTGACTTATATATCAAGCTTATAGTAAATTTTTGTTGATAAGAATGGTATCGCTATTTAAGCCATAGGTTGAATGGCAACAATGAGTGGTTAAAATCAGTCAATGAGCGGTTTAATAAAATTTACATAAATCGATAATTGAAATCATAATCCTAACATTTCTTTGAGTGATTTTAGATATCGACGACTAACAGGGACTGAAATATCGTTATTTAAAATAATACTTACGCCCGTTGATTCATTAAAGCGAATCTCTTTAAGTTTTTTTAAATTAACTAAGTATTGTCTGTGACATCGAATAAGAGGGGTTTTATCTTCTAATGTCTTTAAAGTTAACTCAGTAAAATATTCATCATTGTTTTGATTAAATACATAGATACCACTTATTTTGGAAGCGATATAAAATACATCATCTAAATTTAATAAATAGATACGGTTATGACCAACACAAGGGATATAATCTAAATTTTGATTAACCATATCTAAATGCTTTACATTATTAGGTAATTGATATTGATGTAAACGGCATAGTGTTTTATTGAGACGGTCTTGTTCTACCGGTTTAAGTAAATAATCAAAGGCTTGTTCTTCAAAAGCTTTAACGGCAAATTCACTGTATGCAGTTAAAAAGACAATGCTAGGCATCGTCTGGGGATCAAGCATCGATAACATTTCAAACCCATTTATTTTGGGCATATGTATATCTAAAAATACCACGTCAGGTTGTAGGCGGTGTATTTTACTGATTGCTTCCATTGCATTATGACACTCAGCAATAATAGCAACATCGGGATCTTTTTCGAGCAAACAACGTAAATTTTCACGTGCAGGGAGTTCATCATCCACAATAATAACATTTAACATTAACTAATTACATCCTCTTGCAATGGTAGTGATAATATCACTTTCGTATATTCGTCAGGTTGACAGAAAATCGCTAAACCATATCTTTCACCATAACGAATATGAATTCTTTTATCGACTAAATTTAGTCCTAATCCTTTCATATCTTTTTTATTTTCTCGATAATTACCCGCATTATCGATGACTTCTAAATACAATGTTAAATCTTTTGTATAAGCATTTATACTCACTTTTCCTTCACCAATCAATTGGGAAGTACCATGTTTTATGGCATTTTCAACGATTGGTTGCAATGAAAATGCAGGAAGACGAGCATTTTCTAAATCTGCTGGAATATGAATATCAAGCGTGAGTTGATCCATAAAACGCATTTTTTCAATTTGTAAATAAGCATTAACATGCTCTATTTCATCTTTGAGCGTAACTATTTCGTCCGTTCTTTTTAGATTTTTTCGAAAAAATGTCGATAGATTTTGCACCAGCTCAGATGCTTGCACTTTATCACGCCGAATAACCGCGACTAGCGTATTTAAGGCATTAAATAAGAAATGTGGATTAACTTGAGCGTGTAATAACTTAATTTCGGTTTTAGACAATAATTGTTTGTAATGCTCATTTTGACCCGCTAGGATTTGTGCCGATAATAAACTGGCTATCCCTTCCCCTAATGTTCGATTGATTGAACTAAATAAAGTATTTTTTGCCTCATATAATTTAATCGTACCAACGACAGTATTATTTTCACCTCGCAGTGGAATTACCAGCGTTGATCCAAGACGGCAATTTTTATTAATTGAACATTGATACGGTAAATGTGCGCCATCCAGATATTGTACTTCATTTTTTTCAATAGCTTCTAAAGTACTATTTGACGTGATCAGTGTACCCGGTAAATGGTGATCATCTCCAATTCCAATAAAAGCCAAGATTTTTTCTCTGTCAGTAATGGAAACCGCACCAATATCCAACTCTTGATAAATAATTTCTGCCACTTTTGTACTATTTTCTTGATTGAAACCATCACGTAACAGCCCCTCAGTGCTCACTGCAATTTGTAATGCTTTTGCCGAAAAAGCCGAGGTATAGCGTTCGAAAATAGCTCGTCGATCCAATAAAATTCGCATAAACATCGCTGAACCAATACTATTGGCGATAATCATGGGCGCTGCAATACTTTTTACCGCATGTAAAACAGTATCAAAAGGGCGTGAGATTAATAATACTAAAATCATTTCAAGCGATTCGACCAATAAACCCAGCACGCCGACTAACAAAGGATTATAGATAAGATCAACCCGACCTTTTTTCATTAACGCGTAATGCAATAATCCACTGATTAGCCCAATTAATATAGTCGATAACATACAACTTTCAGCCGTTATTCCCCCCAATGTATAGCGGTGAATCCCCCCTGTCACACCGACTAAAAAACCAACCATAGGACCACCAAGAAGACCACCTAAGATCGCCCCGATAGCACGGGTATTTGCAATAGTATCTTCAATGTGAAGTCCAAAATAGCTCCCCATAATACAAAACAGTGAGAAGATAAAATAGCAAACTAATTTATGCGGTAAATGCACTGTGACTTGCATGAGCGGAATAACAATTGGGGTTTTACTTAGTAAATAGGCAATAACCAAATAAACACACATCTGTTGTAAAAGTTGTAAAATTAGATCGAATTCAAGCATAATTTAAATCTATTAAGCCTATCCCACTAACGAAGGTTAATGGGATAAAAAAGTTTAGTTATTCAATAAAGTAAAAGTTTGTTTGTTTTGTGTAGTTGAATCCGAGCCAATAAACACATTAAATTTACCTGGCTCTGCCACATATTGCATTTTGTCATTCCAAAATTTTAACATTTCAGGCTTAATAATAAAGTGCACTTCTCCTTTTTCATGTGCTTTCAATGTAATGCTCTCAAAGCCTTTTAGTTCTTTAACGGGTCTACTTACCGAAGCAGTCACATCTTGTAAGTAAAGTTGAACGGTTTGAGTACCTTCCCTGTTTCCTGTATTTTCAACTATTGCTGTCACAATAATTTGACCATTTTGTTGCATTTCTGTCGCTGAAAGAGAAAAAGTGATGTTGAAATCAGTATAACTTAGTCCATAGCCAAAAGAGAACAAAGGTTCATTAGGACTGTCCAAATAAGATGTCGTGTATTTCCCCATATTCTCCGTTCCGTGTGGGCGACCTGTGTTTAAATGGCTGTAATAGACAGGTATCTGTCCAACATTACGTGGAAATGACATAGGTAATTTTCCAGACGGATTATAATCGCCAAACAATACATCAGCAATGGCATTACCGCCTTCTGTACCTAAAAACCATGTTTCAAGCATCGCATCGGCTTGTTGAAATTCATCGACTAATGTTAACGGGCGACCATTCATTAAAGCAATAACAAGGGGTTTACCGGTTGCTTTAAGTGCTCGAAGTAATCTTTTTTGACTTTCAGGAAGGGAAATATCTGTTCGACTTGACGACTCATGTGCCATTCCTTGCGCTTCACCAACGAAAGCGACAACAACATCTGCATTTTTCGCTAATTCGACCGCTTCACTAATCATCTTTTCAACAGGTCTGTCATCAAATTTTGCCGTAACTTCGTAAAGATTTAAGAATTTAAATAGTGCGGGATCATCCGAAAGATTAGCACCCAATGCATAACTGACATTTTTGGGGTTGTTTATTGCGTGATTAATGCCTTCCAAGGGAGTCACGGCTAAATTAGCTCGACCTGCACCCGACCAACTCCCTAATATATCGCGTTTGGAGTCTGCTAGTGGACCAATAACCGCAATTTTTTGATCTTTAGATAAAGGTAAAACCTTATTATCATTTTTTAATAACACAATACTGCGTCGTGCCACTTCTCTGGCTTCTTTTCGATGTAATCGATTATCAGCAAACATCGTTTCAATGTCTAAGTTTGGATCTAAATTACGATGAGGGTGACGAAACAATCCCATATCATATTTAAGCGACAACACGTGTCGACATGCATTGTTAATATCATCTTCACTCAATGCCCCTTCTTTGACCAGTTGGGGGATAAATTGAAGGAAATATTCATCATTCATACTAACATCAATACCGGCTTTAATTGCAATGCGAACAGCATCTTTGGCATCACTGGCAACACCATGATTAATTAGTTCCCGAATTGCACCATGATCGCTAATGACTACGCCATTAAAATGCCATTGATGACGTAGCACATCGGTCAAAAGCCAATGATTTGCGGTAGCCGGAACACCATTTACCGTAACCAACGATACCATAATAGCTTGACTTCCTGCATCTATTGCCGCTTTGTAGGGAACCAGATATTCTTGAAACATTTTTCGTTCACTCATATCGGTACTATTGTATTCTCGCCACCTTCAACCGCACCATAAAGCGCAAAGTGTTTAACGGTTGTCACCAACGAATTTTTTTCCGCCAAAGACGGCTTTTGCATTTGTTCAACAAAAATCCGCCCAGCTTCTGAAGTAAGATAAGGATCTTCACCAAAACCTTCAGAAACTCTACCCCATCGTGGGTCTCGGGTAATATCAACCATGGGAGCCCAAGTAATATTAAGTCCATCAGAAGTAGCTTCATCAGCGGAAACTTGTGCGACAAGAGCCATTGCTTGGCGATCCCAAGTAGAGGCAATACCTAAATTGATTGGAAACACAGTGCGATGACCATGCACAATGTCAAATCCTAATAATAACGGGATCTTGTTAGGTGAATTTAAAGCACGATCTTGCATTCGTGACAAGTCAGGCTCGACAACAGTATTAAATATCCCCCCAATTTCGCCAGCTTCAATTTGATCTAAGACTTTATCGAGTGTGAGTTCTCCGCCCACACTGATTAAACGCAATTGTCCAACCTTCTGTTCAATGGTCATTTTTGATAATAGTGCATCAATAAAGGCTTTTTTATCCTCGCTATGTTCATTTTGCGCAAGAATAGAAGAAGAGAAGAGACACATGAATAACAATAAGATTAATTTTTTCATCATTAGGTTCGCTGTCACTGTCGTTGTGAGGATTAAAATAAGAATAGAATAGCTGAATCGCTAAAAAAAATCTCAATCTTTACTAAATTTGTGAAAATCAACTTTATGATAGTATGGTGAAATTTTTTAGTAATAATAAGAAAAAATGAGGATTATGCTAAAATGAAGACCGGATATTCAATAAGCAAACTTGCCGACAACATTATCGGCAAATTTAAGCGTTGTTTAGTCTCGAAAATTGGTAAATTGAAAAGGTTGTCCTAATTCACCATTCTTGACTAAAGCCATTGTCGCTTGTAAATCATCACGAGACTTACCAGTTACACGAACTTGATCACCTTGAACTTGAGCTTGAACTTTAATTTTACTATCTTTAATTAATTTCACTATTTTTTTAGCTAACTCTTTATCAATACCTTGCTTCAGTTTGACAGTGATACTGTAAAGTTTACCGCTATGCTCCAATTCTTCAGGAATGTCTAAAGCACCGCCATCAATACCACGTTTAGCCAATTTATCTCGTAAGATATCAAGAAGTTGCTGAACTTGAAACTCAGATTGACTGGTGGCTTTAATTGTCTCGTTTTTTTCGTTCAATTCAAACGAAGCTTCAACATTTTTAAAATCCCAGCGCGTGGTCAATTCACGTGACGCGTTCTCGACGCCATTTTTCACTTCTGGCATTTGGATTTCTGATACGATATCGAAAGAAGGCATAAACTCTCCTCTTCAAAAGATTAAAAATATAAATAGAATTCTAAGAAAAATACAAAGATATATGCCACTTAGTTAGTGGCATTTTTAAGTGTGATTAAAAAATTAATCGATAGTGCGAAGTAACTCATTGATACCCACTTTTCCTAAAGTTTTGGCATCCACTTTCTTAACAATAACGGCACAATAAAGGCTATATTTACCATCTTTAGTTGGTAAGTTACCGGAAACAACAACAGAACCTGCAGGCACACGACCATAATGAACTTCACCGGTTGCACGATCATAAATTTTGGTACTTTGCCCAATAAATACGCCCATTGAAATAACCGAACCTTCTTCAACTACCACGCCTTCTACAATTTCACTACGGGCACCGATAAAGCAGTTATCTTCAATAATCGTTGGATTTGCTTGTAATGGCTCTAAGACTCCACCAATACCTACACCACCAGACAAATGAACATTTTTACCAATTTGGGCACATGAACCAACTGTAACCCATGTATCAACCATTGTTCCTTCATCAACATAAGCACCAATATTAACATAAGATGGCATTAATACGGTGTTACGAGCGACATAAGCCCCTTTACGAGCAATGGCAGACGGAACAACACGAAAACCCTCTTGCGCAAATCTAGCTTCATCATAGTCAGCAAATTTTAACGGCACTTTATCGTAATAATTAGTTGGACCAGCATTGATCAACTGATTTTCGTTAATACGAAACGAGAGCAATACAGCTTTTTTCAACCATTGATGGGTGACCCACTCACCATTAATTTTTTCAGCGACACGCATTTTTCCGCTATCTAATAGATGAATACATTGATTAATTGCATCACGTGTAACAGCATCTACATTGGATGGTGTGATTTCCGCACGACGTTCAAATGCGGCGTCAATAATAGTTTGTAATTGTTGCATCTCTTGTTTCCTTTAACTTTTAAGTCCGTTGGCAAATTTAATCAGGATTGACAGTATAATATAATATCCGGCACTTTTTAAGCGGTTTGTCATATCATCTTAATACTGTTTAATAAAAAGGACATTAATTTGTGAAATGTGTTCCAATTTTGACAATAAAAAATCGTTATTTGAATGTCATTATTTACTATCATCATATCGCTAATTTAACCAATATGTATAATGCAAAATTCAGGATTTTCTTTATTAGAGTTGATCGTTGTTGTGGGCATTTGTGCCATATTTGCTTCCATTGGTGTAACACAATGGAAAACGTTACAACTTAAAGAAGAATTACTTACCACCACTAAACAATTAACGCATTTTTTTAACGAAGTGCAAATTAACGCATACACTTATAATCATACTTATCATTTCTATCTTTTTTCCTCGCCTTGGTGTTTAGTTGCCAGTAAAGGCGATAAACCCAATTCCTGTATGGAGAGTGAATTACGATATATTAAATCCAACAATTCGGTGGAAATAAGCGGTTTAACCAATAAAAAAATCATTTCCTTTTGGGGACGAAGAAACATGGCACAAACAGCTTCTTTAAAACTTCATAATCAGATAGGCGAAACAAAAATTTTTATCTCATTTCGAGGAAGGGTTCGCTTTTGTTATGAGCAAGGTTATCTATCCGATATGCCTCCATGTTAAAACAATCAGGATTTTCGCTATTTGAAGTATTAATCTGTTTAATGATAGCAAGTTTAATTTTGATTGGCACAAGTCAATGTTATCAACAACTCCAAATGCGGCTAAGTGATGATTATTTAAAATCACATTTACAACAAACAGTTCATCAAGCACTGGCTGGCTTATCTAAAGATATTAAGCGTGCTGGGTTTACGCATCATATTTCTACAGAAATAAAATTTAAACCCATTGAAATTAATGATCGACAAGATTGTATTGTTATTCGTTATGACAGTGGATTAGGTGATAATGGGAGTAGCAACTCTTTATATTCTACTTATTTTGATGTCTTTACTTTTCGCTATCACCAAAATAATCTTGAATACAAACACGCAGCCACAAAATGTGATGGTTTAAATTGGCAACGCCTGTTTGATCCAAATGATGTGAGTGTCACTCAATTTAGTATCAAGCAACGCAGTCAGACAATTGAAATAAAGTTAACTGCTGAATTAAAAAAACATGCTCATATTCAGTATCACCTTACCAAGATAATCAAAAATGAAAACAGGTAATCGTTTTGTTAATCAATCGGGATTTAGTGCTATTGTTATGGTGATTATTTTAATGATAATAGGCTTATCTTTATTGTTCGGATTTCATATTTTAGTTGCATCATGGCAAAAAATTGCCATGACAGAAAGACGATACTATCAACAATTTAATACCGCCAGTTCATCATTAAGTTGGGCAATAACGCAACGTTGGCAGCGCCCTAAACCCCATTGGCAATGCCAACATGAGCTAAATTTACAATTAAAAGTTTGTATTAAACAATCGAACTTGAGTCACGATAATGCCATTTTAGTACGAGGAGAAGCTAATGGGTTTTTTCTTTATACTTTAGCGCATTTAGACAATGGCAAACTCATCGTTCATAAAGGACAGTGGCTTGATTATTGCCCAGAGAAAAGAAGTCATGATTGTGAATAAACATGCTGGCGGTTTTAGTTTGATTGAAGTATTGATCGCCTCACTACTATTTTCAATCATTCTTCTTTGTTTTATGCAGTTGGAAAAAGCCTTATTTCATCAGCGCCATTACATTACCAACAAACTACATGCTGATCAGGTTATCTTCCAATTACTCGATAGCTATCCTGATATTGCCCAACATATTATTCCAACACATTGGACATACCTCGTACAAAATAAAACGTACAATAATCAATGTACACTGGTAATCATAACCGTTACTATACCTAATTATAATAAAAGTGAGCAACAACGATTATTTTGCCAATAACAATTAAATCTTATTTTCGATAAACTCATGCAATGCCATTAACACTTGAGCCGTTTTTTCAGCATGAACATTGTGACCGGCTCCTTCAATAGTTACAATTTTAGCCTGTGGAAATTGCGAAAACAGTGTATCCAAATATTGATCAGCTAAGTATGTTGAATTCCCACCACGAATAAATAAAATGGGTTTCATACTGGGCGCGTCTGCTTGCCAATCACTTAAATCAGAATAATTTTTAACAATAATGTTAGCATTAAATAGCCAGTGATCGTTTTTAAATGATTTTAATAAAAAATAGATAGTCGCTGTATTCACACCTTGTTGCTCCATAATATGCATAATCTGTTTTTTATCAGTAATATGCTGTGAACAACACTTTTCTAATGATTGAATAACATCAAAATTAGGCGACTGTAAATATTTTACGGGTGCAATATCCATGACGACAACTTTCTGAATAATTTCAGGCACAATTCGAATTAATTGCATTGCTACTTTTCCACCCATTGAATGGCCGACAATTATAAGATTTTTCAATTGTAATTCATGACAAAGCTCAGCAACATCATTAGCCATAGCGTCATAATTCATTTCATCTGACCACGGCGAAAGTCCGTGATTACGCAGATCGACCTGAATAGTTTGATAAAGCGGAGCAAAATCTTTTGCTAACATATTCAAATTATCCAAGCTACCAAACATACCATGCAAAAATAAAATAGGCTGTCCTTCGCCCTGAATTTTATAGTTTAGTTTCATATTTCCACTCTAATATTTATGTTTAAAATTTATTCAAATAGTTGATAATAATTTAGTGATTAATTCTGTAACAATATAAGCTATAAATGTGTTAGAATTCAGCACTTATTTTCATTATATATTAAGTCATATGTTTCAAAATAACCCATTACTCGCACAACTAAAGCAAGAGCTTCATCAACAAACGCCACGCATTGAAGGCACAGTCCGAGCCCATGAGAAAGGATTCGGTTTTTTAGACGTTGATAACAAAACCAGTTATTTTATACCAATGGCTAAAATGAAAACCGTTTGTCATGGCGACAAAGTTTCTGGAATCGTTGTCAAAAACAACGATAAAGAATTTTTTGAACCTGAAGTATTACTTGAAAGCGCATTAGAATCATTTATTGGAAGAATAGGTTTCCAAGACCGTTCAATGGTTATCTATCCAGAAAACATGCCTAGTAGTTTTTCGATCCCCTGCAAAGTAAATACTCAACTTCCACAAAAATTGAAAGAAAATGACTGGGTCGTTGCAACACTAATTTCACATCCTTTGAACGCAGACAAAAAAAAATTTGTTGCAGCCATTACCGATTTCATCGTTAAAGATGATTCAAAATACAAATTATGGCTTAAAACACTAGCACGTTATAATTTAGAAACAACAGTACCGCAAGCTGATACTTTATCGATTATTGAAAAAGAGCTTGAAAATCGTCAAGATTTAACTGACGTCTGTTTTTTTACCATAGATAGTGAAAACACTCAAGATATGGATGATGCGATTTCGGTTAATATGGATGAACAAGGTAATTTTAATCTTCATGTCGCCATTGCCGATCCCACAGCATTTGTCTTGAAAGATAGTGATATTGATAATATTGCAAAAATGAGGAATTTTACGACCTACCTTCCCGATTTCAATATCCCAATGTTACCTAAAGAGTTAGCCGATGATTTATGTTCTTTGCAAGCGAATGTAAAACGCCCGGCAATGGTCTGCAAGCTAAAACTTGATTCATCAGGGAATATCTTATTTGATAGCATCAGTTTCACCTCTGCTTGGATAGAATCGAAAGCCAAACTTGCTTATCACAATGTTTCTGACTTCTTGGAAAACAATGAGCAATTATCTTCAAGTCATTCATCTTTACCCGAACAACTTAATATTTTAGCCAATTTAGCTAAAGTCAGAATAAATTGGCGACAAGAAAATGCACTTGTTTTTAAGGATGTAACCGACTACCGTTTCGTACTTGATGAAAATCGCCAAGTTGAAGCTATTATAAAAGAACCGCGTCGCATCGCTAATCAAATTGTTGAAGAAGTCATGGTGATTGCAAACCAAGCATTAACCATGATGTTAAATGAAAACATTGGTTTTGGTATTTATAATATTCACACCGGTTTTGACACCAAATATCTGGATCAAATATTAAAAATTCTAGCCGACAACGGGATAACTGAGTTTGATAAAACGTCACTAACTTCGTTTGCAGGTTATATAAAACTTCGTCGCATCATTGATAATGATCCGTTTTTAGCCATGCGATTACGAAAATTCCAAAGTCCGGCTGATTTTTCAATTGAACCTCAACCTCATTTTGGATTGGGATTTGACGCTTATGCAACTTGGACATCACCAATTCGTAAATATGGCGATATGGTTAATCATCGTTTATTGAAAGCTTATATGCGCCAGGAAGCGTTAACACCACCGGATACAAATCAACTCAAAACCATGAATGAACGGCGAAAAATGTTAAGATTGGCAGAACGAGATATGGCCGAAAATCTATTTGCTCAATACTTATCAGATAAAATTGGTCAAACATACACAGCTGAAATTGTGGATATCAATCGTGGCGGTGCCAGAGTTCGTCTTACCGATATTGGTGCTTATGCTTTTTTACCTTTATCCATGCTACATTCTGTAAGGGAAGAAATCGTTTCATTACCCGATGAAGGCGTGATTAAAATAAACGATAACATCGGTTATAAACTCACAAATATTATCCCTGTTTCTATCTTTCAAGTAAAAAATGAAAATCAATCAATTATCGTTAAGTTAACAAATATTAATGAATAATTAAAAATATGATGCCTAGCAGATTAATGATAATTAATCTTTACCTAATGCTGTAATTATTTAGCATCAAGGCATCATATATTGACAATATCTTAACGATTAAATCCTTTTGTTTCGTGATAAGATCTGATATCTTTTCCAACCTTGTTAAAACATTGCTTTTATAAGATAAATGGGTTATAAAAGTGTCGTTGTTATAGCATTAATCGGTAACATCAAGAGGGATTTATGGTATCAATTCATGGTCATGAAGTTTTACAAATGATGGAAGGGAATAGCTACACAGAATTATCTCTACTGGCAGCTATTGAACAACGATTTGGAAAACATGCTAAATTTCATACTTGCTCTAAAACAGATATGAATGCATCTGAACTGATTGCTTTTTTGAAAGCGAAAGCAAAATTTTCACCTGTAACAAATACGCAATTTACAGTTAATATTCAGAAGATCTGTCACCACTAATGATAAAGTTGTAAGTTCTATCACATTTTTTACAAAAAAATACGTCGTTATAAAGTGTTATTATAAAAAAAAGTATATAATTTTTTTAATAATAGCTATATAGCATCCTATTGAATTATAACTCAAGAATAAGTTCATGGAATTTTATATATGAAAATAAGTAATATTTTAACATGTGCCATTGTTGCTATTCTTGTTTCAAGTTGCGCACTTCGATCTGATTTGTCACAGAAAAAAGCTGAAGGGAATACTGAAACAGATCAATTATTGGCTTTACAAAATAAAACTGAATATAACAATCCCTATGTTGTTAATGCAAAAAATCAACTAGCTCAATTAATTGGCAACAAAAATTTTAATAACTATGTTATTAAGCGAGGATTGCTAACGTGTAAAAATGATGATAATTCAGCCTTTTGTGTTTTAAATTTTTATTTGACTGAATATTATAAGCTGAAATCTGATCTGCAACTCAAAAAAATAACTGAAGAAAACGAAGCTGAGCGTCAAATTGAACTGAATAAAATCAAGGCATCTCGCAGCAATATCAAAAATTATTGTGATCTTTCTGCTGATTTTGTCTCGGCAATTTATACAAAAGATACAACCAAGATTGCCAACTACTATCAACCCTTATTTAAAATGTCTGAGCAAGATATGTCAGCACTCTATTCTAAAATCAATAAAGATAATTATGCTCACTTTTTGATTGACCAAAACCCAAGTATTATTTTAGAAATGAAAAACGATTATGTTGAAAAGTGTTTAGGCAATCCAAAAGATAATATTATTAATTATTTCAATATATTTAGATAAACCCAATGTGAGTATTTTATGCACAATTTATTGCCAAACAGCCAATTTTATAAAACAGTCACATGCAAAATATTTTGCGTGTGTGCTGTTTCGTTAATTAGCTTTTCTTCTTGGGCATTTTCGTATGAGGATGTGATAAACAAAGCTAAAGACTTGTCAAAAAAAGCTTATCAGCAACCATCCAAAAATATCCCGAGTGAACTTGCATCATTACAATTTGCAGACTATCAGAAAATTCAATTTAATCATCAAAAAGCTTATTGGAATGATGAAGATACTCGTTTTAAACTTGAGTTTTATCATGAAGGTATGTATTTCGATACCCCCGTTAAGATTAATGAGGTCGTCAATAATCACGCTCAAGAAATAAAATATGATCCTAGTTATTTTGACCTTAGTCAGATTCACTTAGATAAATTAGATACTAAAAATTTAGGCTTTGCGGGATTTAAAGTACATTATCCTATCAATTCGCCAACAAAAACCGATGATGAAGTTTTTACTGCACTCGGTGGTAGTTACTTTCGGGCAATAGGTAAAAACCAAATCTATGGTCTTTCAGCGAGAGGGCTTGCTATCGATACAGGTGAAATATCGGGAGAAGAGTTTCCTCGTTTTAAAGAATTTTGGATAGAAAGACCCGAACCGAATCAGAAACATTTAGTGATTTATGCGCTTCTTGATTCATCTAGTGTAACAGGTGCATACAAAATAACGTTAATCCCAAGTGTTGATACCACTGTCACGGTTGAAGCTAAAGTTTTCTTCCGTACATCAGTAAAAAAACTTGGTGTGGCACCTTTAACCAGTATGTTTTTATATGGGCCAAATCAACCTTCGCCAATTTTGAATTATCGCCCTGCTATGCATGATTCCAATGGGTTATCCATTTTAACCAACAATAATGAATGGATTTGGCGTCCGTTAAACAATCCTAAGCGTCTGTCGTTTTCATCTTATAGCTTGGAAAACCCTAAACAATTTGGCTTAATTCAACGTGATAATGGTTTTCAAGATTACCAAGACCTTGACGATCATTATGAGCAAAGACCAAGTGTTTGGACAGAAATTCTTGGCGATTGGCAAAAAGGTCGTGTGGAACTCGTTGAAATACCGACCGCCGATGAAACTAACGATAATATCGTAACGTTCTGGGTTCCGAAAAAACAGTACAATGCTGGTGATGTTCTTGATATTAGCTATCGATTACACTATACGTTAAATGATCAGCAACGTTATCCAAGTAATGTTGCCAGAGCAGTTAGTACGCGTTTATCGCTAGGCGATATCAAACAGGCAAATCTAATTCGTAAACTTGATGGTTCTAATGCTTACGTCATTGATTTTGCAGGACCTCAATTATCCAATAAAATACCTGTTAAGGTGATTTCAAGTATCACCAATGGATCGATTGTTAGCACAGACTCACAATATAATTCGGTCACGAAAGGATGGCGTGTCATTGTAAGGTTTAATGTTGAAGATAACAAAAAAGCCACTGATATTCGTATTCAATTAGCTTCTGAGAAAACTAACGAAATTTTATCCGAAACATGGAGTGGTCAATACCCTGCACAATAGTGATAATCCTATGAAAAATGATTACTTTTCACATCTTTCTGACGCCGATAACTGGTGTCAGAAATCAAATGAACAGGAAATGCCTTCTGATGATGTGGCATTTTTGAAGTATCGCTTGCATCAAATTAGTGATACTCGTGATTTTAATGATGACAGAAAGCAACAACCTACCTATCCAGACATTGAGCGTGTAGCAATCCAACCTCAAATTTGGAATAAACCTTTCAAAGCAAAATCCAAGCCAAATAGAAGTTTTATTGCCACAATTCGGCGTTTGATCATGTTTTTGTTGATTGCCATTCAAACTTATTTAGGCACAAATTATTTATCTTCTTTGCTACCCTATCAAAGTTGGGACAAAATTAATTTTATGGCTAATTGGCAGCTAAATCCTGAACTGGCAATATATAACGTGATTCCCTATATTATTCAAGGAATTATAATAGTCCTCTTTGCTATCTTGTTTTGTTGGATCTCAATTGGTTTTTGGACAAGTATTATGGGATTAATTTTAGCGGTCATAGGTAAAGATCGATTCACCATACCGATTCCAACTGATCCTGTATCCCATATTGACAATACGCATCGCACTGCTTTAGTTATGCCAATTTGTAATGAAGATGTGGCACGTGTTTTTGCCGGATTAGAAGCAACTTACCAATCACTCGTCGAAACCGGTCATGCCGCATGTTGTGACTTTTACATTTTAAGTGATACCAATGATCCCGATCTTTATGTTAATGAACTGAAAGCTTGGGCTGATTTCAACGCTAAAAAAGCCGATAACGGATGTCAAATTTTTTACCGTCACCGCAAACGCCGCGTAAAACGTAAAAGTGGTAACATCGATGATTTTTGTCGTCGTTGGGGTCATTTATATGAATATATGATGATTCTTGATGCAGACAGTATTATGACTGGCGATTGTATTTTAAAAATGATTGCCATGATGGAAATGACACCAAATGCAGGTATTTTGCAATCCCCTCCGAAGTCAGTCAGAATGAAAACACTCTATGGGCGTATTCAACAATTCGCTAATCAAATATATAGTGATATATTTTGTTCAGGTACTCACTTTTGGCAATTGGGTGAAGCACAATATTGGGGACATAATGCGATGATTCGTTTAAAACCTTTTATTGAACACTGTATTTTGTCGCCTTTACAAAAACGTAAAGGGCCTCTTCATATATTGTCACATGATCTTGTCGAAGCGACATTAATGCGACGGGCTGGTTATGGAGTTTGGATTGCTTATAATCTTAATGGTAGCTATGAAGAGCTTCCTGGCAACATGATTGAAGATCTTAAACGAGATAATCGCTGGTGTATGGGAAATCTAATCAATTTAAGATTAATCTTTAAAAGTGGAATTACCTTCACCCACCGCATTATGTTTTTGACCAGTGGTATGGCTTATATATCGTCACTTTTATGGTTGGTCTTTTTAATCTTTTCTACATTATTATTATTGGTATTTAACATTTCAGAACCACAATATTTTTACCAATCCAATCAATTTTATCCTACTTGGCCTAAATGGGATGAACAGTTAGCAATAAGACTATTATCGACAACGTTAATATTATTATTTGCGCCAAAATTTTTTAGCTACGGTATTATCATTGCCAAAACCAGAGCAAAAGACGTAGGTGGAATTTTTAAATTAACCTTATCTATCCTTATTGAAATGATATGGTCGATGATTTTAGCCCCTATCCGCATGATATTTCATAGTAAATTTGTGGTAAAAGCATGGTTGGGTAGTAAAATCCAGTGGAAATCCCCTTCACGAAATGATGACGCGTTAACATGGGGCGAGTCATTCTATTTTTGCTGGCCACTGTCAATATTAGGCATTATTTGGTTAGCGATAATAATTTGGCTCAACCCGCAATTTACCTATTGGTACATTGCAATCCTGATACCGTTAACTATTTCTCCATTGGTTATTCGTGTTTCGGGTCTTTCTAGTGTGGGAATCAAAGCTCAAAAAGCAGGTTTATTTTTAACCCCTGAAGAAACGCATCCAACTCGTGCCGTCACATTGACAGACGATTATTTACAACAAACCGAGGCTGCTTTTGTGCAACATGGCTTTATTATGGCACTTGTAGATCCGGTTTATAATGCGCTGGCATGTGCATTATCTACTTCACGTCATTTAGCGAATGAAAAAAATCAATTAGTACGTGACGAATTAGTTCATCACTATTTACACACAGATCTTGAAAAAATTACTAAAGAACAACAATTGGCAATTTTAGAAGATCCTTTCATCCTTTCTCAATTGCATCGCCATATTTGGCTGCAACAAGAAAAATACGACAATTTGTTCCAATTATGGCAAAATGAGCGTCAATAGTAATTTATAGGGCTTTAGCCCTATTTCTTTTTTTATGAATTATCAACCCTCATGGATTTTTTTATGACTTGGCAACCTTCTGCATCTATCACTAACCTTCTTAAGCGCGCAAAAATCGTTTCTCAAGTAAGACAATTCTTTGCTGACCGATGTATTTTAGAAGTTGAAACTCCAACTTTAAGCCAATATGCTGTCACGGATGTGCATTTAAGTTCCTTTGATACCACTTTTTATAAACCAGGCGAATTTGAACTATCTCAAGGACAAAAAATGACGCTCATTACCAGTCCTGAATACCATATGAAACGCTTACTGGCTGCGGGCAGTGGTCCTATTTATCAAATCTGTAAATCCTTTCGTAATCATGAAGAAGTGAGTCGAATTCACAATCCCGAGTTTACTATGCTTGAATGGTATCGAATTCAATTTGATATGATGCAAATGATCAACGAAGTCGACGATCTATTACAATACGTCTTAGATTGTGAGCCAGCTGAAAGAATTTCATACCAAAAAGCTTTTCAACGTCATTTAAATATCGACCCGCTCGAAGCAGATCACCAAACATTAATTACTGCTGCAAATCAACTCAACATGGGTATTAAAACTGAAGATTATGATCGAGATTCATTATTACAGTGCTTGTTTACCTTAGGCGTTGAACCGCATATCGGGAAAGATAGACCCATAGCTGTCTTTAATTTTCCTGCTTCTCAAGCAGCATTAGCCACTATCAGTTCCGAAGATCATCGTGTTGCAAGTCGTTTTGAGTTCTATTATAAAGGTGTAGAACTTGCCAATGGATTTAAAGAACTGACAAATGCGCAAGAACAAAAGCTACGATTTGAACAAAATAATCTGGATCGCACCAAATTAAACTTACCACAACAAAATATTGATGTTGAATTATTAGCAGCAATGGAAGCAGGATTGCCTGATTGTGCAGGTGTTGCGGTAGGATTAGATCGCCTAATCATGCTAGCGCTTGAGTCACAAAGCTTAGCGGATGTGGTATCATTTACTTTTGAAAGGGCTTAATTATGCTTGCTGCGTTGGGATTAATTGATTGGATTGCAATTATTTTTTGTTGTGTATCCTTAATTTTATTGATAATCGTTTTTAAGTACCAATTTACCAGCCATAATCTCAAACAATTATTTGATATTCAATTGTCACAGAAAAAAGAGGAATTGCAGACTCTTGTCAAACAAGTCATGCAGTTAGAAAATGAACTTAATGCGTATCGACAACAACACGTTGCTCAAAATATGAAAATTAGCGAACTGAAAACTCGCTTAGAAGAAACGCTTAATTCTGCGCATGAACGTCAAACTATTCTTGAACAAAGCGAGCAACGTCTTACAACCCAATTTGAAAACTTAGCTAACCGCATATTTGAACACAGTGGTAAAAAAATTGAACAACAAAATAAACAAAGTTTAGATTTTTTATTGTCACCACTTAAAGAGCAGTTAGAAGGCTTTAAAAAACAAGTTCAAGATAGTTTTGGTCAAGAAGCGAAAGAGCGTCATACACTGACACACGAAATTCGTAATTTGCAGCAACTCAATGAGCTTATGACTAAAGAAGCGATTAATCTTACCAATGCCTTAAAAGGAAATAATAAAACTCAAGGAAATTGGGGTGAATTTATCCTCAGTCAAATTTTGGATAATTCTGGATTACGTTTAGGTTATGAATATGAAACACAAGTAAATCTAACCAATGACGATAATCGACGATTACAGCCTGATGTCATTGTACATTTACCTCAAGGTGGTGATGTTGTGATTGATTCAAAAGTCACCCTTGTTGCTTATGAGCGCTATTTTAATGGCGAAGATGAGGTCATCAAAGCTAAAGCCATGTCAGACCACTTGATAGCAGTCCGTAATCATCTTAAACAACTTAGCCAAAAAGACTATCATAAACTTATCGGCATTAATTCGTTAGATTATATTCTGATGTTTATTCCCGTCGAACCCGCTTTTTTATGTGCCATAGATCAGGATCCCTCATTAATCAATGAGGCACTAAAAAATAATATTATGATAGTCAGTCCAACCACGCTTTTAGTGGCACTGCGAACTATTCATAATCTATGGCGATTTGAATATCAAAATCGCAATGCAGAATTAATTGCCGATAGAGCAAGTAAGCTTTATGATAAAGTCCGTGGTTTTGTTGAGGATATGGAAAATTTGGGTAACTGTTTAGATAAAGCACAACAAACATTTCAAAATTCAATGAATAAATTGGCTAAAGGACGAGGTAACGTCATTGGTCAAATTGAAAAATTTCGGGAATTAGGTGTTGAAGTTAAAAAACCGATCGATCCTGATCTTGCTTTAGTGTCACTAGATGAATTGGAGCAGAAACAAGAGACTATTTCAAATAATCACGGTAACTAGGTATTGTATTGATAATGAAGAACGTCAGGCATTGAAGATCGCTAAATTCTAGAATATACAGATAAAGTGTCATTCACCATTCTTAAAATAACGTGTATACTCACTGAGTAAAAAGAGGATTACCTTATGCCCAAAAAAACGACTAAAGAACCGAGTTTTGAAGAAACACTGAAACAGCTTGAAACTATCGTCACACATTTAGAAAATGGTGACCTCCCCCTAGATGAAGCATTGAATGAATTTGAAAAAGGGGTCAAGCTTGCCAGAGCGGGTCAAAAACAGTTAAAACAAGCGGAGCAACGGATACAAATTTTATTATCTGAAAATAGTGAAGCTGAATTGTCAGATTTTTTAGTGGATGATGATGAATAACTTAAAAACGTTGCAAGATCGTATTGATGCTTTTTTAACATCGTATTTATCAGAAAAATCGGCATCGACTTTGCAACAAGCTATGAGTTACAGTTTACTTGCTGGTGGTAAGCGAATACGCCCTATTTTAGTCTATTTAACAGGTCAAATGTTTGGTTGTCCACTTGCTAATTTGGACGAACCGGCAGCCGCAATTGAATCGATCCATACCTATTCGCTTATTCATGATGACCTACCTGCTATGGATAATGATGATTTACGGCGAGGTAAACCTACTTGCCATATTCAATTTAATGAAGCACAGGCTATCTTAGCCGGAGACGCATTACAATCATTAGCATTTACATTATTAGCTGAAAGCCAATTCATCGATGATCAAGCCAAAATTAGAATGATAACCGAACTGGCACAAGCAAGTGGTTTAGATGGGATGTGTTTAGGACAATCACTTGATTTACAAGCTGAACACCAATCGATATCACTTGAGCATTTACAAAAAATTCACTGCTACAAAACTGGCGCTTTGATAAAAGCAGCGATACGCTTAGGCGCCTATGCGAGCGGTAATCAAGCTATCCCTTATTATGCTAATTTAGATCATTATGCAAAGGCAATTGGACTTGCTTTTCAAATTCAAGATGACATTTTAGATATTATTGGCGAACAAGCCATTATGGGAAAACCACAAGGTTCGGATATTGCGCATGAAAAAAGCACTTATCCGGCCTTAATGGGATTAAAAAATGCGCAACAGTTGACACAACAACTTTATCAACAAGCTATCGATAGTGTGAAGCAAATACCTTATAATAGTAAGCCATTACAAGACCTTGCTAGTTATATTATTAATCGTAATAGTTAACACACTCACTCAATAATAAAGATGAATTTAGATAATTATCCGCTATTAAAACAAATTAACTCTCCAACCGATCTTAGGCGCTATCCGCTTTCGCAATTATCTGCGATTTGTCGTGAGCTTAGGCAATTTTTGTTAACTAGTGTAAGTCAATCCAGTGGACATTTAGCTTCCGGTCTTGGCGTAGTTGAATTAACGGTCGCCCTCCATTACGTTTATCATACGCCATTCGATAAAATTATTTGGGATGTTGGACATCAAGCCTATCCACATAAAATTTTAACGGGTCGCCGTGATCAGATGCTGACTATTCGCCAAAAAGACGGCATACATTCTTTTCCACATCGAGAAGAAAGCGAATATGACGTATTAACTACAGGACATTCTTCAACTTCAATCAGTGCGGCATTGGGTATTGCCATTAGTGAACAAAAAAAACAATCAGGTCAAAAAGTTGCAGCCATTATCGGAGACGGTGCATTAACAGCAGGCATGGCATTTGAAGCAATGAATCATACAGGTCATATCAAACCCGATATGTTAGTGATTATAAATGATAATGATATGTCCATTTCTGAAAATACCGGAGCATTAAATCAACATTTAACGCAAATTTTATCCAGTAAGGCCTATACTTCTTTTCGAGAAAGTGGCAAACGTGTTCTTTCCAATATTCCACCATTAAAAGAGTTAGTTAAAAAAACAGAAGAACATTTAAAAGGTTTAATCACTCCTGCCATTTTATTTGAAGAACTGGGTTTTAATTACATTGGCCCCATTGATGGACATGATATTGAAAATTTAGTCTCCACATTACAAAGAGTGCGACAATTAAAAGGTCCTCAGTTATTGCATGTCATTACACAGAAAGGGAAAGGCTATGAGCCTGCTGAAAAGAACCCGACACTCTGGCATGGTGTACCAAAGTTTGATCCTATTGATGGAACTTTCCCGTTAGATAAAAAAATTGCACCCACCTATTCGCAAGTTTTTGGTGAATGGCTGTGTGAAATGGCAGAAAAGGACGAGCGATTGATCGCTATTACCCCCGCAATGAGTGAAGGTTCTGGTATGACTGAATTTGCTAAACGTTATCCCAACCAGTTTTATGATGTGGCTATTGCTGAGCAACATGCGGTAACGTTAGCGGCAGGTTTTGCTATTAGTGACTTTAAACCGATTGTGGCAATCTATTCTACTTTTTTACAACGTGCTTATGATCAAGTTATTCATGATATTGCAATACAAAATCTGCCTGTTTTGTTTGCAATAGATCGCGCGGGGATCGTGGGTGCAGATGGAGAAACCCATCAAGGGGCATTTGATTTAAGTTTTTTAAGATGTATACCAAATCTAGTTATCATGACACCAAGTGATGAAAATGAATGTCGTCAAATGCTATATACTGGCTATCTTCATCAAGGGCCTGCAGCGGTACGTTATCCTCGAGGAGAAGGAACAGGAACACCGCTAGCACCTTTAAATGCCATTCCATTAGGTCAATCTAAGGTATGCCGAGAAGGCGAAAAAATAGCTTTACTCAATTTTGGCACATTACTCCCTGAAGTTTTACAAGCTGCCGAGCAAATTAATGCTACAGTTATTGATATGCGCTTTGTAAAACCATTAGATGAGAAAGTACTTTTGCAGATTAGCCAAACCCATAATATACTAGTCACAATAGAAGAAAATAGTATTAAAGGCGGAGCAGGAAGTAGCATCAATGAATTCCTGTTATCGAAAAAAATAAAATGTGATATTTTAAACATTGGATTACCTGACAGGTTTATTCCACAAGGATCACAAAGTGAAATTAGGGCTGAAATGGGATTAAACTCAGAACATATTATCGATAAAATCAATAAATTTATAAATCAATAGGTAAAATATGGAAACTCAAGCTGTCACTATTCAAATTTTTGGACGAACGTTAAAATTTAATTGTCCAGTTGATGAAGTGGACGCCCTCAATAATGCTGCGAGAGATCTCGATCTACGCTTGACAAATTTACGTGAAAAATCACCACAAGTTGGAAGTGATCAACTAATTATGACGGCTGCACTGAATATCTCTTACGAACTGACTAAAGAAAAAGAAAAGAGTGATCAGTTTAGTGGTCGCTTAAAATTATTACAACAGTTACTTGATTCGGCTTTAAACTCTAACAATGAATCACTCTAATTGTAAATTTAATAAAAATACTATTGTATGATTTTTCAAATTTTGTATTATGTTACCCATCTCTGGGATGTTCGCGATTAAGGGTTAGTCCCCTGAGCCGATATTCTTTACTTTAGAATGATGTGACTTTTAATTGGTGTGTATGCCTTAATGTTAAGGAAACCTAAAAATTAAAACACGTTGTTCACCTTGAACCTTGGGTTCAAGGGTTACGACCCTAACGACATCTTGGAGTTTTCCTTTTCTTCATAAGTGATAACTTAATGAACATCCGACAGATTATTCGCCAAAAAAGGCGTCAATTATCGCCTCATGAACGTCAAATTGCCCAGCAACAAGTTTACCAAAAAATTGCTGATCATACTGCCGTTGGACAAGCCAAGAATATCGCAATATTTCTCTCTTTTGATGGCGAAATTGAAACTAAACCTATTATTGAATATTTATGGCAGCAAAATAAAGCTGTCTATTTACCGATAATTCATCCTTTTGTGTCCACTCACTTACTTTTTATTCAATACACGCCTAACAGTCAATTAATCAAAAATAAGTATGGTATTTTAGAACCCGCTTTAAATGTATTAAATGTCATTCCCCATCAAAAATTAGATATTGTTTTCACTCCTTTAGTTGCATTCGATGATCGAGGTTATCGTTTAGGAATGGGCGGCGGATTTTATGATCGTTTGCTAGCTAATTATAAAGCAGACCAAATTTTACCTATAGGTTTAGGTTTTGCCTGCCAAAAAGTTCAGCAACTAAGCAACCAACCTTGGGATATCCAATTACCTCAAATCATTTATGCCTGAATCACCTTTACAATTATATTAAAAAAAGTGATTGAAATTTGTATCATTTAAAATTGAATAGTTGTATACTTATTTACGCTTCATTTCTTAACTTTGTTTTTTTAAACAATGGCTATTCAAAAGTAATAATTTGTAAATTACAATCTTTCTTTTTACAGTATGTTATTCATCCTTTTAGTTCTTTTTTTGTTTTGTATTATTGTTTCATACTCAAGTCTTAGGGAATAAATATTCTAACTCATGGTGGAATTTTATTTCTTAAGACTTTTTTTTATAATAAAAAGGAGTGTAGCAATGTCAGAAAAAAAAGCCTTAACCACCAACAATGGAGCTCCAATAGCCGATAATCAAAATTCCCGTACCGCAGGTCCTCGAGGCCCTGTATTAATTGATGATTATCAGCTTATTGAGAAACTTGCACAATTTAATCGTGAGAACATTCCTGAAAGACGTGTACATGCTAAGGGTTCGGGTGCACATGGTACATTTACCGTGACTAATGATATCACTCAATATACTTATGCCAGTATTTTTGCCAAAGTAGGCAAACAAACTCCTGTGTTTGCCCGATTTTCAACTGTTGGCGGTGAACGAGGTTCATCCGATACAGCCCGTGATCCTAGAGGATTTTCTGTAAAATTTTATACCGATCAGGGAAACTGGGATATTGTAGGTAACAATACACCGGTATTTTTTATACGTGATGCCCTCAAATTCCCGGATTTTATTCACACTCAAAAACGTGATCCTAAAACCAACTTAAAAGATCCGCAAATGATGTGGGATTTTTGGTCTTTGTCACCGGAGTCACTTCATCAAGTTACCATTTTGTTCTCTGACCGTGGTATTCCTGACGGCTTTAGACATATGCATGGTTTTGGTAGTCATACTTACAGTATTATTAATAAAGATAATGTTCGGACTTGGGTTAAATGGCATTTTAGAACGGAACAAGGTATTAAAAATATCCATCCTAAAAAAGCAGCCGAATTAGATGGTAGTAATCCCGACTCAGCACAAGAAGACTTATTTAATGCAATTGAACGCGGTGACTATCCTAAATGGCGCCTTTACATGCAGGTAATGACTGAAGAACAAGCCAATCATCATCCTGAAAACCCTTTTGATGTGACAAAAGTGTGGTCACAAAAACAGTATCCATTAATTGAAGTGGGCGTAATGGAACTTAATCGTAATCCAGAAAACTATTTTGCTGAAGTTGAACAAGCCGCATTTGAACCAAGTAATGTCGTGCCTGGAACGGGGTTATCGCCAGATAAGATGTTACAAGGGCGAATTTTTGCTTATGCCGATGCACATCGTTATCGTATAGGCACAAACTACCAACAATTACCGATCAATGCGCCGAAATGTCCGGTACACAATTATCAACGTGATGGAGCTATGCGCTTTTATACACCAGATAATGCGCCTAATTATGAGCCAAATAGTGTTGATAGCGCACCTAAACAACAACCACAATATGCTGAGCCACCGATGCATGTGCCTGCTGGTACAATGGATAGACATGATCATCGTGTTGACGATGATTACTATTCACAGCCACGCGCATTATTCAATTTAATGCGTCCTGATCAAAAACAGCTCCTAATTGATAATATTGTCGGTTCAATGAAAAACGTTGATCGTGATATCCAAATTAGACAGCTTAAACACTTTTATAAAGTCCACCCTGATTATGGTTCTGGTGTTGCCAATGGGTTAGGAATTGAAATCGATCTTATCAAAAGTTAGTTCACCATATAACCACAGTGCCGACTTTGCTTAATCGGCACTGTATGGTTAATAAATTTAGCGCTAAGTTAAATAAACAGGATATTTATTTGTATTTACTCTTATTTTGGCTGGTGAACAGGACTTAACCCTATTGTTGAAAATTCATAGATAAATATAAAACTGTTTTGATGGTTATTTGGAAGAATTTCTTGAGAAAACAATCAAATATTGTTTTATTTACAGCTTGGTTAGTGGTTTAACTAAACCAAGCTTATTGTCCTTTTTAACTACTTATTTTTTTGTCTGACTATCTCAAATAAGCAAATGCCCGTTGCCACCGAGACATTAAGCGAAGACACAATTCCCGCCATTGGAATACTGACCAATTCATCACAATGTTCTTTGGTTAAACGTCGCATGCCTTCCCCTTCTGCGCCCATAACCAGAGCCAGTGGAATACTTGTTGATGATTTGTAAAAGTCGGTTTGATAAAGTGTACGTTCTGCTTCTCCAGCCGTGCCCACAATCCACACATGATACTCATCTTTTAACATTCGCATGGTACGAGCTAAATTGGTTACCCGAACAACAGGGATACTTTCAGCGGCTCCACAAGCCACTTTTTGTGCCGTCGAATTAAGCGGAGCCGAACGATCTTTCGGGACAATAATAAAATTAACCCCTGCGGCGTCTGCTGTTCTGATGCAGGCACCAAGATTATGTGGATCTGTTACGCCATCTAAAATCAGAATAACGGGATTGGGTTGCTGTTCAACTAGTAATGGAATGTCATTTTCTTGATAGGTACGACAGGGTTTTACTATTGCTAAAATACCTTGATGTACACCATTTTTAGATTTGTCATCTAACCACTGGCGATGGGTTATTTTCACGATTAAACCAAGTTGTTCTATTTCATGCACAAGACTATTAAGACGTTTATCTTCCCGCCCTTTGGCGATGTAAACCTCAATAATTCTTTCAGGGGCACGTGTTAAAAGTGCTTCTATAGCATGGATACCGTAAACTGTTTCACTCATCTATTTTTTACTCTTTACTTTCTTACTTTTAGCCGTTTTACTTGTTGATGTCGATGCGATTTGAACCGCATTTTTATCTACCTTTTTGCGCTTTCCTTTATTTTTATTTGTCGCTTTCACCTTTTTTCTAACGCTGCCACTCACTACTTGTTTTTTGCTTTTACGCTTTTTAGCCGGTGCAATATCGTTATTATTTTTATCATTTAGCTGTTTAGCCTTAGTTTTTGCGGTTTTACCATGACGCTTAGGCTTATTATTACTACTGACCAAGGCAAAATCAATTTTTCTTTCTTCAGGATTAACATTTTCTACTTTAACGCTAACTTTATCACCTAAACGGTAACTGTAATGGGTATTTTCACCAATTAAACGATTTCGAGATGCGTCATATATATAATAATCATTTTCAAGCGATGAAACATGTACCAAACCGTCTATAAACAGATCATCTAATCTGACAAAAAACCCGAAGTTCACAACACTTGATATGGTACCATTAAAGACTTCACCCACATGATCTTGCATATAATCGCACTTGAGCCAATCAACCACATCACGCACTGCCTCATCGGCTCGACGTTCAGTCAGTGAACAATGTTCGCCAAAATAGAGCATTTCGTTAATGGTATAACGATGCCCGCCTGTCTTACTGGTTTTATGCTGTTCATTGGCTAATATCCACTTAATAGTTCGATGTAACAGTAAATCAGGGTAACGTCGAATTGGCGAGGTAAAATGACCATACTCTTCAAGTGCAAGCCCAAAATGACCCCGATTTTCTGGATCATAAATCGCTTGTTTCATCGAACGTAAAATAACTGTCTGTAACATATCACTATCAATACGATCTTCAATCGCTAGCATCAACTCGGCAATATCTTTTGATTTTGGGTTAACACCGCCACCTAACGATAATCCTAGTTCTTGTAAGATGCTACGTAAGTTATTCATTCGCTCTTCATCAGGACGATCATGAACACGAAACAAAGCAGGTACGTCCGCTTCAATCACCAGTTTTGCTGCTGCAACATTAGCTAAAATCATACACTCTTCAATAATTTTATGTGCATCATTACGTTGTGCTAACTCAATACTTTCGATCCGTTTATCGGCATTGAAAATGAATTTCGGTTCTTCCGATTCAAAACCAATCGCTCCACGAGCAATTCGTGACTTATCCAATATTTTGTATAAGCCATATAGGTTTTCTAAATGTGGCATTAAATCATGGTAATGTTGACGTAGTTCTTTATCACCGTCTAAAATTTTTGCAACTTTCGTGTAAGTCAATCTGGCATGTGAATTCATCACAGCGTCGTAAAATTGATAACCAGTCAAACGGCCTTTGTTTGATACGGTCATTTCACAAACTAAACATAGTCTATCTACCTGTGGATTAAGCGAACAAAGACCATTTGATAACGCTTCTGGCAACATCGGCACGACACGAGAAGGAAAATACACCGATGTACCGCGTAAGCAGGCTTCTTTATCTAGTGCTTTATCGGGTCTGACGTAATAACTGACATCAGCTATTGCCACCCATAATCGGTAACCTCCACCACGATTTTTTTGGCAATACACGGCATCATCAAAATCACGTGCATCTTCACCATCAATGGTAACTAAGGGTAGATCCCGTAAATCTTTACGCCCTTTTTTGGCTTTTTCGGGCACTTCATCACCGAATTTATTCACCTCTTTTTCAACAGCTTTAGGAAATTCATATGGGATTTCATGATTACGAAGGGCAATATCTATGGCTAAGTTAGTCCCCATGTTTTCACCAAGGACTTCTTTAATGACACCGACTGCTTTTTGACGACGTTCTGGGCGTTGTTGTAACTCAACAACGACGACCGTTCCCATGCGTACTGTGCGTTTCGGTTTACCAGTGATTAAAATATCAAAATTTAAGCGACTATCATCAGGCACCACAAATCCAACGCCTTGTTCAATAAAGTAACGACCAACAATTAAATTACTGCGAGGCTCTAAAATACGCACAACACGTGCTTCTGTTTTTCCACGATATTGATTACTCAGTGGTTGGGCTAAAATCACATCACCTTGTAAGACTTTTTTCATCTGTTCTGGCGATAAAAAGTAATCTTCAGGGTTTCCTTCAACACGTAAAAAGCCAAAACCATCACGATGTGCAATCACCTTCCCCTTAATCATATCTAACTTTTCAGGCAGTGCATAACATTTACGGCGTGTAAACACAACTTGACCATCGCGTTCCATTGCACGTAAGCGGCGATGTAGTGCTTCTTTTTGTTCTTCAGTTTTAATGGAAACGGCTTGGGCAATTTTTTCTAAATTAGCAGGCTTCGCCTCTTTGGTTAGGTAATCTAATATTAATTCGCGACTGGCTATCGGTGAATCATATTTCTGCGCTTCTCGTTCATAGAATGGATCGTTTATCATAAGGAATATCCAGAGATCATATTTAATTGGTAGCATAACATAGAGTTATGTAACTTAAAATAAACATTCCTTTTTACTACTAATCTTTATCGATATAATTTACATAGCTAAACAAAACTGAATTATTAACATCAAAACCGAATCTAATTCGGCATTTTTAAGTCCATAAATGATATAAATTCAATCTTTTACTCATCTATTTAGTGTTTTTTCACGCTCAATAGCTCGATAACCGATATCATGACGGTAAAAACAGCCATGCCAATGGATTTTATCAACTTGTTGATAAGCACGTTGCTGAGCTTCCAATACTGTATCGCCTAAAGCGGTGACACAAAGCACACGACCACCGTTAGTTAACACATGCCCTTTTTCAAAACTGGTACCTGCATGGAACACTTTACAATTAGATGTTGATTCGGTAGGTAAACCCATGATTGTATCTTGAGTATTATATTCACCTGGATAACCACCAGCCGCCATAACGACACCTAATGCAGGTCTTCTATCCCACTTGGATTTAACCTTACTTAATTGACCATTTACCGCCGCCAAACATAACTCAATCAAGTCTGATTGCATACGCATCATAATGGGTTGGGTTTCGGGATCGCCAAAGCGACAATTAAATTCAATTACTTTAGGATTACCCTGTTTATCAATCATCAAGCCTGCATACAAAAAGCCAACATAAACATTGCCTTCTTGAGCCATGCCATTTACAGTTGGATAGATAATTTGTTCCATAACTTTGGTAAACACGTCATCTGTCACAACAGGTGCTGGAGAGTAAGCGCCCATTCCCCCCGTATTTAAACCCGTATCACCGTCACCAACTCGCTTATGATCTTGACTTGTTGCCATTGGCTCGACATGCTTGCCGTCAACCATAACAATAAAACTGGCTTCTTCGCCGGTTAAAAATTCTTCAATAACCACTCGATGACCCGCATCACCAAATGCATTACCCGCTAGCATGTCACGTACAGCATTTTCAGCTTCTTCAAGGGTCATGGCAACAATAACCCCTTTACCGGCTGCTAACCCGTCGGCTTTAATCACAATTGGGGCGCCTTTGTCACGTATATAGGCAATGGCAGGATCAATTTCAGTAAAAGTTTGATATTCAGCTGTGGGGATTTGGTGACGCGCTAAAAAATCTTTAGTAAAAGCTTTAGAACCTTCTAGCTGAGCTGCCGATTTAGTTGGCCCAAAAATGTTTAATCCAGCTTTTTGAAAACTATCAACAACACCAAGTACTAATGGGACTTCAGGCCCCACTATAGTTAAATCAATTTGCTGTTGCTGGGCAAAATTAAGTAATCCACTAATATCATTTGCTTTGATATTAATATTTTCTAAATTAGGCTCAAGTGCTGTACCTGCATTACCCGGTGCGACAAAAACTTTTGTAACCAAAGGGGACTGTGCCGCTTTCCATGCTAAAGCATGCTCACGACCACCATTACCAATAACTAATACTTTCATACCCATTCCTTTAATTTGTTCTTAACTGACATTTATATTATACGATCAATGTCTAAAATGACGCATATTAGTAAAAATCATTGCAATATTATGTTCATTAGCAGCTTGAATAACCTCATCATCACGGATAGATCCACCTGGTTGAATGACACAAGTTACCCCGACTTTAGCCGCAGCATCAATGCCGTCTCTGAATGGAAAAAATGCATCAGATGCGACCACACAGCCCGCTACTTCTAAATTTTCATCTTTCGCTTTTATACCGGCTATTTTAGCCGAATACACACGACTCATTTGTCCTGCTCCAATTCCAATGGTCATGTTGTCTTTGGCATAAACAATAGCATTGGATTTAACAAACTTAGCCACTTTCCAGCAAAACAGTGCATCAGATAGTTCTTTTTTAGTTGGTTGCCGTTTGGTCACCACTGTCAATTGATTTTCGGTGACCATACTTAAGTCATGTTCTTGAACTAACAGTCCACCATTTACTCGCTTAAAATCTAAACGACTATTCGATGATTGCGACCATTGACCACATGCTAATACACGTACATTTTTTTTCGTCTGCATTATGGCAAGTGCATCTTCATTAATTGACGGTGCTATAATCACTTCTACAAATTGGTTTTCTATAACTCTGGTTGCCGTTTTTGCATCTAAAGAACGATTAAAAGCAATAATCCCACCAAAAGCAGACGTTGGATCGGTTTTAAACGCATTTAAGTAAGCATTCAAAAGGGTGTCACTCACAGCCACTCCGCAAGGATTAGCGTGTTTGACAATCACACACGCTGGCTTATCAAATGATTTAACGCATTCAAGTGCTGCATCCGCATCCGCAATATTGTTATAAGAAAGTGCCTTACCTTGTAATTGTTTAGCTGCCGCAATTGATACGTCGTTTATATCTTCATCAATATAAAAAGCTGCTTTTTGATGTGCATTTTCACCATAACGCATGTCCTGCTTTTTGATAAATTGAAGATTCAATGTTCGTGGAAATTGTCCAGACACTTTATCGGTTTCACCATAATAAGGCGGCACTAACTGCCCAAAATAGTTGGCAATCATGCCATCATATTTTGCTGTGTGTTCAAAAGCTTTAATCGCCAAATTGAAACGATATGGGTAGCTAAGAGAATTATCTTGCTGATCAAGCAATTCAATAATGGTCGAATAGTCATTGTAATCAACAATAATAGCGACATCTTGATGATTTTTAGCCGCTGCACGTACCATGGTGGGGCCACCAATATCAATATTTTCAACGGCATCTTCTAAACGGCAATCTGATTTAGCGACGGTGTCAGCAAAGGGATACAAGTTAACCACGACCATATCAATCGGTGCAATTTGATGTTGATGCATCACATCATCATCTAAACCTCGCCGCCCTAAAATTCCACCATGAATTTTAGGATGAAGCGTTTTGACTCTTCCTTCCATCATCTCAGGAAATCCGGTATAGTCTGAAACCTCAATGACGGGAATATTGTGTTTCATAAGCAATTTAGCGGTACCGCCCGTAGAAAGAAGTTCAACGTTTCGTTGATGAAGAGCTTGGGCAAATTCGATAATACCGGTTTTGTCAGATACGCTAAGTAAAGCGCGATGAATAGGTCGAAACTGCTGCATGATGGGGCTCCGAAGTTAATACTTTAAATCCAAATCAATTGAATCGATATTATATAGAAAAGCATCATCGATGTTTAGTGATTAGTTTATATTCTGATAAATTTAATTATATCCTGCAAAGCGAATCTAGCATTTTAAGTGTAGTGTATGGAGCATTTGAAAATTTACCTTGAAAAATAGAACAAGCTTTTTTAGCTATAAAAGTGATCTGATTTTAAAAAATAAAGAGTATTGTTTGATTGGTAGTAACCGAAAAATTGATAAATAGGTAGTTTTAATGTATTCCTATCGCAATAAAATTTATTTGGTTAAAAAATGAGTTATCAATAAAGCGGAATAACCTAAACTAAATTGATAACTCATTAAATAACCAAGCAATAAGGTTTAATCGTCACTATAGCCAAGACTGCGTAATGCACGCTCGTCATCAGCCCAACCCGCTTTGACTTTAACCCATAACTCTAAATGAACCTTGGTATCAAAAAAAGATTGCATATCTTTACGTGCTTCAATCCCAATTTTTTTGATCTTTTCACCTTTATTGCCGATAACCATTTTCTTTTGACCATCACGTTCGACCAATATTAGACCATTGATTCGATACATGCCAGTTCGTTCATCAACTTTGAATTGTTCGATTTCAACGGTTACCGAATAAGGCAATTCATCCCCTAAAAAACGCATTAATTTTTCACGAATGATTTCAGATGCCATAAACCGTTGCGATCGGTCAGTAATGTAATCTTCTGGAAAATGGTGTTCACCAACCGGTAAATGTTTTTTTACAATATCTTTGATGATATCAATGCCTTCACCCTTTTCAGCGCTAATTGGTACGACATCAAGAAAATTGATTTTTTGGCTGATTTCTTGAATATGAGGTAACAATTGGGTTTTATCGGTAACATTATCAATTTTATTGATCACTAATAAAACAGGCGATTTACAATCTTTCAGTTTATTGGCAACCATTTCGTCATCATCGGTCCAGTGCGTACCTTCAACGACAAAAATCACCAACTCTACATCACCAATAGAACTACTCGCCGCTCGATTCATGAGGCGGTTAATTGCTCTTTTTTCTTCAATGTGAAGACCGGGTGTATCGATATAAATTATTTGGTCATTACCTTGAGTATCAATGCCCACTATACGATGACGTGTTGTTTGAGCTTTACGCGAGGTAATTGAAACTTTTTGACCTAATAATTGATTTAATAATGTTGATTTGCCGACATTTGGTCGACCTACAATGGCAACGAATCCACAATGTTGTGTTGTTTCTTTCATTTTATACCTAATTGATTGAGTGCTTGTTGAGCAGCAGCTTGTTCGGCTTTACGGCGACTAAGTCCTCGCCCTAAATATTGATGATCATCATTTTCAAGTTTGCATTGAATCAAAAATTCTTGCTCGTGTTTATCACCTGTAACTTCAAGGATCAAATAACAGGGACGTTCTTGATGTATACCTTGTAAGTATTCTTGAAGTCTTGTTTTTGAATCTTTTTGTTTCACGCCCGGCTTAATTTCTGCTAACCGGCTCTGATACCAAGACAGTATTAACCGCCTGACATTTTCAATATTACTATCTAAATAGATCGCACCAATAATGGCTTCAACTGCATCAGCGATAATTGATTCCCGACGAAAACCACCGCTTTTTAATTCACCTTGTCCTAAGGTCAGATAATTTCCTAAATTGAATGCTTTACCTATTTCAGCCAATGTTGTGCCACAAACTAAGCTTGCTCGCATCTGACTTAAATCGCCTTCATCTTGCTGCTTAAATCGATGAAAAAGATCGTCTGCAATGGCAAAGCTTAAAATAGAATCGCCTAGAAACTCTAGGCGTTCGTTATGTCGTTTATTCGCACTTCGATGAGTTAAGGCTAATTCAAGTAACGAAAGGTTTTGAAACTGATAGCCAATCGACTGTTGCAAAGATTTTAAATTTTTAATACTCATGGCGACTAGTGTATGCCTCCAATACGGCTAAAGCGAATCCCCGTAGGCCATTCATCGGGTTGTTTTTCAAAGCTAATCCATATTGCTGTCGCTTTACCAACGAAGTTTGATTCAGGCACGAATCCGAAATAACGGCTGTCGCCACTGTTATCACGATTATCACCCATCATAAAGTAATTGCCTTCCGGTACAACCCAAGTCGCAAGCGGTTGTCCATTTTGATGGAAGAAGTATTGAGGTTTTTCAATTATGTTTTCCGTTGTTAAAATATCGTGTGGTTTCTCACCCAGTGTTTCTTGCTGTATGTTTATATTTAATGATTCGACAGAGTTTGAATCAGCAATCCCTTTTTCTTTATACTGTTCTAAAGTATAAAAATTAGGCCCTGATTTGAATTGCTGATAAACTTGTTTCCAATTACTTAATTTTGGTTCACTGTAATGTAAATCCAGTGGTTGCGTTTTTTGCCCTACACAGTTGGTATCACTACTTTGGCAAGCAGGATAAATAAAGAGTTTTTTGTCTTGAACTGAGTAAACAATTTTATCACCAGGCAAGCCAACTACACGCTTAATTAAATCCATTTTTGAACCATCTGGGTGTTTAAAAACGGCAACATCTCCGCGTTTAGGGTGCCCTGTCGATATAATGACCGTATTAGTAATGGGATCACGCAATCCATAAGAATATTTCTGAACAGCAATAAAATCACCAATCAAAAGTGTCTGCATCATCGAACCAGACGGAATCTGAAACGGTTCATATAGAAACGAGCGGATGAAAAATACAACAAAAAGAACGGGGAAAAATGAGGCTAAATTCTCTACCCAACCTTTTGGTTTACCGACTTCAGCCAGCACTTTTCCATCGATTTCACCATTGCATTGTTTACGGACTTCCTCAACTTTACGCTGTCTTGCAGGCTTCCAGCGGTATTTTTCTAAAAACCAAAAGATACCTGTTATCAATGTTGCTATTGTTAATATGATGGCGAATGTATTAGCCATTTTTTTTCCTCTTTTACTGGTTAATCTTTACCGACATGTAAAATAGCTAAAAACGCTTCTTGTGGTAATTCAACATTACCCACTTGTTTCATGCGTTTTTTACCCTCTTTTTGCTTTTGTAAAAGTTTTTTCTTACGACTAACGTCACCACCATAACATTTTGCTAATACATTTTTACGTAATTGCTTAACGGTTGAACGAGCAATGATATGATTTCCGATTGCTGCTTGAATAGCAATATCAAATTGTTGACGTGGAATTAAATCTTTCATTTTTTCAACTAATTCGCGACCGCGATAAGGTGCATTGTCCTTATGAGTGATTAACGCTAACGCATCGACACGTTCTCCGTTAATAAGTACATCTAACCTGACCATATCGGCAACTTGGAAACGTTTGAAACTGTAATCCAATGAAGCATAACCACGAGAAGTTGACTTTAACTTGTCAAAGAAATCTAAAACCACTTCGGTCATAGGGATTTCATAGGTTAGCGCTACCTGATTTCCATGATAAACCATATGCGTTTGTACTCCACGCTTTTCAACACAAAGTGTAATAACATTGCCAAGATAAGTCTGTGGTACCAAAATGTTACACTCGGCAATAGGCTCACGCAATTCTTGAATATTGTTAACAGCAGGTAATTTAGCAGGGCTGTCAACATAGATTATCTCGTTTGACGTTGTCAGCACTTCGTAAACTACTGTTGGCGCTGTCGTAATCAAATCTAAGTTGTATTCACGCTCTAACCGCTCTTGAATGATTTCCATGTGTAATAATCCAAGGAAACCACAACGGAAACCAAACCCTAATGCACCTGAGTTTTCTGGCTCATAAAATAGCGATGCATCATTTAGGCTTAATTTTCCAAGTGCATCACGAAAGGCTTCATAATCATCCGAACTAGTCGGGAATAACCCAGCATAAACCTGGGGTTTTACTTTTTTGAACCCCGGTAATGGGTTTTCTGCTGGCGTTTTAGCAGATGTTAATGTATCACCAACAGGAGCCCCTAAAATATCTTTAATTGCACAGACAACCCAACCTACTTCACCACATTGTAAACAGGTTTTGTCGACTTGTTTTGGGGTAAATATTCCAAGGCGATCAACATTGTAAGTCATTCCTGTGCTCATCACTTTGATTTTATCCCCTTTCTTTAGTTCACCATTTTTAATGCGAATTAAAGACACAACACCAAGATAATTATCAAACCATGAATCAATTATCAATGCCTGCAAAGGTGCATTTGAATCGCCTTCAGGTGGCGGAATATCATTAACCAATTGTTCGAGTACATCAATAACCCCCACACCTGTTTTTGCTGAACAGCGAACAGCATTAGAGGCATCAATACCAACAATATCTTCGATTTCTTCTGCCACACGTTCCGGCTCAGCAGCGGGCAAATCAATTTTATTTAGCACTGGGACAACTTCAAGATTCATATCTAAAGCGGTATAACAGTTTGCCAGAGTTTGTGCTTCAACGCCTTGACCTGCATCAACCACTAACAACGCCCCTTCACAAGCCGCTAACGATCGCGATACTTCGTAAGAGAAGTCAACATGACCGGGGGTGTCAATAAAATTAAGCTGATATGTCTCACCATTTTTTGCATGATAATCGAGCGTAACACTTTGTGCTTTAATTGTTATACCACGTTCACGTTCAAGATCCATTGAATCTAAAACTTGTGCTGCCATTTCACGATCAGAAAGGCCTCCACAAATTTGTATGATGCGGTCTGAAAGTGTAGATTTACCATGGTCAATATGAGCAATAATTGAAAAATTGCGGATATTTTTATTCATATCAATAAATTATATTTTGTATTTTAGTTGTAAACAATTAACTATTTAAATACCGAATAGTGATAAACAGTATCTCATAATAATTATAAAGCTAGAAAGAGTAGCATTTTACACATTTATCACTGCTAAGCATAGCGTTATCGAGAAGTTAACCACTATTTCTCAATAATATTTTGTGCAATACGTTCTATAGTCGTTCGCGGTAGATTACCAATAATGATAATATTCTTTTTAGCAATATTGGTTGAAAAAATGGTTCGTCCACCTTGTTGGATAAACTGATTAGCCTGATTTGCTTTTTCGGAAGAAACATTGACTGTAAATGAAAAAACGCCATCTGAAAAAAGCTTTGTGGCTATATCTGAATTATAAAAATTGACATTATATGCTGCCACTTCTTTAAATCCTTTGGGTAGCCATGCTAATCGCCATGAATCGAGTACGTTTTCTTGTTTTTCAATAGATAATAAAATAGGGTAGCTTCGAGTTTCGATGTATTCCTTTACTGCTTTTTTATCAAAATTTTCGTCGAGATCGACTACTTTAAGTTGGCTGATAATTTCGCTATGTTGATCTAATAAATCTATACGAATCGGTAGGTAAATTTCATCATCAACCCAAATAACATAGCTATAACGATCTTTATCTTTTGCGACCATTTTAACCAATTGTACGCTACGATTTGCTGTCCGTGTTTTTCCTAATAAAGTAAAGTCATATACATCGGTAAGTTCATTAAAATTGTTATATATAATATCTGGGAAAGCCTCAACAATTCGTGAACTGCTTATCGAAAAGGATTCGCTATCCGGTTGGAAGTAGCTAATGACGTTTTCATGTAAAATAATTTCTCTCGCAGCACCTTCAAGATAAAGTAACAATGCTTTGACATCTTTTTTATTTTCCGCACCTAAATGCGTATATTCATATGTAGTAACGTATTGATTTTTATCTTGTGATAAAAAGTGAATTTGATAATCTTGAGTTTGCACTGCCTTGCTCATTTTATTAAGCAGAGCGACTGGATCATTATTTTCACTAGCTTGAATTGACAGGGACAATAACAGAAAAAACAGACTAGCAAATATATAGCTACTCTGTTTTATCATTGTTTGGAAATTTGAATAAAATTTTAATTTCATTTCGGATTACTGAGCATTTAACCTTTTTTGCAGTTCATAATCTTGTACAAGTAATCTGATTTTATCATATTGTCTTTTTTCTAAAAGTTGCTGATCATTTTGTTGCTGTAGTCCTCCAACAGGCGCAACATTGACACCAACAGGGATGGTATTTAAAGTTGGAATATTACTATCACTATCAGATTGACGTTGTTGATATTGTACACCCGCAATAATCGCTAAAGTAACGCAAGCAGCAAGACCAACTTGACTGACTTTTGCCATGACGTCTTTGAGACGAATCCAAATAAGATTTTGTTTATTTGGTCGCGATATTTCATCCTGATTAGGTTGATTGGTTAATTTGTTATAGATATCTTCTTTAGCAATGGCGTTTGCCACTTGTTTAGAAATATCCAAAGTTAATGCGCTACTATGCAAGTCACCACGCATTGCTTCTCTGGCAATATGATAGCGATGCCAACATGATTGAAGGCTTTCATCATTTGATATTTCATCAATGAAATGATCACTTGTAAACTCGCCATCCATAAGCAATGAAAGTTGCTCTTTCTGTTCAATTCGCATAGTAGATACCTTAAATTTATGACTACTCATTATCATTTTGTATTCAACCAATTAATGGTTTTAATTTTTCATCAATCGCATCTCTTGCTCTAAAAATGCGTGATCTCACTGTTCCAACCGGCGTATCCATTATTTCTGCAATCTCCTCATAACTTAAACCATCAATTTCACGTAATGTAATTGCTATTCTTAAATCATCAGGAAGCGCATCAATTGCTTCAAATACGGCTTTTTTAACTTCATCAGAAAGCGCTAAATTCTCAGGATTATCAAGATCCCTGAGCGAATCAGCTCCTTCATAACTTTCCGCCTCGCTTGCATCAATATCCGATGAAGGTGGTCTTCGACCTTGAGACGTTAAATAATTCTTTGCTGTGTTAACCGCTATGCGGTATAACCATGTGTAAAAAACACTTTCCCCTTTAAATAAGCTTAACGAACGATAAGCTTTGATAAAGGTTTCTTGTACAACATCTGGCACTTCAGAAGCGAGTACATAACGAGAAACCAAGTGAGACAATTTATTTTGATAACGAACCACAAGTAAATTGAACGCATTTTTATCTCCGTTTAATACACGGTCAACTAAAACTTGGTCTGTTACTTGCTCCCCCATTAAAGGCCATTCCTCATTATGTTAATAACTGTTGCTCGGCCAAAACGCTGCACTCACACAGTTAGATTCTTAAATTAAAAAAAAGTTCCATTATTTTAATAGAAATTTTATTTTGGGATCTATTAATAATTAGATTAAAGTTTTTTAAAATTAAAACCAGTTGATTTATTTAACTATTTTTCATAACACTATTGTGTAATGACATTTTAAATAATTCTAATTTAATAAAAAGATCTCACGCTTACCAGCATCATTATAGGTGATTTGGTAGAATTGAGGTAGATTAAAATTGACTGAACTACTCGTTTTAAAGGTAAAACGATCATCGGATAGCACATAAAAATCATTTATATCTTTAACCATACTCTCCTTTGTGCCGTTGCAATTACGGTAAATTTCTATTTGGTTATTTTCATTCAAAATGTAAAGATCGAATCCTGAATCGGTATCTTCAAAAAAGAATTGAATGATTCCCTCATAGGCAACACTGTCAATTTCTTTTGGTAACTCATTTGTTTGATCCAAAATATTTAACGGGCGACCTTGTACTTTATTGTTCGATACTGCCCCATAAAAATCGATTGCATTATCAAACTGATGAAAAGAGACCCCTAACCTTTCAAAAAAGAGATACCATGAAGAACCACCTATCCGTAATGGTTTAACTTGTGTCGAATTATTTTGTGTCGTGGTTAATCGTAATTCTATACATTCATCCATTAATGTTTTCATTTGTTGCTTAATTTCATTACCTAAATATTTACTGTAGCAAAAAATTTCCATAGGATTAGGTAAATCCGCATCTTTGTGCATGCGATTTAATAACGTTTTAATCGCTTCCAGTACGCACAACGCTCCGCTAAAATGTAGTACACGTATTTCATTCCATGAATTGCGATAAAGCAAATCAACTGATCCCACTAAACTTAACTCTTTTTTTCCGTAATTTAACACATTGTTGCTAAACTCAAATTCAAAATCTAGATTAGTACTAGGATCATCTTCAAGATTTAACATGATTGCTAAATGACGAATTTCACAAGGCCCATATAACTGTTCTTCCGTCGCCTTTGGAATTTCTATAGGAAAATATTCTTTTAAGTTTTCAATTAATTTATTGATTTTCGAGTTATCTCTTTTTTCACCGTTATGACAGTAAAATTGAGTTTTATCTGAGATTAAGCCATTAAAATAACACCAACCGACTAGTTTAACCAGATATTTACTATATTCTAAATATTGATGACCTGAAATTGAGTTTAATACCGGTTTTTGATTATACACATACCAACCGGCACGATTAATTCTATCTTCTTTTACGTGGATAAACGTTAATGTTTGTTCTTGCAAATTATTAGCAATATTTAACTTTAACGTCGTTATTTTTCCGGGTAATACTTCAAAAGAAGCATAAAGCTTGCGAGTTAAAATTGCCATATCTTGTGGACTAATGAGAGAATCCAAATTATTACGGCGCCCAAAATTAAGTAAATTTCGGTATCCTGTCATCATGGTTTGCAGTAATATTTCATGCATTTCTCGAACTTGCTCTATCTTCCAGGTATGACTCGCATCCAATTTAGCTAAACGCTCTGACGTCCAGCCCCACTCTTTTACCAGATCATTCAAAACGTCCCGACGCCATGAAACAGCTTTTTTTGTTTGAGAAAGTTTTTCGTTTACTTTTAGATAAAAACAGATTCTGATCAGATCCAGCCTTTCAAAATCTTTAATCTCGATTAAATATTGAGTGATCCTATCTAAAAGCATATAGTAAGAATCTAAATTTATTCCCTTTTGAGTTAGCGATTTTTGGATACATTCTCGCATTTCATAAGCTATGGGGCTATTTTGCGGATATATCCAAGAATAAGCTTCTAGTAGTAACGTTTTGAGCACCGCTTTAAAAGGAGAATCGATACTTTTGTAGAGTTGCCATAAACTGGCTCCAAAATACTCTTCAGCAGAAAGACCTGTTAAAGGTCCAAAATCGATCCACTCTTCCCGCTTAATTAGCTTTGAATCAACCAAAGCATTCACACACTGTTCATAAGTCGAATAGCTAACGTTATTCACGGTGAAGTTATAGGGCACCACAAACCATAACAAATATTTTCCTGCTAATAGTGTGGCTGTTCGATAAAATTCCTCAAGTAATAAAATGTGTTGCGCAGAACCACAATTTTCCCCCATTAAACATTCATGATGTTTATTGATGAAGCGATCCACATCAACGACAAATAAGGTTAATTTTACATTTTGTTCTTTAGCCCAATTTTCGACTAAACGACATTTTTCAATTAAGGCTTGCTTTCTTTTTTCGGATAAATTATTTTCAATACAAAGCCAAATATCTAAATCGGATTCGACTGATTGTCCAATGGAACATGTACTACCCATGGAGTAGAGTGCCGATATTTCGGGATTGTTCACATTTGGAATAGCCTCAAATTCAAAACAGTTCTTGAGTTGCAAACAAATCTCATCGGTTGTCTGGTAATAAGCGATTCCTGATGGAGTATCTTCAGCAAGATAGCCGGGCAATTTAGGGTGATGAAAATGAAAAATGGCGGGTAGCAAAGAAAATACACGTTGAAACTCAATTGACATCCCAGTCAAAGCACGTTCATGTTTTAGATGGACAAGATCTTTAAGTTCTTTTTTTATGTTATTAATATAATATAGCATAACTTTATCTGGATGAAACACGTGTACTACTAACGGACTGCCTCAATCTAACATTTTATGAGTAGAAGGTAAATAGAATAAAAAATATAAAAATTTGTTAAGTGAACTATTATGATAACAATAGAAAAAATTACGAATCAATTTAAAACAAATAGTAACGCGAGCTCGATTGATAATAAAGCTGCAGTACTTTTACCCATTATTAACGATGGCAAACAACCTCAATTGTTATTTCAGGTCAGATCGAACAAACTTAAATGGCAACCAGGCGATATCTGTTTTCCTGGCGGTCGGGTAGAATTGACTGACTTAGATCCAGAATATACCGCAAAAAGAGAAACATTTGAAGAATTAGGTATCCCAATGAGTCAAATGACTATTTTAGGAAAAATGCCTAAATTTATCGCCACATTGGGGCTAGTCATTTATCCGTTTGTTGCAAAAATAGATTCCCTTGATAATTTACAGCTTAATCGGGATGAGGTCGAACAAATATTTACCGTACCGATTGATTGGTTTATTGAAAATCCCCCGCAACAAGCTGTAATGCTAATCGGGCATAAACCATCAGATAACTTTCCTTTTCATCTATTACCAAATATCCGCTCTGACTGGCAAAAAAGATCGGAGCATAATATCTTGTATTATTCATATAATAATCGTATTATTTGGGGATTAACTGCCCAAATTTTATCTAATTTTATCAATACAATTAGTCGTTAGTTAAAATGGATAACTCGAAACCAATTTAATTATTCATTTAATTAAAGCTTTTTTTGTAGCAATTTGTAGTAATTTTAGCAATTAATGCTAAACAATATGTCCATGTAACAAAAAATCCTTGAGAATCACTCAGTAAATATTTTAAATAGATAGCGTTGTTTAATTTATCTCTCGTTAACAACTTTACGTCTGAACACTTTTGAAAGTTAAAAAAAGACAACATCTGAGAGCTACTTAAGATTTCTACACTCTCTATTAAAGATTTCATCTCTACCCATTGAATAATTGTTAAACATTGATTATTAATTTCAATCATTTAAAAAATAAGGGTATTATCATGAAACGTTTCAATAAATCATCGATCGCATTAGCTGTAGTATTATCGTTACCGTTCGTTAGTGTTTATGCTGCCTTACCTTTAACCGATGAAGAAAGTAGTAATTTAATTCCAATGAAAGAGATTTCGGTAACAGGTAATTATTTGCAAGCACAAAATGCGGAAGATGATATTTCAAAAGCAGCCGATGAAGCAGGAGCTAAGTATTATCATATTAAAGCACTTGAAGCGGCAGAAACATCAAGCTCAGCTGATTCTGCTATTGTCTATGCTGATATTTATCAATCTAATGCACCGATTGCATTAAATAAAGAAGAAACAACTTATAATGGTATAGTTGCTTATGAACGTAACAAAGCACTTTATTATTTACCATTTGAAGTTGTCAAATTTAAAGGAAGTTTTAACAACACATCTGAAATCACCACTGAAGCAAGTAAAATCGCAGCAGATAAAGATGCTTATGCATTTTATATCAGCTCTATCGAGCCTTCTAATCTAAAAAATCAATCTCAAGATGTTGAAGTGGCTTTATATAAAAAAGATGCGCCAGTAAGAGATTATATCGTTACCAAAGCAATTGAAGGTGAAGATGCTTATGAAATCAGTAGTGATGCATTTAAAACGATGAAACCTTATACCACAATTGTTTTCCATGGCGTCTTTAACAACACTACTGAAATAAGTGCTGCTGCACAGAAACATGCAATTGCAAATGGCGCTCAATTTTATTACGTGAAAGAGGTATCAACCAACCCAGCCAATACAGCACAAACAGTTTATGTTAATTTATATAAATAAAATATCTTAATTGCATTTTCCACGTGTTAGAGAACTCAATGACTTTAACCCGTGGAAAACATAAAATCTTACAATACTTAAATAGTGAATAATGCTGTTTAAATAGCCAACCTTTATCTGTTTAATAATTTATTTGTTAAAAACATATATCTAAATTCATTACAAAACATAATTTTAAGAAACACCTGATTTTTCTCATTTTCAATCACTGCATTAAAACGGTTGGGAAACGTATGTTATTAAAAAATGTTAGGATTAAACGATATATCAATGTTACGAAAAAAATATTAAAACACAGTTCTTTTGTCATCATTTTTGTTAGTTCAACAACTGATGCACTCAGTGCTAAAACAGCGCAAGTTATTCAAGGCACTGCACCTTATTTTACTCAAGCTGACAAAGTAGGGGTTGAAGGTGCTCGTGATTACGATAAAGCAAATTTTATTTATTTTGGTGTTAAATTCAAAGGTGCAACATATTCGGGAATGAATGATCTAAACATGGCGATAAAACAATCTGGATTTTCCGCCGTCGATCCAAACACAACCACACCCAATCAACTGTTAGCACTGTTAAAATCCAGTTATGGATTAGAGGGGACTATACTGCCATTTAACCCTATGTTAGTTGCCGATGATAGGAATAATGTTGCTGATGATGAAGGTGATATTCCAATTAAAATAAATCCTCCTGATGCAGGATTAAAAATCGATTGGTTTTATCGCTCTATCAATCAATCTTTTTTGTTGCTGGAATCAGATAGAAATAGAACTTTTTGTGAATTGGCTCGATTAGGTTGGAATCCCTATATTCGAATATCAGGCCCTGTTGTTTTAGTGACCGAATTTGGAGAACCAAACTTCAGAGTTTATGCATCGCCTAAACGGGACTTTTTTATTTATAATGCAATTAGACCCACCGTATGTGCAGCCAAACCTTCTATTGCTTACTCATTTGTTTTTGAAGGTCGGGATTATACAGGAGACTGGGCTAAACTAACTTGGGGTGAAAATAATGAATACACGTATGACTCTGGTCTGGTTAATAAGGTGCGTTCAAAAGGTTTTCCAACAACTGGGTTTGACCATGCTCAATTCACCATGTCTTTTGCAGGTGTTCCATTTGATTTATCCACCATTTCAACATCGACAAATTCAAATGGTGTAAATCTGACAACTAATCTTCTTAAAAACAATGATATTGATGACTACTTAGTTAATACTTCTCTGCAATTTCATTTATCCGGAAAAGCGACCGACAAGCCTACTTTTTCAATCAAGTCCAATGGGAACGAAATATACACTTTTACAATTAATAAATGGTTTGCTACGTCTGATTTGAATGCAACCACTTATGACCAAAGTGCACTAGCTTGCCAAGGCAATTATGTTGTTCCAACGATTGAAGACTTTACCAATAGTGATCAAACAATTATCACTTCTGGAGCATGTAAATCAGATAACAACTCTAACAATTGTTTGGCAATCAAGAGTAACCATTATTATCGAAAAGTTGGAAAGAGTCTTTTTGCTGAATGGGGCGATATCACCAATGAACAAAACCAGTATTACCATGCTTATCCGGGTAATAACTTTCCTAAAAATATTTTATATTGGACATCGGAAGAAAGAGATACTAATCATCAATATGCAGTGGGGCCATCTATTGGTGCGATTGAATGGTTAGCGAAAGATGAACCGATCAATTTTGTTTGTGTGCTTAAATGATAACGCGTCTGTTCGAGGATTTTGCTGTAATCATACGCTTATTTGAACTGATGATTTAAAAAATAATAGTGATAAATTAATTTTTTTAAAATATAAAATATTGAAGTTTACTGAAGCGATGCCAATTTGAACAAAATTTATTGAAATTTAAATTTAGATCTTATTGGAAAATAGAAGCGATTGATTCTTTGTAATAAGAAAAGAAGAATAAATGGCTGGGGTACCAGGATTCGAACCTGGGCATGGCGGGATCAAAACCCGCTGCCTTACCGCTTGGCTATACCCCAATATTATTCAGGAAAAAGATATCTAGTGGTACGGGTAGTGAGATTTGAACTCGCACACCTTTTCGGAACTAGAACCTGAATCTAGCGCGTCTACCAATTCCGCCATACCCGTATTGGAATACTCAAGAAAGTAACAAACAGAGATAAAACAGATTAACTAATAGATATCAAAATATGCAGATTGGAATGGCTGGGGTACCAGGATTCGAACCTGGGCGTGGCGGGATCAAAACCCGCTGCCTTACCGCTTGGCTATACCCCAATAAAGGATAACATTAAGATTAAAATGGTGCGGGTGAAGGGACTTGAACCCCCACGCCTCGCGGCGCCAGAACCTAAATCTGGTGCGTCTACCAATTTCGCCACACCCGCATGATATACTTCCGGTAAAAGTATAACTTAATCTTAATGGTGGCTACGACGGGATTCGAACCTGTGACCCCATCATTATGAGTGATGTGCTCTAACCAGCTGAGCTACGTAGCCATTTCATTCGCAACGTCATAACCAACACTGCGAGGCGCATTATGCTTGTGTTGAGGCAAATCGTCAACCCTTTTTTTTAGATATTTTAAAAAAAAGTTATGATTGATTAAGTTGCAAGCGAATCCAGTTTAATATCACTTCAATTCGCCTTTTTTGCAACTCAAGATTAATGGATTGTCCAGTAAACCCTTGAGCAATAATTTCCTGCACATTCACACTATAGGCTAAATTATAAGCATGTTCAAGATATTGAGCTTGCGGATAAGTTGCGCTTTCATTGAAAGCTTCACTGGCAATAATCAATTGCTTTAAATGATGAGGATGACGCCAAACATCAATACCATTTAATAATTCTAAAATTTGTGAAGCGCTTTGCACTGTTATATGACTAACAACCTTTCTGTATTGTTGAACTATTTTGGCAATTTTAGAAAATGAAGTTGGTGCTTTTATCTGTTTACATAAACGTTCAACGGAATCTTTACTGATTAAATCACCACATAAAACGCCAAAACGCACAGTTAACTCATGGGTAAGATTTACTGATTTTTTTAAAGCATAGATTATATTGGTCGTTAACACTAATTCAGGAAATAAAATTTGAAGTGCTCCGCATTGCTCAAGGACTTGGAAATAAATTTGTGGATTTTCGCTGGCTAATGCTTTTTCCGTTTCTTTCCACACTCTTTCAGGAGTGAGATAGCTTATTTCGCCTATGGATATCATCTCTTTCATAAGATCCATTGTTTCTTGAGCGATTGTAAATCCTAAATGATGATACCGAGCAGCAAAACGGGCTACGCGTAAAACACGTAAGGGATCTTCGCGAAAAGCACTTGAAACATGACGCAACAATCTTTGATTAATATCATCTACGCCATGGTAAGGATCGACAATATTCCCCTGCTCATCCATGGCAATAGCATTGATGGTGAGATCCCGACGAATTAAATCTTGTTCTAAGGTAATTTCTTTACTGAAATCACAAATAAAGCCACAATACCCTTTTCCTGATTTACGTTCAGTACGCGCTAAAGCATATTCTTCTTTCGTTTTTGGATGTAAAAATACCGGAAAGTCTCGACCGACTTGCTCAAAACCTAACGAAATAAGTTCTTCGGGGGTTGCGCCAACGACAACCCAATCTCGATCGAAAACTGGCAGACCTAATAATCTATCCCGAACTGCTCCACCAACAAGATAGACTTCACTCATCTAACGCATCCAACGGTCTTTTTTACTTCGGCGAGGCATAATAATAGGTAAAATAAGACCTAAGATAAGTCCACCACCTGCAACAAGACCACCATAAGTAAACCAAGTCACAATTAAGTCACGTCGCTTATCATCTACTTGATTTAACATTGAGTCTAACATTGCTGCTTGTTCTTTTACTTGTTTTTCCAATTCGATATTTTTATTTTTCAAGTTCTGAACTAATTCTTCTGTGGTTCGTAATTGTTGCACATAGTCGGTCACTAATTTCTGTTGATATTTATCCGCATTATCAACTTTATCTTTGTATTCGGCTATTTTAGCTTCCAAATAAGGAATACGCTCTTTAAGGCTTGGTGTATCGCTTAATTTATTGGTTTCGATCCATGCCACATTGCCACTTTTCAGCAGCAGCTTAGTGTATTTACCATCCGCACTTCTTTCAAGCGCATTGACTTTTGAACCACTTTTGATCGTATTTGTGAAAGCATGTTGTTGGCTAGGACCACGACGTAAGTAAACATCAACCTCATCAATAACATATTTATCAACAGCATTTGCACTAAAAGCAACTGCAATAAGAGAAATTAAGGTAAAAATATTTTGTTTCTTCATAAAATTTCAACTAATCATCCATAAATAATTACATAATAACATAAAAATTGGATATTTCGCATAATCATTTTACATTTTATGTTTCTTAATTATCCAATACTTAATTCGCCTCATCAATTGAAAACGATTACATTTTTTATGCGATCTTAATCACAGATTAAAAAATTTATTATTTAAATAAAAGAGAATAATCGCTAATTTATATTTAGCAAAGCAATTAACAATGGGAGATATTATGAACTGCCGTCTTAGCAATAAAAATTTAGATATTCTTATTCGAACAAAACCCTATGCAGAATTATGTTATTTTGGTAAACGATTACATGATGATCACATTGAAAATTATGATTTATTTATTCCGGCAGTGCCAAATTCACGCATTGATGTTCACGTCCCTTTTACTCTCTGTCCAGAAGAAGGATTAGGTAATTTTAGTACGCCAGGATTAGAAGGACACAGGAATGGAAAAGATTGGTCTCCCGTATTTGTTACCAAAGATGTAAAAAAATCAGACAATCAAATAACAATTATCAGTGAAGACAGTATTGCAAAATTACGTTTAACCAGTCAGTTTATTTTGGATGATTGTGGGGTATTGCAATGTCAAAATAGCCTGACCAACTTAGGTGAAGAACCTTATTCAGTCAATCGATTATCAATAACGCTTCCTATTCCTGAACGTGCACAAGAATTAATGGCTTTTAGTGGACGCTGGATTAAAGAATTTTTTCCTCACAGAACAAAAATTGAACATTGTAGCTATTTACAAGAAAATCGCCGAGGAAGAACTTCACATGAATATTTCCCTGGTATGATTGTTGGTACCACAGGTTTTAAAGAACAAACAGGCGAAGTATGGGGAATTCATTTAGGTTGGAGTGGTAATCATCGTATCCAAGTTGCGGTTAAAAGTAATGGTAAACGCTTTATTCAAGCCGAAGCATTATATAGCGCAGGCGAAATATCGCTTGCCCAAGGTGAAACCCTTACAACACCATGGCTATATGCCACTTACAGTGATAAAGGTTTAAATAAAATGAGTCACCACTTTCATCAATTTCTGCGTAACAATATTATTACCTTTCCACAAAATAAAGCACGTCCTGTTCATCTTAATACTTGGGAAGGTATCTTTTTTGACCATAATCCAGATTACATTATGAAAATGGCAAGTAAAGCGGCACATATGGGCGTTGAGCGCTTTATTATCGACGACGGTTGGTTTGGCAAGCGTGATGACGATTACCAAGGTTTAGGTGATTGGTACCTTGATGAACGAAAATACCCCAATGGACTTGAACCGGTTATCGAGCACGTGAAAAATTTGGGCATGGAATTTGGTATTTGGGTTGAGCCTGAAATGATCAACAAAAACTCGGATTTATATCGAGCACACCCTGATTGGCTACTTGAGTTATCGGGTTATCAACAACCTGAAGGACGTCATCAATATTTATTAGATTTGCAAAATCCTGCTGTTTTTGATTATTTACTTGAAAGATTAATATGGTTACTGGGTAGTTATGATATTGATTATATCAAATGGGATATGAATCGAGAAATTGTTCAAGCGGGTCACAATGGCAATCCAGCTATTGTTGGACAAACAAAAGCATTGTATCGTTTACTCGATATTTTACGAGAAAAATTTCCGAACATAGAAATCGAATCATGTTCATCAGGGGGGGGACGGATAGATTATGAAATATTAAAACGAACTCAACGATTCTGGACTTCAGATTCTAACGATGCATTAGACAGACAAATCATTCAACGCGGAATGAGTTATTTCTTCCCACCAGAAGTCATGGGCGCACATATTGGTGGCGCTTTGTGTCATACAACTTATCGTGAACTGAACATGAATCTTAGGGGATTAACTGCTTTATTTGGTCATATGGGCGTTGAACTTGATCCCGTAAAAGAATCAGAAGTTGAACAGCATGCATTTGCACATTATATTGGACTACATAAACAATTACGAAATTTATTGCATAGTGGTAACAATTATCGATTGGATGTTGATGACAGCAATGCAATGCAAAGTTATGGAGTAGTAAGCCAAGATAAAAAAGATGCTGCGTTTATCATTGCCCAATTAACCTTACCAACTTATGCTTTAAGTGGTAACTTACGCTTGACTGGTCTACTGCTCGAAAAACAATATTTGATTGAAATACTTGATCTACCTGATAATATTGATCCGAAAATAAATGGACATGTAATGAAAGCTCTACCTTATTGGATGGTCAACAAAACGATATTATCAGGCGACTGGTTAATGCAAATTGGACTACCTTTACCCGTTTTAGATCCTGCAACAGCAATGTTAATTAGAGTGGTAGCTCAATAAAAACTCTTGACTTACAAAGCACACAATAAATTTACAAAAAATTAATATTTTTTTGAAAATAACAAGGGGGAAAAAGGCCATAATGCAATTTTCCCTTTGTATTAAATTAAGTTTGTATGATCAGAATTTAATCGAATTATTGGCAAATAGTTTTTTTTCCTTTATTATAATTAGTTAGGAATAATAAATAGTTATAGTCAATTATTAAGAGAAACAAACTGGATCAACTAAAAGAAGTTTTAAGATGTAAGTAAAGTAAAAGATATTTTAGTACAGATTACTTCCCGCTTTACAAATACTTTTCATTTTTATTTCGTTGGTAGTCTACATAGCTCTATATTGGCAATCTTAAATTATAAAAATTTACATGAAATAAATTTAGTTTGAGTAATTATTTTAGCGATAGTAATTTAATAAAAGGTTTTTTTATGGCGACAATAAAAGATGTTGCATATTTAGCTGAAGTTTCAGTTGCAACGGTATCCCGAGTTATAAATAATGCAAATAATGTAAGTAAAAATACACGTGAAGTCGTAAAAAAAGCCATGGAGACATTAAACTATTATCCAGATGCTAACGCTCGCGCATTATCTCAACAACACTCTAATACAATAGGCATTGTGGTCGCCGATGTGTCCGACCCTTTTTTTGGGGCGATGGTTAGCACGGTTGAAAAAGTAGCTTATCGAACTGGTCATTTTTTGCTAATTGGCAATGGATACCATAAAGAAAAACAAGAATACAATGCTATTACTCAGCTTATTGAGCACCGCTGTAAATCATTAGTTGTTCATGCCAAAATACTTTCCGATGAAACACTCATAAAATTGATGCAACAAGTGCCAGGCATGGTTATCATCAATCGTATAGTGAAAGGGTTTGAAGCACGTTGTATTGCACTTGATGACCGTTATGGCTCGTATATCGCGGTCAAACATTTAATTCAAAATGGACATACGAAAATAGGTTATTTATGTTCGAATCACGAAATTTCAGACGCTTCAGATCGACTAAATGGTTATAAAGATGCGTTGAGTGAATTTAATATCGAGATAGAACAGAATCTAATTACCTACTCTTCGCCTGATGAAATAGGTGGAGAAGAAGCCATGAAATCCTTATTAGAACGGAATCGAAACATCACCGCTATAGCCTGTTATAATGATTCTATGGCTGCGGGTGCCATGTCAGTCCTGTATGATAATGATTTAAAAATCCCAGCTGATATTTCTGTTATTGGGTTTGATGATTTATTAATGGCTAATTATTTACATCCTAAACTGACAACGGTTCGGTATCCTTTACAAGCAATGGCAGAACAAGCAGCTGAGCTTGCCTTATCCCTCGCTAAAGGAGAGGCTCCCTCAAATAACTTAATTAATATTTTTACCCCAACATTAACTAAACGTTATTCTGTCAATTCTATAGGCTAAGGTAGAAATAAACATTCAATAAAGCGTTTCAATATTAGCGGCTTAACAATAAAGAAAAATGTTAAGCCACGATTAAATAATCGTATTGAACAATCAATGTTTATGTAAAGGTAATTTTTTTATTAATAATAATTTATTTAATATCAGATCAACCGAAATTACATCGCAATTTAGTTGGCTATTTAAATCAAACGTTTTTAAAACATAATCATAAAAATAATTCGCATGGGTCATTATTGGTTGATTGCTGACATCACCCTGGCAAGGTTTGTTGGCAATGGTTAAACTGGCTAAAGCTGAAGTATCAGGATGCCGAGTCAACAATAACCAAAAACTGCCTTCTTTAGAATATTCATCATAACGACGTGATTCATAACACCACCCCACCAATGCCTGATCAACCACACCTTGTTGTAAATCCGTTATGGCTGGGAGTAAAATCTGTGACCAATTACAAATATCTGTCGAAATAAAAATATTGGGTCCATTCACTTTCAATGCATCAGCAACATAAAAAGAAATCGCATTATTTATGCTATTAATAAAATTAAATGGTCGTGGTGTTTTACGTTGAAAAATATCCATCTCCAGTTCATACATATTACTGGGTGAACTAAAAATTGAGGTCACATACACGCCACAATGAGCATTAATCTTTTCTATGGAAAGCGCACCTAACAATGATAACAACGCTAAACGACTTGTACGTCGACTATTAATATTAAATTGCTGTTTAAGCAAATTTTTTAACTTACTTTCTTCACTATGGCTCTCTGCGATAAACTGTGATGTACTGAGTAAAAAAACACTTTGCATTATTCTGTTATCTCCAACAATAACACAGCGTTATTACCGCCAAATCCAATACAATTTAATAAATAATAACCTTGAGGATAAGGTTTTGAAATGTCTGTAAAACCATTTGTATAAATAGGTTCAGATTGCGCCATGTGATAATTTGGATAACTAGGCGTCTGTTTTGATTCAAATATCAACAATAATATTATCATCTCAAGTACACCAGATGCCCCTAATGTATGACCAAGATAAGGTTTAAAAAATATCAACGGTTTTCGCTCTGTAAAAGCATTTGTTAAGCTATCAATTTCAACTTTATCATTCATTGGACTACCTGTCGCATGAGTTTTAATGGCAACAATATCGGTTTCAGTCATATCGAATTGCGTTAACGTGTCTTTAATGAGTGCGCTAACATTTTTAGGATCCGTTGTGGTAATATTAGAGGTATCACATATCGTTTTACCGCCTTTTAAGATAAATTGATTATTGTTTGCTAATCGAGGTTGATTGCTTAATGCAATACAACCAATCCCCTCCCCTAAAATAAGTCCTTGGCTAACACTTAAAAATGGTGGTTGATAATTATTTGTTAGTAATCCTAAAGCATTAAATCCTTCTAAAGTGATAGAATTAAATGATTCAAATCCCACAATGATTGCCCGTTCAATTATGCCTTGGGAAATGTAATTTTTTGCATAAAGTAATGCATTAGAACTTGAAGTACAAGACGTCGCAACATTGATCACATCAAGATTTTTCCATTTTAATTTAAGTTGTTCTGCTATTTCATTTAAAGAAAAAGGTTGGTGATAACATGCTTCTGTTAATTCTAATAATTCCTTATTAAAAAAAGTAATTTCATGCGAAGACATTGCAAAAGAAGTGGAAGCTAAAAAAATTGGGATTTGTTCCAATTCTGATTCTTGCCACTGACACGCCTGTAAAGTTTGCAGAATTTGAAATACAATACGATCAACGATCTCAGTTAAACTTAGCCGTTTTTTATCAAAGGCTGGAAAATAATTAACAGATAGTGATTCACTTGCTGTATTTAAAGGAATCAATTTAGGTTTTCTTGGATGAAAAAGAATATTGCTAATAATCTCATGGCAGTTATCACCTTGTGCGCACACCGCAGAAAAACCATTAATGTAAACATTGTCCATAATATTATTTTTTTATTTGCTCAAGTACATATTTATTGAGTTTCGAAACCGTGACCATATGTATTCTTACTTCTCGGTCACCTTGTAAACGAACGCCAAATTGCTCTTTTAACGCTACGCAAATTTGTAATGCATCTAAAGAATCTAAATTTAATCGACTGGTAGGCCCAAACAGCGGCTCATTATCTGTTAACTCCTCGGCAGTTAAGATATCTTCTTTTTCAGATTCGGTAATAATTAACTGTTTTAATTTAAAAATTAAATTATCCAAATTTAACCTCTTGTTTTTATTATTTAATTAAAAATTTATAAATGCTTATTATTTAATTGCCGATAGTAAATAATTCCTGCTAGCAATAAAAAAATTAGCGCAAAACCTATTAACGACAACCATTGTGGTAATATTTGTACAAAATCATAGTGATCAAGCAAAAGATTATGAAAGCCTTTCAAAGCCCAAGACATAGGCGAAATTAAACAAATTATTTGCATGGTTTCGGGCATCATATAACTCGGTACCATAATACCGCCTAAGGCTGCCATAATAATATTTCCCCCACCACCTAATACCACAGCATGTTCTGCCGATTTTGCAAGTACGCTAACTAACAGTGCATATCCCAAAGCAGATAAACTAATTGCTATCGATAACAATGCATAGTTCCAATAAGCGCCTTCTAAAACAAATCCTGTAATATTGATTAAAGGTAAAATATAAATACCTAACAAAATCATGCCAATAAACTGTAATTGATTAATCAAAAAATAAGGTAACAATTTTGCGATAAGTAATGAAAATGCCGATGATTTTGCTAGTCGTAATCGAATAATAGTGTTCGTTTGTTTTTCACAAGTCATGACATTTGATAAAGGAATCATGATAAAAAACATACCAAAAATTAACCAAGCAGGAACACTTTGTTGTACCGAACTCGGTTTAACCACTTTGGTGCCTTCTACATTGATAAACTCTTCAGTGATTATTTTTCCTGACAAATAGTTATCTAGTTGTTGTTGCCGTTTTAATTCGACTGAATTTTCATCCATTATAGAAGAATCATTGTTTGGCGTTGAAAAAATATCTTTAAGCCGTAGCTGTAAATAACTTTTCTGGATAATTGTTTGTAAATTCATCAATCTTAGTTGATCGATCCCCGCTAAGGTTAATAATGCTAAAGGCGATTCATTACTCAAATTTCCGGTATTTTGATTGGGATTAATTAATAAAAAATCATAATTTTCCTCAATTAATTTAGCTTTTGCATTATCCTTTTCAGCTATATCAAAAAAATCAACATTCATATTTTCTTGATTGCCCAAAATCGCTATTAACTGCGAGTTCAATAAATTGGATGATTCACCAACTAAGGCTATTTTAGTATTTTGATTGAAATCATCACGTTGGCTTAATGCCACAGACATAATGAACATAAACAACATAGGCATAATAAAAAGAACAGCTATACCATGTAAATCACGACTCAACAGACGAAATTCTTTAGCGATTGCAGCTAGCATTGCTTTGCCCTCCATGCCTCAATACTGACTTATTCAAGAAGTCCAAATAAAATGACTCTAAAGAACCATGACCATACTGAATATTTTGTATTTGGTATTGTTGAAATTCTTGTAATATTGTTGTGATCTGCTCAGGCGATGAATCAATGACAACTGTTTGCATTGGGGTATGTCGAATTAAAGTGGCATTAAATTGGTCAAGCACATGTGAAGGCACACTTTGCGCTAACGTGATAATGCATTGTTGTTGAGCATGTTGTGTCAATATCTGATCAATGGATTGGCAATACAAAATTTTACCGCTCTCCATAATGGCAATTTTTTGACATAAACTTTCTATTTCGTGTAGATAATGAGAAGTGTAAATGACAGTTACCCCTTCTTTAGTTAATTGCTTCACACTGTCTAATATAAATTGGCGGGATGCAGGATCAACTCCAACCGTAATTTCATCCATAAAAATTAGCGTTGGCGAGTTAATTAGCCCTATAGCAAAATTTAATCGACGTTTTAATCCACCCGACAAATTCGCTGACAACTTATTTTTATAGTCTAAAATATCGACTTTTTTCATCAATGAAATTAGAAAATTAGGATCTTTAATTTTATACAACGAAGCAAAAAATTGTAAATTCTCGAAAACCGTCAATTGAGGATAAAAAGCATATTCTTGTGGAATTAAAGAAATACGTTGCAACTGTTGACGTGACAACTGAGAGAAGATCTGATTATTAAGGTAAATTTGCCCGGATTGTAATGAAAGTAAACCCGACATTAATGATATCAATGTTGTTTTGCCGGCGCCATTAGGCCCTAATAATCCAAAGCATGTGCCGGATTCAATTTCTAAATTAATATCACACACCGCATAATTATTAGCATTTTTATAGCGATGAGTTACATTTTGGAGCTTTAACATAAAATTCTTTAAAATAATTTTAATTTTTATAAACAGAATGTTAACATATTATGCTATTATAACAAAATGCATGTTAGGTAAACAATTAACGATAAAATCTAATAAATCAATTATAACAATGAGTAACAAAAAAAACGTTCTATTAGTGTACTATTCACAAACGGGTCAATTAACACAACTTACTAGACATTTCGTATCACCTTTAGCTAATCATGAAGATATTAATTTAGAAACGCTTGCTATTGAACCTCAACAAGCCTATTCTTTTCCATGGTCTTTTAACCACTTTTTTAATATTTTTCCAGAAACGGTTCATTTAATGCCTTCACCCATTGTTGCCCCACAATTTAAACAGCAAAAATATGATTTAATCATTCTAGCTTATACTGTGTGGTTTTTATCCCCTTCTCAGCCTATCACCGCATTTTTACAAGATAAAAACACGCAACAACTCTTAGCCGATACCCCTGTTGTCACGTTAATTGGATGTCGCAACATGTGGTTAATGGCACAAGAAACCGTGAAGAAATACTTAAAAGAAGCAAATGCTAATTTAGTTGACAATGTTGTTCGCATAGATAGCTGTGGCGGGCCTGCAAGTTTTATTGCTACACCGCTTTGGATGTTTACGGGGAAAAAACAGCCCGTACGTTGGCTACCGAAAGCGGGCATATCTGATGAGGACATTAATGATTGTGCTAAATATGGTGAAAAAATTAAAACCGTATTGCTAACACAACCCAAAATCACTGAGCCAATGTTAAAAAACATGGGGGCAGTCAAAGTCAATGAACGTTTGATTCTTAGTGAAAAATTTGGTTATCGCAGCTTCTATTTATGGGGCAAACTGATCATTAAAGCAGGTAAAATCGCTCGACCACTTCGTCAAGGTTTACTTTATTTTTATATTATTTTCTTGGTAGTAATCATTTTAACCGTTGTGCCAATTAGTGCACTGATCAAAACATTACTATCCCCATGGTTAAAAAACAAAATCAGTAAACAAAAACATTTATTTAGTTGGCCTTCAGGCGAATAAAATATAAGAGTAAGACAATGAAAACACATAATGTTTATATTAATAAAATTGCCGCATTTTTACCGAATAATCCTGTTGATAATTCATCCATGGAAAATGTCCTTGGACAAGTTGGTCACAAACCGTCCAGAGCAAGAGCAATTATTTTAAAAAGTAATGGGATAAAAACGCGATACTATGCGATTGACCCGCATACTCGTCAAGCAACACATAGCAATGCCAATTTAGCAGCACAAGCCATAAAGTTATTGTTCAAAGATAACCATCAATTTGGTATAAATGAAATGACTTTTTTAGCCTGTGGTACTTCTTATCCAGATCAGATTATGCCTGGTCATGGAGTCATGGTTCATGGCGAACTCAATGAAACTCATCCTTGCGAAGTTCACAGCAGCTCAGGTGTTTGTGTTGCAGGTATGTCAGCACTGAAACACACGTTTAATGCTGTAAAAGTTGGTGATCATTGTACCGCCGTTAGTTGTGCATCTGAAACTGCATCTGCTGTAATGAGAAGTGAGAACTTTGAAGCAGAAATAGAACAAAAAGTGAAAGCGTTGTCTACACAACCTGAACTGGCCTTTGAAAAAGATTTTTTACGTTGGATGCTATCTGATGGAGCTGGTGCGATGCTATTGAGTAGTAAGCCAAATAGTCATCATTTATCATTAAAAATTCACTGGATTGATATTTTATCCTACGCAAATGAGATGCCAGCATGCATGTATGCAGGCGGTGACTACTATCAGGATCAGTTCATAGGTTGGAAGCAATTTACTCAACTTGATCAACAAAATCAAAGTTTGTTAAGTGTTAAACAGAATGTAAAAATGCTAAATGAAAATATTGTTAAGTATACCGTTGAAAAGATGCTTGCTAACTCAATTAGAAAACATGATTTGAAAAAAAATGATATCGATTATTTTTTACCTCATTACTCTTCTCATTATTTTCGTGAAAAACTCTATCAAGGATTGATAAATATTGATTTTGAAATTCCTTATGAAAAATGGTTTACCAATCTTACGTCAAAAGGTAACACAGGTTCAGCTTCTATCTATATTATACTTGAGGAATTTTTGCGGACGCATTCACTCAAGCATGGGCAAAAAATATTATGCTATATCCCAGAAAGTGGACGATTCTCATCTTGTTTTATGTTACTTGAAGTCATTGATGCTAACCAAGAGAATTAGAATTTATGGATATTAACCAAATTCCACAAGATAAAAGTAAAACTTATGGCGGTCATGCCAAAGTGGTTTATGCTGTTAAAAATGGAAGTTATACAAAAGCAACTACTAGCGGTTGGGAAGATGAAGAGTTTGTAACATTACAAGCTGTAGATGCATTAGCAGAACAAACTCAGTTGGCTTTTCATGCAGTGAAGAATGAACAACGCTCATCACTCTTTTACTATATGTTTTTATATCGTCATGATATCACTAGCCTTGCTCAAACAAGTGGTTTTTTTCGTTGGCAAATCAAACGGCACTTCAAACCTCTGGTTTTCAAAAAATTATCAGATAAAAAATTAAATCGTTATGCACAAGTCTTTAATTTATCCATTGAACAGCTAAAACAGCTTCCGACTGAAGACAATCGAACGCAAAACAATTATCCATTTAAATAAACTTATTAGACTTTGTATAATCATAATAATCAGGCAACATAATGACAATTCATCATTTTCAACATCAGCACACCGCACACTGTGAAAGCGGTGTTATGTCGACGCTACTCAAGCACCACGGTTTTGATTACAGTGAACCCATGCTCTTTGGTTTATCTTCTGCACTTACATTTGCCTATTTACCGATTATAAAACTTTCGGGTATGCCACTCATCGCTTATCGTATGCCACCAAAAACAATTATTCGTAATTCTTGCAAACGATTAGGCATTAAACTGAACATGCAAAAATTTGTCTCCGCAACACAAGGCATGCAAAAATTGGATCAAGCATTAGACAACAATCAATTAGTTGGACTACAAACTTCTGTTTTTTGGTTACCTTACATTCCCGATGCTTTGCGCTTTCATTTCAATGCACATAATATTCTTGTCTATGGGAAAGAAGCAGAACAATATTTGATTAGCGATCCGGTTATGGAATTACCAGTTCAATGTTCAGCATCAGACTTGGAACGGGCTCGTTTTGCCAAAGGTGCATTGGCAGGAAAAGGATTAATGTATACATTAGAAGATGCCCAAAAACAGGATCACCCTGTAAATTTATCACAAGTGATTCGAAGTGCAATCCTTAAAAATGCACGTCAAATGCAAGCCCCTTTACCTTTCATTGGTATTAAAGGGATTCATCTTTTAGCTAATCGAATTCAAAAACTTAAAAATTCGATGAAAAGTGATCAATATAAAAAGCTTTATCTAGGTCATATTGTTAGAATGCAGGAGGAAATCGGAACAGGTGGAGCCGGTTTTCGTTACATGTATGCTTCATTTCTTCAGGAGGCAGCAGATCATTTATCATCAAATCATAAACCATTATTGCTTGAGGCTGCCGATAATATGACTAATATTGGCGATGCTTGGCGTAAATTTGCTAGCCGTACGGTAAAATTATGCCGAAATTTGAACGAAACTGGATTTAATGAGGTATCTGAGTTGTTACACCAAGTTGCCGATAGTGAAAAAAAATGTTGGCGATCACTCAGTCAAAGTATCAAAAAAATAGCTTGAACAGCTAATAATGATAGGTTATTTTGATGCCCAGAAACAAATGATAAGGGCTTTTAAAAAAATTTAAACGTCGAAAAATAGAGACCTATTATCACGAATTTAGGTCTCTATTTCATTAATTAAATTAAAACCACACTTCAGTTTGCACCCCAAAACTAATTTGATGTTTTTTACCATTAAATTCAAATTTACTAATATCATTATTTAATGACTCAATATACGATAGATAGAAACGAATATCGGGACGAGAGGATAAAATACTTTCACCTACTTTAAATGAATGATACAGGGTTGTTTTGTAGCCTTCTTCTTTATAAGTTCGACCATTAACTTTATTTTTTTGTTTAAAGTAACCAATTTCAATACCACTTTGATTGTATTGATCCCAAATATAAGCAGGTCTTACTGCTGATTTAAAACTGGTAAAATCTGTATGAGGTAAGTTTAAATCATAAGAATAAACATCTTTACCTGTTGTTAAAGCTAATGCATGCGCCACGATAATATTATCAGAAAAATACGCTTCACCTTCAGAAACTAATCGATAAGCCTTACCTCCTGTGTGTTTACCTATATAATCATTATCAGCATTAGCGGCAAATTCTGGATTATTGGTATTGATATTGCCCAAATGTGAAGCGACTGAATTGGTTGCAGTCTGTAGCGTTAGCTGATTAAAACCACCAAAAAAGTTATTTTGACGTAGAACAACACTACCTAACCAAGCATTTTTAACAGTGACATCATCTTGCAGTTTCGATTTGTTCGGCGCTGAGTATCGGGCATTAACAGCAAACAATGCATCTTGCCATAATGGGATATCTCGGTAACGCAATTCAATTTCATTGATATCAACTTCTTCACGCCTTACTTTAGCTGTTTTTTTATTGACCTTAACATTCACATCAGCACGTAACAATGCTAAATCTAGCTTTCCTACGCCAATTTCCAAATTTTCAATACCGACACCCCCACCAGCTGGCGATTTTTGGGTTTTCCAATCAAGCATTTGAATTTCATTATACGGTAAAGAGTGCTTACCTACCCACAAAGTCGCTTCAGGAAAAAGAGGAACAAATCCTTTGGTGGCTAAGTAGATATCAGAAAATTGCATGATATTGTCGTCTTGCGTATTAAACAATCCAGCCGCTTTATCGGTTGCCACATTACCATCAATCATAACAATTGCATCCACTCGACGACCATCTTGATCATACACTTTTTGTCTGAAGACAAGATCGTACCACCCCCCATATTCGTTCCCAAATCGTCCTAGAGCGCCTTCAGCATAATTTTTGGGTTTACCATTCATCGAAGTTGACCAACCACCACGAAAATACCCATTAAAGGAAAATCCAATTTCTTCTTTAATATAATCTTTGAATTCTGTTAACGTAAACGATTTTTTAGTGGCAATATTACTATTCTGTTCTTCATTAGTTTGGCTATCAGTGACTAACACAATCGCATTATTGTTAGTAGGATGCTTAATACTAACAGGTTGTAGATTAACTGATTTTTGTTGTTTAAGTGCGGCGGTTTGTATTTTTATCTCTTTTTGTTGATTGCTTATCACTAACTGTTGCTTTTCTAAATTAAGACTTAACTGAGCAATTTGCTTATTCGATTCAATCAGCTGTTTTTTCAAATCAATAGATTCATTACTCAGCGCAATTAATTTTTGCTCTAATAAATTAATTCTTGCCTCTAACTCATCTTGAGTAGCAGCTATCGCATTAGGCAAATAAAATAAACCGAGCATGGTAATTAAAACAATTCGCTTAGGCTTTACTTTTAATGATTTTGTTAGATATTTCATTTTTCTCTACTCATAATTTAATTGTTTATTCATTAGTCTTATAAATTTAAGACAAAAAAAAACCTAAAGAATAGGTAACAACAACTATTCTTTAGGTTTTGCCCGCTTAATATCGGTAGCAATCCAAAAGCTAATAATTAGCGTTTTCAATATAACAAATAAAAAAATGGTTTCAAAAATAAAATCCTGATGTTGTGACTTAAGTCACAGTAATTAAAAGTTATTTAAAGATAAAAAATGTAACCGTAAACAAAAAAAAATAAACAGAATTAAGAAACTTACAATTTTATACATGATTCCGATTAGACAAATGTTATATTGTTCACTGTTGTATGTCCTAATTTAGTTATAATAATTCGCATTCAAAAATTGGTTAGATTAACGTAAATCATTTAGTACTAAATTGTTAAGATTAAAATGGTGAAAAAATGAATCTCTCTTTAGATACAATCATAAGTAGAAATGATTGGAATAATTTATCAGTTCTTAGTATTAATAGGCTTCCGACACATTCTAAATTCCACAGTTGGCGTGATAAATTACAAGCTAAAAATAATATTGATTCAGAATCAATATTATCTTTAAATGGGGATTGGTTTTTTAGCTATTTTGATAACCCCAAACACGTTCCAGAATCATGGTTAGAAAGAGAGATAGACACCAATACCATTCCCGTTCCATCTAATTGGCAATTACACGGTTACGATGCACCAATTTACACCAATATCCGTTATCCATTTCCTTATAATCCCCCTTTTGTTCCTGACGATAATCCAACAGGTTGTTATTCTCGTTATATCAATATTACCCAAGCATGGTTAGATAAAGGGGAAACTAGAATCATTTTTGACGGTGTTAGTTCTGCTTTTCATCTTTGGTGTAATGGTCAATGGGTGGGTTATTCACAAGACAGTCGAATCGCTGCGGAATTTGACTTAACCCCTTACTTAAAAGTTGGGCAAAACAGAATAGCAGTCTTAGTTTTAAAATGGTGTGATGGAAGTTATCTTGAAGATCAAGATATGTGGCGATTAAGCGGTATTTTTCGAAATGTTTCGCTACTTAATAAACCTAAATCACACCTAAAAAATATCCAAATTAAGACAGAACTTGATGCCTGTTATCGGAATGCTACGTTATCGATACAAGTTGACGTAAAACACAATGACAATATGGATCAATTAAATATTGGCATTGAATTATGGAAAAATAGCGATTTGATTTCCGGACAATTTCAACTGATTGGTACCGAACCCATTGATGAAAAAGGGGGCTATCATGATCGCCTGTTTTGTCATATTCCAGTTATTTCACCTAAATTATGGAGTGCTGAAACACCTAATCTTTATCGTGTCGTAATCAGTTTATATCATAAAAAATCTGGGCTTATTGAATCCGAAGCTTATAATATTGGTTTCCGAGTGGTTGAGATCAAACATGGTCAGCTTTGTATTAATGGTCAACCTTTACTTATTAAAGGAACCAATCGCCATGAGTTTTATCCGGATCAAGGCTATGCTCTCACTGAAGAAGCCATGCTTCATGATATAAAACTGATTAAACAACACAACTTCAATGCAGTACGTTGCAGTCATTATCCCAATGATCCTCGTTGGTACGAGCTTTGTGATCAGTATGGACTTTATTTAGTCGATGAGGCGAATATAGAATCTCACGGCATGTTCCCTATGTCCCGTTTATCAGATGACCCCTATTGGCTCGCAGCATACAGTGAACGGGTTACACGCATGGTGCAACGAGATCGCAATCACCCATCTATTATTATCTGGTCACTTGGGAATGAATCCGGGCACGGTTCATCACATGATGCACTGTATGCTTGGATCAAAAGTAATGATCCAACTCGCCCCGTTCAATATGAAGGAGGAGGCGCAAATACGGCTGCCACCGATATTATTTGCCCTATGTACGCTCGAGTCGATCAGGATCAGCTTCATCCAAAGGTACCTAAATGGGCTATAAAAAAATGGATATCCCTGCCCGATGAAAACCGCCCACTTATTTTATGTGAATATGCACATGCTATGGGAAATAGTCTTGGTGCTTTTTATAAATATTGGCAAGCATTTAGGCAATATCCAAGATTACAAGGTGGTTTTATTTGGGAATGGGCAGACCATGGTCTTCGTTGCCAAACATCATCAGGAGAAAGTTATTGGGCTTATGGCGGTGATTTTGGCGAGGCTTACCACGATAGGCAATTTTGCTTGGACGGCTTAGTTTTTCCCGATCGAAAACCGCATCCAAGCTTAATCGAAGCCAAAAAAGTTCAGCAACCTTTTCAATTCAAACTCATTAGTCAAAAACCTTTAGTTGTCGAAATAACCAACGAATATTTGTTTCGACGTACTGATAATGAACTATTACAATGGGAGATCTTAATCGATGGTAATAAACAACGAAGTGGTCAAATTACCCTTGATATGCAACCAGATAGTACAATCAGAATAAAATTACTTGATAGCTTACCTAACTATATCAATTGTGAAGATGTTCATCTTTCTGTCATTATTATCCAAAAAGAAGAAACTCCATGGTCACCAATTGGTCATCTTGTCGCTTGGGAACAATGGCAACTTGAGAATGTCTTTATTCCGCCTCTTAAGCTTAACAAGCTTAAAACCCCCATGACATTAAAGGAAAATAAAAATAATTATTTAATTTCTCATCAAAATCAAAATTGGTTATTTGATAAAACTACTGGTTTTCTAAATCAATGGACTAAAGAGGATAAACCATTATTGGCTTCGCCGTTTTGTGATCAATTTATTCGAGCACCAATTGATAACGATATTGGAATTAGTGGTGACTATGATAGCAATAACAATCCATTTGCTTGGGTTGAACAGTGGAAAGCAGCAGGTTATTTTGATTTAACCCATAAATGTCTTGGAATACAAGCTTCACAATCATCCGGCACTATCATTATCGAAGCGTTGCATGGTTATTTTTATGAAGGTCAAAGAGTGATTCAAAGCAAATGGATTTATCAATTTGATCAGCAAGGCTATTTAACGCTAACGGTTGATGTTGATATTGCCAACAATATGCCAGCGCCTGCACGTATTGGTTTAACATATCAACTTAACGAAATCCCAGAAAAAGTTAAATGGCTAGGTTTAGGGCCGCACGAAAACTATCCAGACCGTAAACACTCTGCCATTTTTTGTAAATGGTCATTACCTTTTTCTGAACTCTATACTCCTTATATTTATCCTTGTGAAAATGGTTTACGCTGTGATGTAAAGAAATTAATACTGGATGAAATGACGATCACCGGTCAGCAATTTCAATTTAACATCAACCAATATGGTACTCAACAGTTAATGGCGGTCACACATCGTCACCTTTTAGTGGCGGAACCTTGTGCTTATGTGAGTATTGATGCTTTCCATATGGGGATTGGTGGTGATGATTCATGGACGCCAAATGTCCATTCTGAATTTTTATTAACTAAAAAACATTATCGTTATCAATTAACCTTCGAGGTTAACTAAAAGTTACGATGATAAAAAAAGAACAACGATAAGGCATAATAAATTTGTGCTTTATCGTAATTTGCTTAACAAGCAGTTAAAGCTATCGATTCAAATATCAAAAACTGAGATTGAGGTACAACAACTAGCAATGTATTTAACTAACACCATCAAATAGCTTATCTAACTCTTCGATAAAAGCTTGTTCAGGAAGATGGTAAAAGATACCATGGTCTGGCATACCACGTAAAAAAAGATAATAAACTCCCCCAAAATGGGTTTGATATTGATAATTAGGTATGCGGCTTTTCAAAAAACGATGTAACGCAAGACTATAAAGTTGATATTGCAACTCATAACGATGCTCACACATCACCTGTTCTAATGCTTTTTGTCCATAATCTTCAGCTGAATAACCTAACCAATTTGATTTATAATCAATAATATAATATTTCCCTTGATATTCAAAAACCAAATCGATAAATCCTTTCAGCATGCCTTGTACTGTTTCAAAATCAAGTGTTGGACATTGATAAGATAAGTTGTCATAGGTTTTACAAATGCTATCAAGTTGTTCACAACTTACTGCTTCACGAATCGGAAAATAAAATTGTAATTCATTGATACATCGCCCTGTTAATACATCTGATAACACCAAACCTTGTTGATTAAGCGTTGTGGACAACACTTGTTGTAACCATTCCAATAAAATAGCTTGCCAAGTTTGATCTAAATTGAGTTTTGTTATTGTTTCACTACACAAGGTTTCGATATTCTTCTCAGAAACATTTTCCATTATCTTATGCAGCAAAGTCCCCACATACGCCCCTTTGGGAAAATGGTGAATATCATAGGTTAATTCGGTCTGCAAAGTGGCTTGGGATTCTGGCGTCTGTTCATCCCAATCGCTGATAATTTCTGGATTGATTGTTAAAACAGCGTGATGTTTTTGCAGTTCCGTATAACTGGTTACGCGCCACTGATGACAAAGTTTCCGTTTAAATACATTAGCCGTTAAAGATTGATTTAGCTGACAATGAGCAGTGTACTTATCATTTTCAAGGGGTAATTCCACATTAATGAGATCCGCCATTGCTGCTATATTGTTTAACTCACCTTTTAACAGATAATGAATAGCTGATTGGTCTTTCTTCATAGAAGCAAGACCAATACTACAATGATAAACGGATCGTGTCATAGCAACATACAATAAACGTAAGTCTTCCGCCATGCGTTCATCTTCAATCTGTTGTTTTATTTCATCTGTTAACATCCATGCATAAGTTTGTTGAAAATCGTTATTTTTATCATGATAAAATTGTGTATCAGACACACGATATTGGCAAATAAAAGGTAACCAAACTATTGGAAACTCTAAACCTTTTGATTTATGGATGGTGATAATTTTGACTAGATTTTCATCACTTTCAAGACGCTGTTCATGATTTTCGAGATTAAAATCAGGATTAACAATCTGTTTGGTTAACCAACGTATTAACGCATGTGGACTATCTAAATCATCTGCCGCTTCTTGTAATAACTCACTTAAATGCATAAAGTTAGTTAAAATACGCTCTCCGTCTTGTCGAGCAAGAATATTTTCTGCTAGGTGACGTTTTTTCATCATTCGACGTAACATTACCAATACGCCATAATATTGCCATATAACCTGATACTGCTTAAATTCTTCTACTAAGCTTTCCCATTTATCTTGATCATCAGTGATTTGTTCAAGTTCAGACATCGTCTGTCCTAATAACGCCGTCATCATAGCCAAACGTAAAGCGGCTTCATTTTCTGGCATCAATACCGCTTGCAGAAGACAAAGCACATCCTTAGCCTCATCTGATTCAAATACGCTATTACGATTGGATAAATAGACACTTTTGATACCACAAACGGCCAATTTTTGCTGAATAATTTCAGCTTCTCTACCCGTTCGTACTAAAATGGCTATATCTGACGTCGTTATTGGGCGACAACCCTTGCTATCATTAATTAATATTGAAGAGTCCGATAACCATTTGACTATTTGCTTGGCACAGCAATTTGCCATCAGCTCTTGATAATCAGCTTTGGTTGTTACTTCTTCTGGCAATAAATAAGCTGTTAAAGCATTGCTTTCTTGATCATTAATTAGCAATGATTTTTGCTTATTTTTTTCAGCGCAATTCATTGGTAAAAAGGGAATATCATTAAAAACAAACGGATTTTCATGATGGGCGAATAATTGATTTACCGCATTTACCATAGCTGATGAGGAACGGTGATTCACATCCATAGTAAAATAATTATCACCGGTTGAACGTTTCGCCTTAAGATAAGTGAAAATATCGGCGCCACGAAAACTATAAATAGCTTGTTTCGGATCGCCGATAAATAATAGTCCGATATCAGATCGTTTGCTATCATAAATACGATCAAAGATTTGGTATTGAATCGGGTCAGTATCTTGAAATTCATCAATTAACGCAACCCGATATTTCGTTGATATACTTTGTGCTAATCGTTTTCCTGTTCGTGTCACTAACGCCCGATTAAGCTGCCAAAGCAAGTCATTAAAACTTATCTCAGTGCGTTTAATTTTTTCATCATAAATGCCTTTTTGGATTATGGTTACAATATCCATTAAAATATGGCTTCGCAAATCCAGTTTACACTTATAGAGTGTATCAATTTCAGTAAAAACAAAATGACTTGGAACGATTTTTCCTTTTTTTGTTTTGCTTGCCAGAACTGATTGACAAAATTTTTCAAGCTCATTAGGTAATGCAAACGTAAGCGTTGTACTGTTAGCCCATTGTGAAACTTTTGAAAGCCAATTAGGTAGATATCGGCTACTATAAGATTGTTTACTGACACCCGATTGATTAATAATATCCGCTAATTGATCAACATGCTTTAACCATGCTTTTTTTACCGTTTCAATCATGTTAAAATTTTGCTGATAAAACTCAGCTATCGCTTCGGTAATATTGGGGTTTAATTCAGTTTTCTCATTAAAGGTATTGGATAAATAAGGGGTAATATCGGCTAATAATTCCGCCGGCTCTTTCCAACAATCTCGAACTAAATAAGCATACGATTTATCAAGAGGTGTAAAATAGTATCGCCAGAAATCTTGCACGACTTGTAATTGCAATTGATATTCGTCGGTAATTAATTTTTGTTCGAACAACACGCCGGACTCAAACGCATGGCTAGTTAGTATTCTTTGACAGAAACTATGAATCGTGTAAATTGCTGCATCATCCATTGATTGTTGGGCTTCAGTAAGTCGTTGAATCGCTTGTCGACGATCAACAATCGATGCCATTAATTGCTGATAAATAGGATCATCATGTTCACCGTTTAATAATGCCAATCTTAATTCTTGTATGTTTTGTCGTATACGTGAACGTAACTCTTGAGTGGCCGCTTTGGTAAACGTCACCACTAAAATTTGGCTAACATCAAGCGGTGTAGAATAGCTATTTTCACCAATGCCAAGCAGTAACCTTAAATATATAAAGGCAAGCGAATAGGTTTTACCCGTACCTGCCGATGCTTCAATCAGTGTTCGGCCTGTTAACGGTAAATCAAAAAGATTGAGTTTTTTTATTCCGCCTGATGAAACCATTCAAGCTTACCAGTAGTTGATGTTAACTCAATGCATGCAATTGATGCAGTCGGAAACATGGGCGGAGAGATATCAGGACAAAGCTCATTTACCAAATATCCAACTAAAGGAAGATGCGAAACTATAATCACTTGCTCAATACCTTGAGAAGGATATGTCGATAACAAATTGGCAATATATTCAGGATTACCGCCAGGTACTAACAGTTTATCTGTTTCTACTGTTGAAACAGAAACTTGTGATGATAACTCTGCTAATGTTTGCTGAGCACGTAAATAAGGGCTAACTAAACCAAGATCAAATTGGAAACGTTGCTGTTTAAGCCACAGCCCGGCATGGTTTGCCTGACGAATTCCATAAGGAGTAAGGGAACGGCTTGAATCAGATGAAGCAGAATAACCTGCTTCACCATGCCGCATTATACAAACTTTCATTTATATCCAATTAGCGTAATTTTAATTGAAAAATCAAGCATTCAGCGCCACAACAAAAGGTAAATTTTGCCGTTAATTTAAAACCACCGTCAACCTTATCAACACTGCTATTAATTTCGCAAGGCTCAGTTGACACATCTTTTGCTGCTTGAGTTAAAGATGCTAATTTAGCTTGTGCTTCTGACTCTGTCGCAAAGACATGCTCGTACTCAGCGGTGCAATCTTCATTATCTATGATTGTGCCAACATCTACGCAACAACACGCCGGAGTATCATTTGCTTTACATTTATTTAAAGAATCTGTCATGCCATACCTCTGTTTTACCGATTAAATTGACAGTAGTATACTCTCAATCATATCTAAGGGCAAAATTCTCATCAGGATTTATTTAGAATAGCTTTACTTTGATAACATTCTTTGAAAGATAAAACGACATTGTTATTGACTAAACGGAATCAAGAATCCGAGTTGTAATTTGAGTTTTTTGAAATTGAGAAAATTAAAATAAATCTTGTCGATATGTCAGTAACGTTCACCAACAAATCAACGATTCAATTTGTAGTTAACTCAATGCCCCTTTTTCAGTTCTGTTAAGGTATTCTTTTATTATGAATCCAAATCCGTTTAACCAGAAAGTCGTTCAATTTAGGTTATTGCGATTGAATTTAATTGAGATAGTTAATGTTTTGGTAATCTTAAAAAGATTTAGATCATAAAAAAAGCAAAAAAGCCTCTACCAAATGGTAGAGGTTATATGATTAAAATTTAGGTGCAGATGAACGACCACGTTTTTTTGCAAAACTTTTATCGTTCGATTCTGTTCGGTTACTTTTACGTTCCCGTTTAGCATCTGACTGAGCACCACTGACCAAGCTCATTTTCATTGGTTGATTCAGTACCCGTACTTTTTCTAAATGTTTAAGGATATCTTTTGGCATTCCTTTTGGTAACTCAACCGTTGAATGGGTTTCATAAAGTTTGATGTTACCAATATAACGACTACTAATATCCGCTTCATTAGCAATAGCACCAACAATATGCCGAACTTCAATACCGTTCTCTTTACCAATTTCAATACGATACATATCCATGTCACCCACATCACGACGTTCCCGACGTTTTGGCGACTCTCGATTATCGCCTCGTAGTCGACGTTCACCACCACGATTATCACGATCACGACCTTCACGAGATGGTTTGAATACTGGATCAGGCGGTAGAATTAATGGGCGCTCACCTTGTGCAAGTTTTAATAAAGCAGTTGCAATCGTTTCAAGATCCGCACCACTTTCAGTTTGGATTTGGCTCAGTATTGCTTGATATTGATCTAAATCATTACTTTCTAGCTGTTGTTGAACTTGCTGATTGAACTTAACTAAACGACGTTTTTCTAATAATTCTTTAGAAGGTAAGCCCACTTCTGGGATTGGTTTTTTAATTGTTTGTTCAATATTTTTTAGTAAACGACGTTCACGGCTATCAACAAATAAAATTGCACGACCTGCACGGCCTGCACGACCTGTTCGCCCAATACGGTGAACATAAGATTCTGAGTCTAAGGTAATATCATAGTTGATAACTAAACTAATACGTTCAACATCTAATCCGCGCGCTGCCACATCAGTTGCAATTAAAATATCTAATCGACCATTACGTAATCGATCAAGTGTTTGTTCTCTTAATTGCTGCGTCATATCTCCATTTAATGCAGCACAACTGTACCCGTGTTTTTCAAGCACTTCGGCGACATCAAGCGTTGCTGTTTTTGTTCGTACAAATATAATTGCAGCATCAAAATCTTCTGCTTCAAGAAAACGTATTATTGCCTCATTTTTACGCATTCCACGCACTAACCAATAACTTTGATCGATATCAGGCGCTGCTTGATTAGTCCCTTTTATCTGTACTTCTTTTGGATTATGCATAAATCGTTTAGTGATACGACGAATTGGCGCAGGCATTGTTGCTGAAAATAGCGCTGTTTGATGATCTTCGGGAATGGCAGCCATAATATTTTCAACATCATCAATAAAGCCCATTCTTAGCATTTCATCGGCTTCATCAAGAACTAAACCTTTAAGATTTGAAAGATCTAATGTTTTACGATTTAAATGATCTAATAAACGTCCAGGCGTGCCAACTACAATTTGCGGTCCTTGTTTTAACGCTCGCAATTGCACATCATAACGCTGACCACCATATAGGGCTAATACATTCACCCCTTTCATATATTTTGAATATTCTGAACAGGCATCAGCAACTTGTATTGCAAGCTCACGTGTTGGTGCTAACACTAATAGTTGTGGCGCTTTTAAGCTGGCATCAATGTTCATTAAAAATGGAATGGAGAAAGCCGCTGTTTTTCCACTTCCGGTTTGCGCCATACCAAGCACATCTTTTCCATCTAATAATAGTGGAATACATTCAGCTTGAATGGGTGATGGTTTGCTAAAACCAAGATCATTTAATGCGTTAAGGATGTCCTCGGATAAACCAAGGTCAATAAAAGAAACTTCATTTGTCATGTAAACTCGCTTATAAATTTATCATATATATAAACTTTCTATTTTAATTGCTAAACAATTAAGCTTAATGAAATAAAGTAATTAATCTCAATATGGTTAAATGTTTAATTGCATTTCCTTGAAAAGAAAGCTATATATAAATTTATGCCAGCTCACTAAATTGAAAATTTACGATTCACATCAAAAATTAATTACCGATACTATAATTGATTATTGTTGTGAATGTTATATGGACAAATATCACATTTGCGCAATACTCTGATCCGATTAAGGATATAACTAATTAACGACTCATCAATAACTTGAACAAGTATTAATAGTCAATCAGAACTAAACTATAACAATATTTTCACTTTTAAAACTGGCATGACCCATGTTACTTTTCCTCAAGTAACTTCATTTCATAGAGTGCCTGTTGATGTTCAACAAAGTTATAAATATTATTAGCTAAAGCATATTTAAATAACATTTTGGCACGCTCATTATCACCTTTATTCTGATAATATTTACCCAAATAAAAGTAGGTTTCACAAAGACGCTCAGCTAATTGCCGATTATTTTCAACGCCTTCTTGAAGATTTTGCATCAATTTAGATTCATTAATTTTACCTAAATAAAATGCAACAATATGGCTACTATAAATCGATTTATCATTTAACCGATTATAACGGTCTTGTAGCATATTTAATGCTGTTTTCTTATCAATCTCATTTTCAATTAGATAAAGCCATAATAATCTAATTGGCTCATTCACATCATATTGATAAAACTGAAGTGCATCTCGGTTAGCAGATTGATAATGACCTGTACGATACAACGTGATTGCTCGATTCAAATATGCATAAGCATAAGCTGGATCGATTTCTAAAGTTGTATTAAAAGACATTAAGGCAACATCAAAGTCACCTTCTCTTAAAGCATAAGTCCCTAAAAAGTTATAAATATCTGGAATGTCAGCGCTATAACCTAATAAGGTAGAAAAATCAATTTGCGCAAATGCTTTAAAACCTAATGAATCATAAACAATTCCCCTTTCAAAAATAAGCTGCATTCGGGTTACAGTATCAATATTTTTTTGGGATAATTGTTGGCTAATCTGAGCAATTTTCAATTCATCATTATACGAAACTTGCTCAGGAACAGCCAAAAGGAGCGGTGAACTTGAACAACCTGACAATAGAATAACAGCTATAAGTAAGCAGACAATCCTCAGGTTGAAAAGTTTCATTTTAAAACCCCTAATGATTAATTTTTTATTCAGTAATTGGTGAATGTTCCGTTGTTGGTTCAATTGCATCTTTCATACTTAAACGAATTCGACCTTGACGATCAATTTCAAGGACTTTCACATTGACTTCTTGTCCTACTTTTAAGTAATCAGCTACTTTTTCGACACGGTGATCAGCGATTTGAGAAACATGAACCAATCCTTCTTTACCACCAATAATAGAAACAAACGCACCAAAATCAACAATTCGAGTGACTTTACCGGTATAAATTTTACCAATTTCAACATCAGCAACTAAATTATTGATACGCTCCATAGCATCTTTAGCTTTGTTCGCATCTGATGCTGCAATTTTAACTGTGCCATCGTCAGAGATTTCAATGGTTGTGCCTGTTTCTTCAGTTAATGCACGAATCGTTGCGCCACCTTTACCGATAATATCACGGATTTTATCCGGATTAACGTTCATTGTATAAATACGTGGGGCAAACTCAGATATTTCTTGACGCGGTTTATTAATCGCTTGGTCCATTACCGTTAAAATATGCAATCTGGCACCTTTCGCTTGATTAAGGGCAACTTGCATGATTTCTTTGGTGATACCTTCAATTTTGATATCCATTTGTAATGCACTCACACCTTCACGAGTTCCGGCTACTTTAAAGTCCATATCGCCAAGATGATCTTCATCACCTAAAATATCTGATAATACGACAAATTTATCGCCTTCTTTAACTAATCCCATTGCAATACCTGCAACTGATGATTTGATTGGCACACCGGCAACCATTAAGGCAAGTGAAGCACCACAAACAGAAGCCATAGACGATGAACCATTTGATTCGGTAATTTCAGATACGACACGTACGGTATAAGGGAACTCTTCTTGGCTAGGCATGACCGCAGCTACACCACGTTTAGCTAAACGCCCATGACCAATTTCACGACGTTTAGGTGATCCAACCATACCTGTTTCACCGACAGAATATGGCGGAAAGTTATAATGCAATAAGAAACGTTCAGTATATTCGCCAGTTAATTCATCAATAATCTGAGCATCGCGTTCAGTCCCTAATGTTGCTGTGACTAACGCTTGAGTTTCACCACGTGTGAATAAGGCGCTACCATGTGCTCTTGGTAATAAATTGGTACGGATATCCAGTGCCCGAACCATATCTTTTTCACGACCATCAATACGCGGTTCACCAGCGATAACGCGCTGACGAACAATTTGGCTTTCCAAATCAATAATAATGTTCATCACTTCGTTTTCATCAAGTTCTTCATCTTGCGCTTTTAAAGAGGTTAGCACATCTTCTTTAATCAGATCAATTTGCGCATAACGAGCTTGTTTTTCTGTGATACGGTAAGCTTCACCTAGACGATCTTTCGCTAATTCAGAAACAGCATTATATAATGCTTCATTTTTAACTGGTGGAACCCAATCCCATTTTTCACGATTCGCTTTCGCCACAAATTCATTAATGTTATCAATGACCACTTGTTGTTGCTCATGACCTAATACGACTGCAGCTAACATTTGTTCTTCACTTAATAAATCAGCTTCCGACTCAACCATCAATACCGCACTTTTCGTACCAGCAACCACTAAATCCAAACGGCTATTTTGTAGTTCTTTTACTGAAGGGTTCAATACAAATTCATCGTTAATTAAACCAACTCGAGCAGCACCAATTGGACCATGAAAAGGCACACCTGATAAGCAAAGTGCAGCGGAAGCACCTATCATTGCAACTAAATCTGGACTAACATCCGGATTGACTGACACGACTGTTGCAATGATTTGAATTTCATTAACAAATCCTTCTGGAAATAATGGACGTAATGGACGGTCAATTAAACGTGCAATTAACGTTTCGCCTTCGCTTGGACGACCTTCACGTTTAAAAAATCCACCCGGAATACGACCGGCAGCATAAGTACGTTCTTGATAATTAACTGTTAATGGGAAAAAGTCTTGTCCTTCTTTGACTTTTTTATTAGCCACCACCGTAACAAATACAGCGGTATCGTCCATATTAACCATGACCGCAGCCGATGCTTGACGTGCTAAAATACCTGTTTCTAAAGTAACAGTGTGACGTCCATATTGAAATTTTTGATATGTTGGATTAAACAAAATAATATCCTCTTGTTAATAATGCTGTTGAAATGAAAAGCTCGACAGGCAGTAGTTTTAAGTACAACTTATTGATTTTTTTATTTCAACAATGTAGGGTCATCAACAAAAGATTATTTCACTGTCACGACTAATGACAGATCTATAAATTATAGAGCTCTCATTAGTCGCGCGAAACATGAGATACAATCTTTTAATGTGTTGATTTACAAAAACGAATTAATTTTACTTTCGAGCTGAGCATTATAGCAAAGCTCAAATTTTTAACAACGAAAAAGAGGCCTAAGCCTCTTTCAAGTAGATTTTGATTAGCGACGTAAGCCTAATTTTTGAATCAATTGGTTGTAACGTTCGATATCTTTACGGCGTAAATAGTCTAATAATTTACGACGGCTAGAGACCATGCGTAATAAACCACGACGGCTGTGGTGATCTTTTTTATGCTCAGAAAAATGACCTTGTAAATCATTAATACGCGCAGTTAAAAGAGCAACTTGAACTTCAGTTGAACCTGTATCGTTAGTTCCACGACCATATTCAGCTACGATTTTCGCTTTAGCTTCTACAGTTAGAGACATAATAAACCTCATAAAATTAATATAAAACATGGCATGTCCGATCTCTAATTCAGACAACCTCGGTATTCATATAAATATGAATTGGGCGCAATTATACTGAATTTTATTAAAATAGCAATTTGATTTACGTAACTATAAGTTTACTTAAGTTCAAAGCCATACTCTTCTTGAATCAATTTTTTTAATGCTTCAATATAATTTTGTGCAGACAGGCTTAATTGGGCTTTTTGCGAAGTAATCCAACCAATCAAAATTTTTTCATTAACTTCAAGTGGTATGGATAAAATATCAGACCCATTTAAATCCGTACTTAATACGCCAGTACTAATCGTATAACCATTTAACCCATGCAACAAATTAAACAAGGTGGCTCTATCACTCACATGAATACTTTTTTTATGGTAAACAGTACTTAAAATCTCTTCAGAAAAATAAAATGAATTATATTCCCCCTGTTCGAAAGACAAATAAGGGTAATTTTCAAGATCACTTAACGTTAACGATTTCATTGATGATAAAGGATGATTGGTGCTGATAAATACGTGTGGGTGGGCTTCAAATAGCGGATGAAATGTCAATCGATGTTCTTTCAGTAAGCGTAGAATCACTTTTTGATTAAAATCTGTTAAATATAAAATCCCAACTTCACTTCGTAAATTAGCCACATCGGTAATGATATCGTAAGTTCTGGTTTCTCGGAGAGTAAACTCATATTCATCAGTATGATTTTTTTTGATGAGATTCACAAATGCATTGACAGCAAATGCATAGTGTTGAGTGGAAATGCTACAAAGTTGTTTTGAAGGGACTTTTTTTGAATAATGTTGTTCTAATAATTCAGCTTGATCTAAAACTTGTTTCGCATAGCCTAAAAATTCAACGCCATCAGTGGATAATGAGACTCCTTTAGACGTTCGTACAAAAATTTCAATACCAAATTCTGCTTCTAATTCTTTAACTGCTGTGGAAAGACTCGGTTGCGTAATATAGAGATTTTTTGCAGCTTCATTAATTGAACCTGAACGAGCAATTTCTAAAATATAGCGTAATTGTTGTAGTTTCATAGCGTCACTTATTAAGTCGTATAAACCCATTACGGGATAATATCTTGTTAACTATATACCAAAAATTAGCAGATGTGCACTAACTGATTGTTTAAAATTAAATCTGACATACAGGCACAATACTATTTAATTTATTTGTTTACCAAATGAAATGTAATTGGGATAGTTAAATGAATGAGGAGTTGAAAATCTAGACTAACAGGTTTTATAAGTGATGGGTGAAAGGAGTAAATGAAAGGATTAATTTTGCAACGTAATTGCGTGTGTTAATGAATAGAGCCAATTGATTCTACCAATTTAAAATTGTCTAGCTGACCAGTTATAGCCTCGTTTTGATTCCATAAAGATGTATATGAATCATGATAATTACCTATTAATCGACCTTGAACAAAGTTGACTTATCCTTGTTCGTATCTATTGCCATTAAATAAAAAAATTTTCGTAGATTAGTTTGATGCTCATAATGGTCGAAACGGTGATTAACATAGGTCTGATTAATTTTCGCCCTTTAGTGATTACCATTTTAGCGCCTACCCTTGCTCCAATAAATTGACCTAATAACATAATCAGACCAATTGACCAAACAACTTCGCCACCTAAAATAAAAAAGATTAGACCAGCTAAATTTGAGGTGAAGTTTAAAACTTTAGTATTTGCCGTTGCTTTTGTGAGATTAAAACCTGCAAGGGTAATATAAGCCACAGCGTAAAATGAACCCGCACCGGGGCCAAAAAATCCGTCATAAAAACCGATTCCCAAAGCAGGTATAAGTGCAAATTGAATAATAGAGAAACGACTTTTACGATCATCTTCGCCAACTTTTGGCGAAAGTAAAAAATAAATGCCTACGCTAATGGTCAGTATTGGCAATAAAAGTTTTAAAAATTCAGCTTGAACATGGATGACTGAAATCGTACCTATAGCAGAACCAATAAAAGCAAATGCAATCGCCCACTTTTGCTGTTTTAAATCAACCATACGTTGGCGAATAAAATAGAGACTAGCTGAAAAAGATCCACCACAACTTTGTAACTTATTTGTTGCTAACGCACTAGCGGGTGGCAGCCCTATAGCGAGTAAAGCTGGCACAGTTAATAAGCCTCCACCACCAGCAATTGAATCAATAAAGCCAGCTACAACAGCGATAGCAAATAATAAAACGAGTATTTCATCACTCATAAATGATTGCTCATCATAAATTTACGTCGCTGCATTGAGCTCGATAACGAAGATAATGATCCATCAGCACTATAGCCACCATTGCCTCAGCTATCGGAACCGCACGAATCCCCACACATGGGTCATGTCGCCCATGCGTAGAGACGTCAACCGATTCACCAAATACATTTATCGAACGACCTGATATTTCAATACTTGGCGTGGGTTTAAGGGCAATATTAGCTATTATCGTTTGTCCGGAACTTATCCCGCCTAAGATACCACCAGCATGGTTAGATAAAAAACCATTTGGTGTGATTTCATCTCGATTTTCGCTTCCTCGTTTAGTGACAACCGCAAATCCGTCGCCAATCTCTACCCCTTTTACCGCATTAATGCTCATTAAAGCATGGGCGAGTTCAGCATCTAACTTATCAAAAACAGGTTCGCCCAATCCTACAGGAACATTTTCAGCCACAATGCAAACTTTAGCACCAATCGAATCTCCCTCTTTTCGTAACGATCTGAGTAGCTGATCGAGCGACGCGAGTTTTGATTCATCTGCACAAAAAAATGGATTTTGTTCAACTTGCTGCCAATCTTTTAATTCGCACTCAATATCCCCCATTTGTGCTAAATAACCACGAATTTGAATACCCAGTTTTTCGTGTAGATATTTTTTAGCTATTGCTCCTGCCGCTACGCGCATCGCTGTTTCACGAGCAGAAGAACGCCCTCCCCCTCGATAATCTCTTATCCCATATTTATTGTGATAAGTGTAATCTGCATGGCTAGGTCGAAAAATATCTTTTATTTGGCTATAGTCTTGCGAACGTTGATCGGTATTTTCAATCATTAATCCAATACTTGTACCAGTTGTTACCCCTTCAAATACACCAGATAATATTTTAACTTGATCAGGTTCTCGGCGTTGGGTGGTATAACGAGATGCGCCTGGGCGACGGCGATCTAAATCTATTTGTAAGTCTGATTCAGTTAATGCTAATCCCGGTGGTACACCGTCAACAATACATCCTAATGCAACACCATGCGATTCACCAAACGTTGTGACTTTAAATAATTTTCCGATTGAGTTTCCAGACATAATAACCTTATCCCGATTAATGCATATATTTATTTGAAATAGTGATGATATTTCACCAAGTCTTGTTGTGTGATTGAAAATACCCCGAATCCACCACGCTCAAAGTCAATCAAATTGAAAGGAACATCTGGATACTGTTCTTGCAAACTAACCCAACTATTTCCTACTTCACAAACAAGGATACCTTCGGGTGTTAAGTAATCGATCGCATCACGCAAAATTCGTTTTACTAAATCCAATCCATCAAATCCGGCTTCTAGCGCCAGTTTCGGTTCGTATAAATATTCTTCTGGCAAATCATTCATATCCTCATCATCAACATAAGGTGGATTGGAGACAATAAGATCGTACTGTTTTACCGGTAAATCATCAAAAAGATCCGATAAGATAGGGGTAACTTGAAAGTTCATTTCATGCAAGTCGATATTAGTTTGAGCAACATCGATTGCCTCAAGCGAAATATCGGTAATATCAACATGCGCTTTAGGAAAAGCATAAGCACAAGCAATACCAATACAACCACTACCGGTACAAAGATCTAAAATATGTCCAGGCGGTGTGGTAAGTAGCGTTTTGAAATGATCATCAATTAATTCACCAATCGGTGAACGAGGTATTAAAACTCGTTCATCAACATAAAAACTATGTCCACAAAACCACGCTTGATTCGTTAAATAAGGAGTTGGAACCCGATCGTCAATTCGCTTTTGAATAATATCAAACAAAAACTGTCTTTCTTCTTCCGTCAGATTGGCCGCGTAAAATTCTGGAGGAATAGATAATGATAACCCCAAACTGGCTAAGATAAGTTGTTTTGATTCATCGATAGGATTATCCGTTCCATGTCCTAAATAAATATCTGATTGACTGAGTTGTGAAGTTGTCCAGCGAATAAAGTCCTGAACGGTACTTAAGTTTTCCATAATGGCTCCAAAAGATCGAGGAGAGGAAGATATCATTCGTCAATGAAGGTCATCTTATTCTCAATAAATATCGCAAATCGAGTGTTTAAACAAACCGTTAAAATTGTATCACTCATTTATTTCAACAATTTAATTATTCGCAATATAGGGTGAAGAAAGTAAGTTAAATAAATTAAATATATTCATTATGATAATCTATCATTTTAGAATTAATTTTAATTCATTTATGAATTTTTTAACTACGCGAAATATTATCAAAGTATTTTATTATATTCAATTATTCATTCTCAATCATAATAGTGAGTCATGGAGAGTATTTTTTAATAATGACTTGATTCAAATCAATACCTTTTTTGATAGGTCTTGGCTATTTATCAATTAATACTAAAAAAATGTTATAACATTTCTAATGTTTAAGATGTCTTTTCCAAAAACTAAAAACTATTTTGAAAATAAGTGGCTAATATAATATTTCTACAATATCTATTAACTATGCTTATTCTCTAAAATAGCCATATAAATTAAAATAATTAGCTTTTCAGCTTAGATCTATAATAAATCAATATTATGTTAGAAAGCTAAACACCTTTAAAGGTTACAAGCAAATGGAATTTGTAAAATATATTATTAAGGCTTGATAGGTAATACAATATTTGGTTGATTTGCATCAATCGATTTTAATTGGATACGATAAAGTTTCCATTTTTTTAATAGTTTTTTGTCAGCATCAGTTGCAATATCAAGCTCTAATTTATCTTTTAAAATTTCTATTTCATTATTAGCCTCCGATACTAACATTGTAATGTTTGATAAGTTTTGTTTAATAATATAGTCGTTTCTTTGTAATTCATCCAATATCCACTTATTTTGTTCCCATTTACAAAATTCAAATGGTTCTAACAAAGTAAATCCTTTTTTGATTTTTCCTAAATAATCTACTTTTACTGGCTCTTTAGTTTTAATGTTATAAATAATTTTGTCTCTATGATCTTCTACTAATGTCCATTTACCATTATTCTCACAAGGGTAAAAACCCTCTTTAAATTCAGGGGCTATACGCAGCGCATTATCAGGCGGAAATGTATCATCATTTGCATCTAATTGGTGTGTGTACGGTTTTAATTCATTTGCATTATCAAAATAATAATTGATCATTCTAAACTCCAAGATAAATTGCAGGTGTCATACCGATATTCAATGGACGGTTTTCGTTAGCTGTAGGGACAACTCTTGATGCATCAATATCAAAAAAAGCCCATCTCATGCGCCGGTTACCCACTTGCAACCAATCGTCATCGCAATGATAAATCGATATTGCTCCATCTCTATCACCTTTATTAATATTTTCGTGTCCAATTATTGCTTTAGACGCTCCATTAGGAAGTGAACCTTTAATATTACGAATTGCATCATTCTCTATGTTACCGACTTGTCGAGCAGTTCCGTTAACCGCTCGTTCAAAATAGCCTCTTCCATCTGTTGCAAATGCTGTCGGGACGTTTATATATTGCTGGCCATTAATAGTTTTTATCGTAATTCGATGATCAAATTTATAGTTATAAGATAGATTATTTAAAACTTTTCCTTGTGGTGAATTTAATAGGAAATTATCTCCATTTCTAAAATACCAACCAAATGGCAATTCATTACGTCTAAATGGCATCAGACGTTGATCGCCAATAGTATCTTTTAATACAACATGATGATCAATTAAATAGATAGGCACACCATCTAAAACGATTTTATTAACAGGTAAGGCACCAATATCATCTGCTATGGGTTTATTAATTATTGAATATACTTTTTCACCATTTATTGTTAATTGATTAACGTCTAACGAACCATTAATAGCTTGATGTTCTATGCCTGTTTTTTGTATAAAATTCGAGCCATTTATCGATAATGCAGCATTTTTAGCGTCTAAAGCCGATTTGGCAGCGTTATCTGCTGATGTTTGAGATTCTGTAACGTTCTCTGCTGATTGTTTAATCAAACTCCTCACAACTGTTACATATTTATTTGCTAAATCGGCTGATTTATTGGCATTATCAGCATTATTTTTAGCCAACTCTGCACTATTAGCAGCTAAAGAGCTTGCATTTTTAGCATTGGCAGCATTATGTGCAGATAGCTCAGTGTAACCTCTGCTCTGTTCTAATAGCTCAAAAAACTCATTTGAAATTGCATATTGCGATTTTATAGTTACTTGCTGACCATCTGGAGCGGTTAAAGTCACTTCATCATCACTGGTTAGAATCATTTGCCATGCATCAAGTTGAGTTTGATAATAATTTAACATTTCTGATATTCTCAATGCTAACGCTTCTATAGATACCTTAGGCGATGTTGGTATTTCGTAATTCACCCCAGCTTTTGTTTCACCATTGTATTCATTTGCCAAAGTCAATTGCGTATCAGATTGAACAGAAGCTATTTCACATATTTCTATAGAATTTTTTGTTTTTAATATTAACATTTGACCTGAACAAACGCCAATTAATGGATTTGCCCATTTAGTATCAATTCCTGTAATTATTTTACTACCCTGTTCTATGTTAACAGAGCCAGATTTATACCATGACATAAATATCCTTATATTAAAAAGTTAACAATGATTTATTAGTTTTTTAAAAAATTTATCGGCTTTTATGATTTCATCGCGAATAATGAAATTTCTGGAACTCGTGGTTTATTCAAACCCCAATTTCTTGATTTTATTTCAAGTGTTGTTATTTCCCATGCAGGAATTTTGAAAGAAAAATTTCCTGTAACAATGTTTTGCCGGTTATAGCTTGCTATCGCTGTTCTGGCAAAAATCTTTTGTCCATTTTTATATACTGACATCTCGATTAGATCTTCTTTTGTACCAGTTCCTGTTGCTATAAGTGTTATTTGAGTGGAAATAACGGTCCTTTCAAAATAAGTTGATGGAATTGTTAAAATTTCCCCAAATTTCAAAGTATAAAGTTTTAAAAAATCACCCTCGATTTGGTTGACTGTTAATTTACCTTTGATCTGACAATTTTCATTAATTACAACATTATTCAACTCTCCTGATGTGGCACGCAATCTCCCTGAAATGTCAGCATTAATGGCTTTCAATGTTCCTGTATGCTTGGATAATTGCCAACCAGATACACCCTCTCTAAAATTATTTGATTCAATAACATTGCCAATTTTTGTGTTCGTTATTGAAGCATCACCAATAACTGCATCATTGATGACAACTTGATTACCCCGTGTCGTAAAGACTGTTTGAGGATTTCCATTGGCTGAGTTCATGATTGAAAAACGATCTTGAAGAAAAATGACATTACTTTGCATTCCTTGTTCAGTATTTTCAACACCCATTGTCATACCTGCAACATACTGTTGACCTTTGTCATCTACTTCAACTTTCATTGTACGATGAGCTGAAACTTTACCATTTAAATTATTTACCGTTTCACTGACATCTGAAATGGTGGTAGAAACATCTCCAACTTTTGTGTTAATTGCCTGTATTGATTTGGCAGTAGCGGCATTTTGTTCAGCGGTTGTCTGTTTTAATTCTGATAAATTGCTATTTATACTACCGTATTTAGCGTTCAACTCTTTTAAAGCAATGGCTGTTGCTGCTTTCTCAGTTAATAATACTGAATGGGTTTCTTGAATCTCAGCGGATAAGTTGCCGTTTTCAATTCTGCGCTGTTTTGTCTCAGCGTCTATAGCCAGTGCATTTTCGATAATGGATTTTGCATTCGCTATTGAATTAATAGCAGCATTATCTGCAGAGTCGACAAGAGATTGCCAAGCGTCTGTTTCTTTTATTTCTTCAAAAATATGGTCTGTCAAATCGTTAGTATTGGTACTTGAAACACCTCTAACCCAATCTGTCCAATCACTGATGTTACCAATTTTATCGACAAGACGAGCACGGTAGAAAAACTGTTGACCTATAGCTAACCCTGTCTGAGAATAATTGCAAGTTGGGTAACTAACATTGCTTAATAGCAGGGCATTTTCTTCATTTTTAGTCGTACTATATTGAATTTCTGTGTAACTACTATCACCGCTTCCAATTGGAAACGACCAATTAAGGTCAATACCAAATACCACACTTTCGCTAGCAGTAAAGTCTACTGGTCTGTCAGGTTTACCAACTTTTCCTTTGATTGCTTTGGTTTGTGAATAAGCCCAGGGTGAAGATGCATCAATCGCATTTACTGCTCGTACTCGAACTTCATATACACCAGTATAAACACCCTCGACGGTAAAATTCATTCCATTAGTTCGACCAATATTAATCCAAGACGAATTATCTTTTCTCCATTGAGCAATATAGTTTGTCGCACCTTCTACCACATCCCAAGAAGCTTGCAATGATGCCACCGACAGTCCCTGGGAGATATAACTGCTTTCTGATAAAACAATATTTTTGGGGGATGAAACTGAGCTTGGAGGAGTAACTGTTATTGGTTTTGGCTCTAATCGTATACCTTGATCTATATATCTGAATTTATTTGGATCATGATGAATAGCCGTAATTGTAAACTGACCTTCATTAGACGATGATATTGAGGTTACTCTATAATATTGAATAGCGATATTATCACTATCAATACACCATACTGCGCCAGCAACTGGTGTCAGTTTATAATTAGCCGTAACAGTGAGTGTTTTTTTGTCGGTACTAATCGCTCTAATCGTTCGGCTTTGCGCAGTGCCATCCGGTAAATTAAGGACTAACCGATCGCCCACATCATATTCAACAGCTCTATCTAATGTGATTTTTCGCCCTTCAACGGCGTGAATACGCCCGCCATTTTCTTTGCCAGAACGAGAAGGGTCAGCAATCCCAATGATTCGCGCAGGTAAAGGAATATAGCCATCGAGTCCTACCGAAAATGTGATCACTTCATCTTTTGCATTAGAAAGTAAAGCCCAACGTCCACGTCGTTGCGCTTCAGCTTGAGAAGTACAACCTATCGCTGTTAATTTCATGACATTGACATCATAACGACGCATCAAATCATGATCCCACACAGCCTCAACATCATCACAATAATGATTGTTGGGATCAGAATATGCAACTAAACAGGATGTATAACGATTTTTATATGAACCACCAGAATAGGTAAAATCGCCAATAACATTAGAAGGATGATAGATAAAATCTGGTTCATCTTGTGGCATATCTGCGGTTAAACAGATCTGATCATTACCCCAAAATATAATGCCCCGAAATGAAGCCACTAAATCTTTTAGAACGTTATAAGCCTCTTCTTGACTTTGTATATATTCATTACAAGCAAAGCGAGGCTCCATGCCACCTCGACCATCAGGTACCATTTGATCACAATACTGACCTAATTGATAAATTGACCATTTATCGAGCATTGTAGAATCAATTCTGACCCCCATACCTGCTATCTCATCACGCATCAAATAATAAGAAAGCCAAGCAGGATTATTGGTATATGCCATTTTAAATCCACCTGTCCAAGTGCCTGAATAGGTCCTGTTTACTGGATCATAATTGTCGGGTACTTGAACAATTTTCCCTTTCAGTTTACAACTAATTTTAGGAATAGAACCATTAAATTGGCTAGCATCTAACTCGATATAAAGTAGAGCGGTATTAGGATACCGTAATTTACTGTCAATAATTTCCGCATATGAAAAAACACTAAACGTATTAATCAATTTATTCGATTTCGAATCAGGTGTTAGTCGTCTAACACGTATAGTCCACCCATCTAATGCATTCGGTAAATTGATGCGATGATCTCGCTGATATTCTGAGGTTGTTTTTCCATTAAATTCACCATAAATAACCGTTTCAAACGCACTGCCATCTGTTGATAAGTCAATAGCATACTTGGTAACAGTTCCTACCGTATCACCATTTTCTTTATAATGTAAATGACTTGGTAAACTTAATTTGATTCTTATGGCATCTAATTCTAGATTACTAAATGATCGTATCCAAGGATTGTCAGATTTTACTGTAAAAGCGGCTTTTAACTCATTACTTATCTCAGGTATTCCTTGAATATAATCTTGCGTTTGGGCACCATTACGGAATTCCCATGCAACACCATTAAAATTACGCGTACCATCGAGATTGGCTAGTGGAGTATTATCAATGAATATATTTTGTTCTGTTAGATCGCCTTGAATTTCCCCTTCACTTAATGCTAAAAGCACTTTGAGCTTTGCTGTTGAAAGCAAATTATCGGGTTGTTCATAAGGTCTATGTTGCTTTTTTTTACCGCCCTTTTGACCTTCTATTAATTGCATAATCCACCTATTGTTGATCTTCTGAATAAATACCCGCGTTAATCACTGCGCCACCAATTTCACGGTTACCTAATAAAACAGGAACAGGATAGCCTACCGCATTGGTATTAACGGGCGCTCCAAAACCATAGTTAGGTTTATTTTCAGTGTTTGATGCCCCGCCTGCGTTAAATTTAGGCTGAGGGGTAAGTAATTGCACAATGCCACCTAATGCCATGCTCAAACCAATACTAGCTAAAACTGAAGATGCAGTAATTTCAGCACCCAATAGTGTTAAAGAGGCACCACCAGTAAAGAAAGCACCAATTAAAGCAACGGCTCCGATCACAACTTGTAATAAACCACCACTTTTTGCACCTTGAGCTATCGGCATAATCACATAATTTTTGCCATTAACATTAATATCAAACTCATCAATTCCAATATTTTTTCCATCCACAAAAAAGGCAAACTTAATGCCTTTTAAATGAGCCGTACTCATATATTTTTCAAACCCTTTTATTGTCACACAAAGTGCGCGTAGCAATTCCCGGATATTGTTTACGTCATACGTATGCTTTTTTCCAAATTGCCTTGCCATTGCACCTTTCAATGTTAACTTACTGAGCATTCAATAACTCCTTATGCCGCACAATGCGAACAGTTCTGTCTCTAAAATATTTACCGTAAGGTGTACGTGTAGATAATTGACCGTACAGGTGGTGTAAAATAAGATTATCACCCACATAAATAGCAGCATGATTTGTGACTTGCGAACCAATGCGCATCATAATCATGTCTCCGACTTTCATATCATTCAGACCGACTTCAACAAATCCTTCTGCTTGCCAATTATCATCATAAAGATGCTCTTTGCCACTATCCCACCATTCTCGTGGCACTGAATAATTGTTTAATTTAATCCCATATTCACGATCATAATAATTCATTATTAATGACCAACAATCAGCGTGACCAAGCAACCACTGCCGCCCTGTATAATCTCGATTTATTCGTGGTGATATTGTGCAAAAGTCACCATCAGGAGCAGACATTATTCCCCATTCAATACCTGTATAATCACATTGAATACGGTCAAACTCTGACGGAACAAGTGACGTAACATCAGGATGAGAATGAATAATCATGATAATTTCACCTTGTTTTTCTGCAGCTAACTGTTCTTCTGGTGATATTAAAAAATGCTCTTTTGGATTATCTGAAATGTTTTTACAAGGTAGATAGATCTGTTTTTTTCCCGTATCAATAATGAATCCACAAGCTTCATTTGGGTATTCGCTATCCACATGCTTTTTGATTGAATCTAGTAATTTTTGTCGCATATTACTTACCTTGAAGATTAGCCGCTGGAAAACCACCAAACGGAAGAGGTTTATTACCATGTCGGGCTTTACAATCTTTTAATAGTCCTCCACATACATCTTTTGCCGGATCATCGACGGCAATTCCGTCTTTGGTGAAAAACTTATTTCCAGCATAATCACAGCCTGTACCTGAGCGGTACCATCCACGCATACACCAAGTACATATTGTTGTGATTTGCCTGGTAGGCAATTGTAAATTTTGAATATCAAATGGCGAACAAAGTTCAAATTCAACAATAGCTTTCGTTTCTTCGCGTTTATTATTAATAAAAAATAATTGAACTCTTTCTTGAGTTGGATCGGCTGTGGCATTACCTGCTAACCAGTTGTCTGAATCAAGGTATTTTGCCATTGTGGTATGAATTTTTACTCTCGCTTGAACTAAATCATCATAATCTATACACAATCTAGTCACTCTTCCGTCAATATTACCGATTGACAATTTAGGGGTAGGTTGTGCACCCGTACTACTTAATTCAAGATCGCTTAATTCATACGGATACGGTAAATATTCTTTACCTTGCCATTTTATAGAAGGTAAATTTCCAACAGCAAAGGAAGCCCACCCTTCAGCAGAGATATTATGAGAATGAAATCGCAAAACCTCATCAAGCCCAAATTTTGTACAATCAACTTCAATAAGTTGTATCAGCTCATTGCCTTCAATGGCTTGTAAATCTTGTGTTATTGACATGTTCTCTCCATCAATCCCCAAAACTTAATTAAGAAAATTTTTTGAGGTCTACATTTGAATAATTAAGGTGCATAAGATTGGACAAAAGTAAAACTTAGCTTTACCACATTCGAAGAGATAAATTCAGATTTGATTGATTCGTTTTGAACACGATATAATCTTTCTTCTCCCCAAGGGTTAACCCACTGAAAGGAATGAATAATATGGCTGTTAAGAAACTGACGGATTTCAGCCAATTCGTTACAATGACCCGTATAGGACAAATCCCATGTTTCACCTGATTTATTGATTCCAGAACTCCAAATTTGCGAATATCCATCGTTAAATTTTACTTCTGTGATACTCATTTTTTCCCCTCCATTGGGGGAATGCATTGTTTTCCATTTAAATTTATCTACTTTCATATACTCCTCAAACAAAATTTGGTTTTGAATATGTCTAGGTAATTTAGTTGAATTAAAAACATCAAAATTGAGTAATTAACAATACAATTTTTTGACATAAGCGTGAGAACGGATATTTATTAATGTGATCAATTCTAACTTTATGTTTTTTTTGCAATAAGAAATTAACTTAATTTTGTTGAACTGAATCCATTTACGCGCTATAGACGACTAAAATACGATGATATTCCAAGAAATAGGGATGACTAAAAATGAGTTGTTATTGTGTTTTAATATTCGAATAAGTATTAAAATTATGCCATTTAGAGATTTTAATAAGAATCTAAATGGTTAATATCATTACTTCATCGCATACATGACGTTGTATAACTCTCCTCCTGGTGAAACTGATTTTTTAAACATCTCATTCATTTGCCGTCTAATAACTGCATCTACTTGAGATTGAACTTGTTTTGGATCGGTATTATTGCCATGAGTAGAAGTACTATTTTCTGAAGACATATTTAATACAATATTGGGATTAACAGTGATTGCATTTGAAGAAGGAGTTGTGCGTTGGGCTAATGCTATCGGAGCCGAAATAGAGGTATGAACATAACCACCGCTATCATATCCTTTATGAGAATCATTCATCAGACTATAAAGATAGTCTACACCTAATCGTTTAGTTGCCTCTTTTGTAAAAACAAACTCGCCTTTATGAACAATTCCTGCTGGTTGGTACTTATTACCTCGTCCGGTAAAACCGCCCGGTTCCAATGCATATCCCACATTTCCACCCGAAGCATATCCAAGAATTTCACCCCCTGTATAAGCTTGTTGAAGACCTCCGGTCGCTTTTCCTCCACCACCAAAACTCGTTAAAGCAGATTGAATAATCTGTGCTAAAATCAATTTATTAATAATTTCAATCAGATTAACTAAGATAGTTTTTGCAAACTCTTGAAAGTTTGCTTTGCCTGTTGTGACAAGTGTTGTCATCATTTGAGACATAGATCCAATTGAATTTTGCGCAAAATCTTTAGCAACACTAAAAACATCTTGAGATGTTTCAGCAAATTCTTTCAAACCGGTTGTTAAACCAGCTATCCAATCTCCTTTTTGTAAATCTTCTTGCACAAAACTTTCTTCTAAAAGTTGAGCTGCCTCAAGGTAGTTTTGAGTTATAGTGATGATGTTTTCTTGACTTAGATTATTACTTGGATCTAAATCTTGTTCCTTATTTCTTTCTAAATTAATTCGACTTTGATACCTTGACGATTGAGATGATGTCATTCCAAAGGTCGCTTTTTTATCTGCAATCTCATTTTGTAATTGAGTAGAATTGTGAGTAATATTTTGTAAAATCTGTTGGACTTTGATTCGACCATTGATTTCTTCAGAAATTGCCGCATTTTTTTCATATTGAGTAAGTAACGACGCTTTATTGGCTAGTAAATAACGTTCTTCTGCGGTTAGTCTACTTTTATTGTTTTCTTGTTCCAAGATGTTAATCTGAGCTTGCAAATCAAAGTATTTTTTACGTTCTGCCGTTATCGCACCGATCGTTGCATTCTGTTCTTTTAATGATTCTAGTTGAATTTGAAGATTTTTTTCATCTCGTTGACTAGTTTTTAATAATGACGGCGCACTATTTTTTGAAGAAAATAAAGTATTTATTTTATTTCTATTGCCTTTATCGCCTTGAGGGTTGCCAGTTAAATCATTTGATGACTTCAGTATTTTTGTTGAATTGCTGACTTTGGTAATAATTTCTTTAAATTTTATTATAAAATTATCTAAATTATCATTTCCTTTACCAGCTATTGATGAAATGTCTCCAAAATAAGCTCCAAGATCATTTAATTTTGCTTCAAACTCGAATGAATTTGAGGCATTTTTAATTTCTAACAATTTATTTACAAAAAGCTTAGCTTCTTCATTAGTTATATTCCAGGTTTTAGCAAGTTGCTCAGTGCTTGATTTAAAAGAACTAAAGATATCATCATACACCTTTTGATTAGCCTTTCTATATTGTTCTTTACTCTCCCAAATATTATCAATTTTTTCAGGTACTTCAATTCCATTTGGATGTTTTTGAATATAGTCCAAGTCATTAGTTATTCTGTTAAATTTAATCTTTGATTCTTTTAAAATTTCTTCAAACACACCTTTTGAAGACGCAATTGATTTTTCTGAAAGTCTTTTTGAAGTCTGAATAAATGCCGTCGCAAATTTGGGATTTATATTTGCTAGCTCCTTCAATTCATCAGTAAATGAAACTGTTCCATCTTTATTTAGTTTAACAATACTATACAATTTTTCTTGGGATTCTCTTAAACTATCAGTGGCAGATACAGCATTATCAAAATAGTCAAACAAATCCTTACCGACGACGGCACCCACTTCAACTATCGTACCAATAGCTTTCCCAACAGGACCGAACAATTCACCAATTTCTATTCCATGTTCCGCCAGTGTCATTAATGGATTTTTCTTTACATTCGCTTGTGCGGACATCTGTTTCATTTGATTTGAAATCTGACTTAATGCCGCACTCATTTTTTCACTTGTATTGGCAAATGTTTCTTGCGATTCAATTATCCCAATTAATTGATACTTAGAGCTTTCAATTATTGAATTAAAAACTTGAAAAGCATGAGCATCAATAAATCCATTTCCATTATTGTCAGATAATTGTTGTTGCACATAAAGCAGATTATCCAATGCTTTGTTGATCGGATGAATGATTCCTAATAACTTATTATAGACACCAATTTGGTTATATAAAGATTCCAATTGACGTTTACTAATATTGTTATGCATTAGTTTAGATGTATTTAGTGTTCTCAAACTTTTATCAGTGGTTTTAAGCTTTACATCTAACTCGTTAATTCTTTTAATCTCTTTATCAAGATTACCTGTTTCAACTTTTAATGATAATGTAGTTGTTTTTGACATAGATTACCCATATTAAATAAACCGACTTTCGTCGGTTATTTTGATTTGTGTATGATTGTTAAGGCCTGACTTTCCATTAACCGAATATCATTAAAAATTTTTTGGTTTCCTTTAATATCAAGCATTTGCATTACCCAAGGCAAGCAATTATAGTCAAGACCTAAAATACCACTCATGCTTGTTCTCCACTGCGTTGACATGGCTTGGAATAACTGGAAAGCATCCCAGTTATCTGACCATATTTCTATATACTCATCTTCATAATCGACTTCCGATAGCCCAAAAGAATCAAGTTCAGCTTTTGAAGGCGTTGATGAATAAAGTGCAGTGGCAAGCTCTATGAGTTTTTTTCTCGTTGTCCCAACATCTCTTTATAATAAGTATTAGTTATTGCTTGCCAAGCAGCAGGATAGTTATTTAATAAGATATTTAAATTTTCTTGATTAAACTCTTCATCCAAATTCCAACCAGATACAATTTTTATCATAAATTCAATGATAGGTTTATCCTTAAGCTCGGTCTCAAACACGGTCAGTTTATCAACTGAATAATGTTTGAAATCAAAGCTAATTTGACCATCGTCCAATCCAGGACGCGGAATGGAAACTTCACATCTAAATGTCGGATCTGCAATAAGTTTAAATTTTGCCATGATTAAAATGTCCTAATTAATCTTTATAGAAAGTAATTGCTGGTGACTCAACTGTCGCACTTACTTTTACAGTTTCAATATCATTAATGGCTGTTGTTGGCGTCGGATCAAAAGCAATACGGACAGAGTCATAACGTGTTTCTTTAGCTTTAGGAACATACATTTTCATTGCAACAACATTATTGGTTAAATCCAACTGCTGTAACAATGTGTAGATAGGTAATGAGCTGTCATGAGCAATGGTAAAACTTTTACTTTTCGCTGATTTGATAGTCGGTAATTGACGTTCTGCATCATCATCAAGGAACTGAATTTGAATAAATTGCTGTTCACCACCTTCAGTAGCAACCTCTTTAATTTGAGGTAGTTGTTCCCATTCCGTTATTTTGGTAATAGTTCCTTGTCCTTCTCCTGCCGGGAATACCGTTGTATTACTAGTATTAATATTACCCAAAGTCACTTCATTGTTATTTACGTGAGAAATTTTTGCGACAATATTATTCAATTTAGTCCATGATGAAGTGAGCATGACTTCGTCCCCGACCACTAGTCCATGCCCTGAATTTAACGTGACCACCGCTTCTTTAGCATTAGAAATTGAATTAAAGTTAGTTACTTCGTTGTGTGATTTTTGCACATACACACGTGAACCATTAGGTAAAGCAAAACCCATAATATATATCTCCTTAAATTTTATTTAAAATATAGAATCAGCACGATAGTTAAAGCTGATCGGAAGTGTATAACAAGCATTATCCATTTTTGCTGGATAAACACTTGGTATAGAATTTACATAAAGTGAAAAGTTATGACTTGTTAACTCTAAATTGAGTGGAAAATGCTGAATAATTTCATCAGATATTTGTTGAGAACGTAACTTACCGCTATTGATAGGTGCGACAACAGAAATTTGATAAACACCTCGATAAACCTTCAATTTTCCTTCTGAATCAACGCTTGTTGTTACTTCTGGTAAAATATAAGTTCTGAGATAAATATCGGAATGAGAAAGAATTTCACTATTTTCATCGAAAACAGGTAAGTTTAGTTTTTTTGCAATAATATCAAGGTGAGATTCAAGCAATGCTGAGATTGTTGAAATCAAATTATCATCTCCTTAGCGACATTTTAAAAATAGATCTTGTTAATTATTGTTTGCTTATAAATTTCATAAAAACCTCAGAAATTAAGGAAGAGTTTTTTAAATTTATTCAATAAATTCGATTAGAAAAAGCTATTTACACCTGATAAAAAAATTATCTATTACACATAAACAGTGTGTTATTTTGAGGTGCAATGACCTGACAGTAGTATTGTTGCCATCCTTCAATTAGGGCTTGGTTATAGCTGATTGCGTGGGTAAGACGGTAATAATCTTGTTGAGAAGATTTTGCAAGTCGTAAGGCTTTGTCAGCAATATCGCCGGTGGCGGCACTATTTCGTTCAAGGGTGGCGACTTTGATGCGCAACTCGACAAGACCATTATCCACATCATCACGTAAACTATCTGTTTTAACCTGTTCATCTTTTATTGTCTCAAGAATATTTGACTCAATTAATTTAATGGCACTGTTACCTTGTTTATACGCGTTAAATTGCGCTTCTAACGCCACCGTTTTAGCCATTGCCAGTTGTTCACCTTGCCAACAGTGATACGCAAAATAAAGCGCTAAACCGGTTATTACAATGCCACCATACGGTAATAACTTAATCAGCAATGTTAATTTATTCATCATGCTAATCCGTTTAAATACACGGTTTTACCACCATTTTTGACGGCGGTCAGCACTATTTGGCGATTATGAGTGGGACTGAATCCGATATGAACCCATTGATTATGCTCCTGAATAAGCTTATCAAACACGACTCCTGCATCTATCAATCGTTGACAGATTTGTTTCGGTGTGCCAAATGGCGAACGGAAGTCAACCGCCAAACCTTGAGTGTGTGCACTACTTGCCACCCCGCCTACCCGCGCATTTAATGCCGGACAACGGTAACCGGAAGTAATGATGATGGGGTGCTCAAGGGCTTTTCTGACCAGTTCAAGTTTTATTGCTGTTAATTGGATATTGGGCATCAGTGCTGCCGGTACGGAATTGTCAATTTTTAATCGACTGGCCGTCAATGAGTAGGTAAACTCATCCAGTTTAAAATGTTCAGTCAGTTTCATTAGTTTTCCTTTTAATCATCATGTCCACGTGTTTTTTTTATTAATTGTTCTTCAAGCGCTTTAATTAAGGTTGCGCCCGACCACCCCGCTAAACCGGCAACACCGCCGGCCAGCTCAAACTGCCAGTTAAAATAACTGGCTGCCAACACCACCAGCGCGCCGGCAAAAGTAGAAATAAATATCTGAGCAATTAAAATCATCAGATTAAACTTATTCCCATTAATAATGTGATAGCAATAACTGGCTAATGACCCCAGTAATGTGACAAAAAACAAATAAACGACAACATACCAATTGATATGGTCAGGCTCTTTGATTGGCATAGGTTTCATCTTCATCGTGAGCCTCCTGCTGAGGCAGTTAAAAATAAGAAAGGGTTACGCAGCACTTATGTATAAATTATTTTCTGTGATTGCTCTGCGAACCCGTTGAATTGTGATAACTGATAGTTAAATCGTAGACATAAAAAAACCGCAATGAAGCGGTTGAATAAAAGAGAGTTATATTAAAGAAGTTTATTTATTTTATTTTATTTTATTTTATTTTATTTTGATTATTTTATATGAATAAACAGGATGTTAAATAATAAATTGCAAATTAAAGGCAATAAAAAAGCCCGCTTAGCGGGCTTAAGTAACAATTCTTGATTTTGAGATAATTATATACTTATTGGCGTACGTTGTCAAGATTAACTGTCCCACTTTTTTTAAAACACTAAATGTTGCAATAACTCCAGTTCAGTGCCGGTTAACATCGTTTGCATCGATAATGCACCAATAATGTAACTTTCCCCACTACTTTTTATTTTTCGGATATTGCCTTCACTACAGGCCAAATCCTGCGCTATTTCACGTAAATTTTTAGGTTTGATAATTAATGTCGACGATATTTGTGTTTTGCTTGGTTCGATATAAAGATGATCATCCACGATCATTTCGTCTCCATAATAGAATTTAATTAAGACTTTTGCTTCTTCTTTTATTTTCGTAATTTTACTGTTTTTCATCGTCGAAATAATGCCATCTATTATTAACCCGTCTTTATCTAAACAGACCTGTTTATATTCCTTTTTTTGGGATTGATATAGACTAAATACTTTGCGTTGTTGATAGGCTTCTTTTCGAGCCCAATTACCCCAACGGGTTAATACTTGAGTGATATCATAATCAGCATTCAAACTCACTTTATTAAGCCATTGTGTCGGGTTTTGATATTGTTCAACATTGATTTGTTTTGCTAGCATTATTCACCTCAAGTAGTTTCATTTTATTAACGTTAAATTAATAACTAGTAAAAGAATTAATTATCAACATGTTTTCATTCATGTTTTATCTCTCTTTCAGTATTAAAGTTATTTTTTATATCTCTATTAGCACTGATCATGACAAAGATATTCTTGAAAAATTCCTTTCAAATAACTATTATTATTAATAATAACAATAGTTATCATAAAAATCAATAACCAATGTTATTTGAATAATGATAACTTGAGTTATACAATAAAGTACTTCATTACAATGGGATAAAAAAATGACGACATTTACAGAAAGATTAAATTCAGCATTGAAACAATCTGGTATGTCTCAACATCAATTAGCTGAAAAGGTTAAAATTAGTCAGCCCGCCATTCAAAAATTACTGTCAGGAAAATCCAATACATCAAGAAAAATTGTTGAAATAGCCAACGCGTTAAATGTTGATTTATTGTGGCTGACAAAAGGCATTGGCAAAGCGAAATTAACTAAAAATAGTGCCAATGCAACAATGTTAGGTGCTATCGATGAATGGGATAGTAAAACACCACTTGATGAGGATGAAGTTGAAGTGCCATTTTACAAAGATGTTAGGCTTTCTGCAGGTAACGGATTTGCTGATGATATTGAAGATTATAACGGATACAAACTGCGATTATCACGGTCAACAATGCGAAAATATGGAATTGATAAAGACTGTGCCGTATGTTTAACTGTTTATGGAGATAGTATGGAACCTGTTTTTAGAGACGGGTCAACTGTCGGTATCAATCAAGCAGACACTAATATTCGAGATGGAAAAATATACGCAATTAATCATGACGGGTTATTAAGAATAAAAATATTGGAAAGATTGCCTGGTAATCAAGTCAAAATCCGAAGTTACAATTCAGATTATGATGATGAAACTGTTTCTTTGGATGATATCACCATTCTAGGAAGAGTCTGGTGGCAATCATCGATATTGGATTGATCGACACATAACATTTACCGCTTCGGCGGTTTATGTTCCTACCATTATGCCCTAACATTTTAATTTTTTATCGTAACCTCATTTTTATTACTTTTGTTATTGACTTTTTTGATAACTTATATTATCATTATGGTTATCAAAACTAATCAACTTACCATAAAGTTAGCAATACCACGAGTTACTAATGGGGTAACAAGATTCAAGTAGCTAGCAGGGGCTTACGAACATACTGCGGTTTTGATGAGATATTCAATACAAGTTTGTGTAAACCAATTTATTGAATATCTGACAACTGGAAAGACAGTAATATTCTACACCCTTTTGCCCCGAAATCGGGGCTTTTTTAGAGGTTAATATGACGAATAGAGATTTTGTTAAGATGAAAATAAAAGATCGTTTTCATCCTGATTATCAATTAACGAATACCGAGATCAAATTTTCATTATTTGGTATTTTTATTTTAATCTTGTTTGGATTATTGCTTTTTTAGTTGGAATAGATAAACAGCAACGAGGTACGTGATGCATCAATTACACCGATTAGTTGAAAACGCCTATGAAGCTAATTTTTGCAAAATGCTTGATAGAATTGAAAAACAAGATGCAAGAGATGAGTGGATCGATAAACGGGCTAGCGAACTTATAAAAAACTTTAGCAATGAGAATGACTGGCAACTTCTAGAATTAATTAAACTGAAACTTGATAATCACGCAGTTGATGCTGAGATTTATGATCAGTTCGTTTCGGATATTTGCTATTCTCAAGCAAGAGAAGAATCAAAAGCACAATTTAGTAACGTATAGATAATAAAAATTGATACTTTATAATCAATATCCTAAAAACTAAAATGTTGGATAACGCTGTTTTAAACGTAAAGTCCAGCAAAAATCGGGAAGAGATGGCGGTGAGGAAGGGATTCGAACCCTTGATACGTTGCCGTATACACACTTTCCAGGCGTGCTCCTTCAACCACTCGGACACCTCACCTAAATTATAAAGCCTGCTTTTCAAAAGCAGGCGCATACTATAATCGTCACAAAACAATTTTTCAAGTATTTTTAATTCATACAAACAATCACACCAAATGCAGCAATTAAACTGAGTATGGCAACTGTACTAAATAATGCATATTTTAAATTTGAACACATATTTTTATCTCCAATTTTAATTATTTTATTGATCAACCGAAATGTTTAATGGAATGACATCACTGTTTACTTGTTCTTTCGCAATTTTGGAATATTTAGGCGCAAAATCAAGCAGTATTTCAACAGCTTCATCTAAATAAGCATCGGGTCGTTTATAATCTTTTGGTAAGTCTTCTAATTTCGCAATTGGAGCCAAACCAGCACGACTCAAACGCTCATTCATGCGTTTCAAATCTCGGTCATCATCGCTCTTTTGTTCATCTTCACGATATTGTTTATTTAAAGAAACAATATAACGACTATCCTTTTTATCATTGAACCGTTTAATATCATCTTGAATGTAGATAAACTCAGGATTTTTGGCAATTCGAGCTAAATGGTTGGCTTTAAGTTCTGAAAATAAAGGTGCGATATTTGCAACTTTTGAATATTGCGCTGAAGGTATTTTATCCCATGGCAAAGCATTATCTAAATATCTTTCACCGGTTTCGTCAACATATTTTTCATTGATCATATCAATGTCAGGATCAACCCCTTTAAGTTGCGTACTCCCACCATTGATTCGATAAAATTTTTGAACAGTATATTGCACACCGCCTAATTCAGGCCAATCCGGATGTAATCTTGCATCTACCGGATAAGCTATATTTCGTGAGGTTTGCACCGTACCTTTACCATAAGTCGTTTCTCCAACAATCAACGCTCGACCATAGTCTTGCATTGCGGCAGAAAAAATTTCAGAAGCAGAGGCACTGTAGCGATTTATCATCACCACGATTGGCCCTGAATATTTGATACTTTCATTTTTATCATCATAAACATTGATTTTTTGTAAATTGTCACGCACTTGAACCACAGGCCCTGTATCAATAAATAGCCCAGTTAATGCAATAACTTCTGCTAAAGAACCACCGCCATTATCGCGTAAGTCGATAACAAGCCCTTGCAGATTATCTTGATTAGCTTGCGTTAATAGTGAATTGACTTTTTGAGTTAATCCTATATAAAAACTCGGAATTTCGATAACACCAACCTTCCCTCGTTGATTGTCGATAATTTTTAGTTTAGCTTCCCTGTCTTCAAAATGAATTTTATCACGTGTTAGTTCAACAATTTTAGGTTTGCTACTATTGCCTGCCGGTAAAATTTCGAGTCGGACAACAGTTCCTTTTCGCCCACGAATTTTTTCAACAACATCATCGAGACGCCAGCCAATAACATCTTCAATGGCTGAATTACCTTGTCCGACACCAATAATTTTATCACCAATGGTTAGTTGTTTACTTTTTTCAGCCGGTCCACCCGTTACAAAAGACATAATCTCGGTGTAATCATCTTTTTGACTTAAAGTGGCTCCAATACCTTCCATTGATAAATTCATCTCAGCATCGAAGTCTCGTTTCTTTCGTGGCGCCAAATAGCTGGTATGAGGATCAATTTCGCGTGCAAATGCATTCATAAACACTTGGAACGCATCTTCAGTTTTGGATTGTAACAATGTTTTTAACACACGATTGTAACGTTTAGTTAAAACTTCACGTATCTCTTTCTCATTTTTACCGGATAATGAGAGACTTAACTCATCATATTTGACTCGTTTATCCCAATAATTATCAAGCTCTTCTTCGGTGCTTGCCCATGAAATATCTTCTCTTTTAAAATCAATATTTTCATTAGTTGAAAAATCCATAGGGCGTTGTAAAACTTTTAAAGCATATTGAAATCGGTTATATCTTTTTTGAATAGAAAGATTATAAATGTCATAGGCCATTTTCAAATCGCCATCTAACAGCTCTTGACCTAACGACGCTTGTTTATCTCTAAAGCTATCAATATCACGCTGAATAAAAAAAGATTTATTGCCATCTAATAGTTTAAAATAGCGGTCAAAGATTTTGGCTGAAAATGCCCCATCTAAATCAAAATTACGGTAATGGGCTTGAGTAAAATAGTTAGTTACCCTATTTGCCACAATTTGATGAATTTGATCTTGTTTAAGCGTAGGTAATTGTTCTGTAACTGACGAATTAGTCTGAACTGCTTGGCAAACGATACTTGGACTAATAACACAAAGAACAAGTAACGATTTTCTTATACCTTTAAATAAATTACTCATTGCCATTCTCTATTGATTAATTATGTGCTCTGGTTTAACTGTTAGTTGCATACCTGAACCAACCTTCACTTTGATATGTTCTTTTTCAATATCAATGATCTGCACTTTTAATGGTTTATTGCCCATCGTAACCTTAACAAAATCACCAATTTTTAAAACTCTATTTTTTTTAGGTGGAGTATAAGCTCTTTTAGGTTTCGATTTGTTTTGTTTTTTAAAGTGCTCTTTAGCTTTACTTTTGCTCTCTTTAAGCTGTTGTTGTGCATAATCCATCTGTTCTTGGGTAATGACTTCATTGAGATTACCATCTAAATCAACACGATGCGAGCCAACTTTTATACTATATAAGTAACGCCAATTATTGGTATAAACACGTAAGGCAACACGTAGTTTCGTTTTGCTTAATTCTTGGTTTCCATCAAGACGTGAAAGTATGTCCTGAAATATGCCGATTTTCAAGGGTTTTGCTTCGCCCTCAATAGTAAAACAATTAGGAAATTGTTGGGCTAAATATACAATAATTTCTTTACTATTTGTCAATTGAAACTGTTTTTCCATCTGTTCTGCCGTAATAATTAAACTGTTGGGTTGTGAATGAATTGCGTTATTGTTTACTTTGGGTTGTTCCTTAAAGGATTCTATCGTTTTTTCTTTACTTTCTATTAGTTGTTGCTTAGCAAGATCCATCTGTTCCTGAGTTATGATTTCATGGGGATTACCGTCTAAATCGATCCGATAAACCCCAATTTTTATACTTTCTAAATAATGCTGACTATTCATGTAGAAATCTAACGCATCATTGAGTTTAGCTAAGCTTAATTTAGGGTTTTCATTTAATCGGGAAATAATGTCGTGAACAATGCCCTTTTTTAAAGGTTTGACATTACTCCCGAACGCAAAAGAATCTGGAAATTGCTTAACTAAATAAGCAATAATTTCGTCATTTGTTGTTAATTGAAATTGTTTTCCCATTTACTTTTCCGTAATAACTAAATTTTATAAGCGCTAAAGTATATATCAGCTAAATTAATAACACTAATCTTCTTTATTTTGTTTATTGATGAAACTGATGAAATCTTTTATACCATTTCGCATTAGCCATGAAGAGACAATCGATTGCTCATCGGGTGTCAATTGTTCAAAAGCAGTCATCCAAAGTTGAAGAGGTTCAATGGGTGAAATTACATAGCTTGCACTCTCTTCCTCAATATATAATGCTTTTTTGACATCTGACGGTAAACTTCCAATATGATATTCGACAGCTTTACCTCGAACACCTGAACGTTTACGTGCAGTCCATTTTTCAGCTCTTGCTTTTCGATTAATACCTTGTATTGTTGTAGGCATCCCTGCAATGCTTGACAGCTCTTTAGATGAGAACCATTCTTTCATTTTAACCATCCTAATTTTAAATAACCAGAAAAAAATACAGAAATTAAAGAAATCTTGTTATACTAAATAAGAAACGAGTTATTATTGCAAATTAACTTGAATAATGAAATTACTCGTTTCAGTAATTTTAGAGCATAGCATAGATAAAATAAGTTATAAACTAAGAGGGAACAAAAAATGGAAATAAAATTCAGCGATTGGCATCACGCTGATATTATAGCTGCACTAAAAAAGAAAGGGACAACACTATCTGAATTATCACGCCGATCGGGTTTTAGTTCGTCAACTCTTGGTAATGCGCTTGTTCGACCATGGACAAAAGGGGAATTTATCATTGCTAAAGCCCTTGATTTAGATCCGGCCGAAATTTGGCCTAGTCGTTATATTGATGCAAAAACAAATCAGCCAATTAAGCGTGTTGTTTATGAAAAGAAATTAAATTTTGAATCATCCGGTTTAAATCAAGAAATGATTGAAGAAATGATAGAAAAAATAAATAAAAATAATCAGGAAACTTAAGAAATATTTCAATGAAATATATAAAGATTAAGTTCATTTGTTTCTAAATTTTATGTATTGACTGATATTTTCAACAAAATTAAATTATTAAACTATATTAATTTTAAGTGACTTCTTATTTTGTTTAAAAATAGTTTTTTAGTTTAATTAGTGAATGAATTAGGGAGTATATGATTACTCAATCTTTTATTGTGACTTCGCAAGTTGCATCATTATTTTTAATTTAGTAAAACTAGAGATAAAAAATAGTTTAATTGAGTTTAAAAACCATTCTTTTAAACAGATATTCTTATTAGTGATGCTAAAATCATGATGCTGTGCTAGACAAAATGATACTTTACGCTATACTAATCTGCGAAATTAACCAGACAATCGCTGCTTTGTTGTAGTCCTTGTAAAAGAGGAGACAAACAGAGGGGAGGAAAGTCCGGGCTCCATAGGGCAGAGTGCCAGGTAACGCCTGGGGAATTTTGGCGCGAGCTAATATTTACGACTAGTGCAACAGAAAGTATACCGCCGATGGCTTATAGTTAAGATCAGGTAAGGGTGAAAGGGTGCGGTAAGAGCGCACCGCGCAACTGGTAACAGTTGTGGCACGGTAAACTCCACTCGGAGCAAGGTCAAATAGGGATTCATTGGCGCGGCCCGCGTTGAATCCGGGTAGACTGCTTGAGCTAATGCGTGAGTATTAGCCTAGAGGAATGATTGTCCACGACAGAACCCGGCTTATCGGTTAATTTCAATTTTCTTCTTTTTGATTCTCAATTTCAGCGACATGCACTTGTTTCTTTTTGTTTAACCAACGTTTTAACGCCAGCCAAATAGAGAAGATCAAACCTAAAAGCAATAACAATACAGGAATTAACATTAAAAGTGACATGATCTGCTTCTCATAGGTTTTAAAAATCGGCGACAAACCGAATAGATAACCTAAAGTCACAATCAAGAAAATCCATAACGTTGCACTAATCCAATTATAAATATGAAATTTTCTACTATGTAGATTGGATAATCCAGCCATCATCGGTAATAATGTTCGTACAAAAGCAATAAATCGACCGATAAACAACGCTTGTAATCCATATTTATGGAATAAAACTTCGGATTTACGGTGATATTTTTCAGGCAGGTGTTCCATCCAACCTTTTACAATTTTGGTATTACCAAGCCAAAGCCCTTGTAAATAACCTAACCAAGTTCCCAGGGCTGCTGCTGCAATTAAGATGACATTGATTAACCCGAAATGGAAAACATCAAGACTAATTAGCACACCAGTTAAAAAGAGCAAGCTGTCACCCGGTAAAAAAGCTGCCGGTAAGACGCCATTTTCTAACAATATGATGACAAATAACATACCATATAATGTCCATAAGACATTTGGATTTGATAGTGTTGCAACATCCATATTAATAAAAGCTTGATAAAGAGTAATGATTGTTTCCATCTATTTTAAAATCCTATTCATCTAAGTTATTGGTGATTAATAGTACCACCTACAGTTAAATTATTCACTTTCAAAGTTGGTTGCCCAACACCTACCGGTACACTCTGCCCTGCTTTACCACAGGCACCCACACCAGAATCTAATTCAAGATTATTCCCGACCATTGATATTTGTTGCATGGTTTCGATACCTGAACCAATTAATGTTGCCCCTTTTACCGGCGTCGTTATTTTGCCTTTTTCGATTAAATATGCTTCTGATGTGGAGAAAACAAATTTACCAGAGGTTATATCAACTTGACCGCCAGCAAAATTTGGTGCATATAAACCATAATCAACACTACTGATAATTTCATCGAACGTTGACTTGCCTGATAACATATAGGTATTCGTCATTCGAGGCATCGGAAGACAATCATAGCTTTCACGGCGTCCATTACCTGTAGATTGAGTATTCATCAATTTTGCATTGAGTTTATCAAACATATAGCCTTTTAAAATGCCATTTTCTATCAGTACTGTTTTTTGACTTGGCGTTCCTTCGTCATCAATCGAAAGTGAACCGCGTCGATTTTCCATTGTACCGTCATCCACTATAGTACAAAGTTCTGAAGTGACTTTTTCACCTATTTTTCCTGAAAATACAGAGCTATTTTTACGATTAAAGTCACCTTCTAAGCCATGCCCCACCGCTTCATGTAATAAGACACCTGGCCAACCTGCGCCAAGAACAACTGGCATTGTTCCTGCTGGTGCTGGTTTAGCAGATAGTGAAACTAATGCTTGGCGTACGGCTTCATGTGTGTAGCTATCGGCAATGCTTTCCCCTGTTTTAGGGTGAATAGTTAAAAAGTAGTCATAACCAAAACGACCACCACCGCCACTACTACCACGTTCACGCTTGCCATCTTGCTCGACAAGAACAGAAACGGATAATCTGACTAATGGTCTGATATCGGCACAATAAGTCCCATCAGTAGCCGCAATAAGGATATCTTCATAACTGCCAGTCAAACTCGCCGAGACTTCTGTAACTCGTGAATCAAGCGCACGTGCTAACTGATCGACTTGCCTTAATAAGGCTATCTTTTGATCTTGATAAAAGCCATTAATTGGATTAATTGACGGATATCTTAAGCTATTTTCCAATGTTTTAAGGGGAGTAATTTTAATTGGCGTTTGTAAAGTTGTAATGGAATTTGCTGCCAAAACACTCTGCTCTAAGCGATTTAAAGCAAGTTGATCGGTATAGGCAAACCCTGTTTTTTCGCCAATGATAGCTCTAACCCCCACACCTTGATCACGATGATAAGAAGCATTTTTGATAATACCATCTTCGATTGCCCAACTTTCATAAAAGCCCGATAAAAAGTACAAATCGCCATAATCAATTTTTCTTGAACCTAACATATCCAATAAACGCATAATATCTGAATGATTTAGGTTATTTGGACAAAGTAGTCGTTCACTTACTTCAGTTACAATCATAAATTCCTTAATTAATATTTCAACTTTAATAATTTTTAAAGTTCATTTATTATCAATATATTGTTAATTATTAATATCTCAAGGCTTTGAAGCTTTACATTAATACCACATCATATTGTTCTTGAATATAAAGCGGTTCAACTTTGACTTCAACACGTTTACCAACAAACACTTTCACTTCTGCTAAAGCATGTGATTCATCATTATTTAAAGCATTGGCAACCGCTGCAGACGCATAAACCAATAAGTATTCAGAACGATGTGCTTTATGAACACGGACAATTTCACGCAATATTTCATTGCATACGGTTTCTACGGATTTGACGATACCGCGACCTTTACAGGCTGGACACTCTTCACATAAAATGTGCCCCAAACTTTCACGAGTACGTTTACGCGTCATTTCCACTAAGCCTAAAGTCGAAAATGAATTTACGGTCGTTCTTGCTCTATCTTTGGCTAAAAAATCTTGTAGTGATTGGAGCACTCGTTCTCGATGGACATCTTCTTGCATATCGATAAAATCGATAATAATAATACCACCTAAATTACGTAATCGTAATTGACGCGCAATAGCAATAGTTGCTTCGATATTCGTATTAAAAATTGTCTCTTCAAGATTGCGATGCCCAACAAATGCGCCTGTATTAATATCAATTGTCGTCATGGCTTCGGTTTGATCGATAATTAAATAACCACCTGATTTTAATTTAACTTTACGATCCAGTGCTCGTTGAATTTCGTTTTCTGTATCATAGAGATCAAATATTGGCGCACTACCTCGATAGTGCGTTAGTTTATCAGTAACTTCAGGCATGAATTCTTGCGTAAATTCAACTAATAAATCATACGTTAATTTTGAATCAACCAAAATGCGCTCAATAGGATCGCCAACAAAATCACGTAATACACGCTGAGAAAGTTGTAATTCTCCGTAAACCAGATTTTTACTGATTGGCCTAGCCATACGCTCTTGTATTTTTGACCACAGTCGTTTTAGAAAATTAGCATCTTGTTCTAATTCATGCGCACTTGCACCTTCAGCTGCCGTACGAACAATAAAACCACCTTGATCGGTAACATACTGTTCAACAATTTTTTTAAGTCTATCTCGTTCTTCTTCACTTTCAATACGTTGAGAAGTCGCCACGTGAGCTGAGTTTGGACCGGGCATTAATACTAAATAACGAGAAGGCAATGTAATATCTGTAGTTAACCTTGCCCCTTTAGTTCCCAACGGATCTTTAACAACTTGTACCATCAAGTCTTGTCCTTGGCGAACAAGTTCAGAAATATCTTTAACTTGAAATTGCTCTTGCTCAGTATCCGATACACATTCCGTATGAGGCATAATGTCTGAAGCATGTAAAAAGGCTGCTTTTTCAAGACCAATATCAACAAATGCTGCTTGCATGCCAGGTAAAATGCGGATCACTTTACCTTTGTAGATATTTCCAACAATACCACGCCGAGATTCACGATCGACATGAATTTCTTGTAATACACCATCTTCAATATAAGCGACACGAGTTTCAGAAGGTGTTACGTTCATTAATAGTTCAACTGACATAAAGATTCCTGTTAAATAGATCGCTAATTAATTGATCGCAAAGCTCCGTCTCACTAGTCGTAAAAATAGGTAAATTACTATCCATAATACTCCGTCAACAAAGCTTGATAGTAAATTTAATGGGGACATTGTTATAGTATGATAAATACTGACCTGAAATAAAAACATCAATAAATTATAACAAATTGATATGCCAAAAATAATAAAGCATTGTTGCCATAATGCTAAATTACGTATCAATTGGTATTTAAAAATCAGTAAATAAGCAATAATAGAAAAAATAAATGCATGGATACCGATTATCGTACCGGAAAAGAGATCCATAATAATGCCTAGAATAAATGCTGTCCCTATACCAACACGATGCGGAAGCGCAATTAACCAATAAGCTAAGAAGAGCATTAGTACATGTGGCTTGTATATATTATAAGATGGCGTCCAAGGTATAATTTGTAAACATAAACCTAAAAATAACGTTATCCAAATAACCAGTATTCCTCTAGGGTTTTTCATGTTGTTCTCCTTGATCGCCCCATAATAGTAATAGATAACGTAGTCGTTTTAAATCAGCAGTCGGAGTAGCTGAAATAATGGGTGATGAATCACTGATATCAATTTTAACTGAACTTACTACCGCAACAGGATAACCTTCTGGAAATCGACCATCTAGCCCCGATGTGACAAGAACATCACCAACTTTAATATCAACATTATTCGGTAAAAAATCGAGTGTTAAATCATTATTACATCCATTACCGACAGCAACCATAGCAATATCATTTCTTTGCACTTGAACAGGTATGGCATGTTGAAAATCACAAACTAAAATAGCTCGACTCGTGTTTTGAGCTGTCTCATAAATCTGTCCAACAATACCTTTTTCATCAATCACAGGTTGCCCAACATATACTCCTTCATGTTGCCCTTTATTGATAACGATCTGATAAGCGTAAGGATTAGTATCAGCTAATAAAACTTGAGCAGCCATTTTATGCTCTTCATGCCATAAAGGTGCTTTCAATAATTCCCGTAATCGATTATTTTCGTGTCTTAAATGTGCAAGTAGTAGCAGATCAGCTTTTTTATTTAATAATTCTTCAGATAATCTTTCGTTTTCATTGACTAATTCTTCTCTGGATTTCGACATTTCATAGAGTGAATCATACGATGCTGCCGGTGAATTAGAAATGTAATAAAGTGGCGAAATAATAGTATCAAGATAATATCGAATTTCTTTAAATGGACGATAATTAACATCAAAAACTATTAAAATTAAAGCAAGTGCCATAGAAATAAATAGTTGCACACTAAGCGGTGAACGATTAGAAAAAAGTAATTTCATTGTTCAATACTTACCTGTTATATACTTAAGCGCTATTGATACAAAGATGTGACTCCGTCGACAATGTCGACGGATAAGAAAGTATGATATTGAATAATTTACCACTTTATTGCACTAAATGAAATGGTAACTAAGACAAATCTTAATCTTCACTGAAAAGATCACCACCATGCATGTCAACCATATCCAGTGCTTTTCCTCCGCCTCGTGCTACACAAGTAAGCGGATCTTCAGCGACAACAACATGGATACCCGTTTCAGCGGCTAACAATTTATCGATATTACGTAATAACGCACCACCACCTGTTAATACCATACCATGTTCAGAAATATCAGAAGCAAGCTCTGGCGGACACTGCTCTAAAGCGACCTTGACAGCACTCACGATACCACTTAATGGTTCTTGTAACGCTTCTAAAATCTCATTCGAGTTCAACGTAAAGCTACGAGGAACACCTTCTGCTAAATTTCGACCACGAACTTCAATCTCAAGAACTTCATCACCCGGATAAGCGCTACCAATGAAATGTTTAATTTTTTCGGCTGTTGCTTCTCCAATGAGAGCACCATAATTACGACGAACATAGTTGATAATAGCTTCATCAAATCGGTCACCACCTATTCGAGCAGAAGCAGAATAAACCACACCATTAAGGGAAATCACCGCAACTTCTGTTGTTCCGCCGCCGATATCAACCACCATCGATCCCGTTGGTGACGAGACGGGTAAGTCTGCACCGATAGCGGCTGCCATTGGTTCTTCAATTAAATAGACTTCACGGGCACCTGCCCCTAATGCCGATTCCCGAATAGCACGACGTTCAACCTGTGTTGCCCCAACAGGCACACAAACAAGAACACGCGGGCTAGGTCTTAAAAAACTATGGCTGTGCACTTGGCGAATAAAATACTGTAACATTTTTTCTGTGACAGAAAAGTCAGCGATAACACCATCTTTCATTGGTCTAATAGCTGCAATATTACCTGGAGTACGCCCTAACATCTGTTTCGCAGCCTGTCCGACAGCAGCAACACTTTTCGGTGTTCCAGAACGATCTTGTCGAATGGCAACAACGGAAGGTTCGTTTAATACGATCCCTTGCCCTTTTACATAAATAAGTGTATTGGCTGTACCTAAATCAATAGATAAATCATTTGAAAACAAGCCGCGAACTTTTTTGAACATAATAAAAACTTTTCCTAGAATTAATCTTGTTTAAGTATATTTAGAGTTTGAAGCAAGCTAATTATAAAATATAATTTTCTTGTAAAATCGGTCAAAATAATATCTTATTTAGTCTGTCAATTCCATAGCAAGCCTCAATAATAATTGAGTTATAATATTGTATCGCAATTATAAAATAATACCTAGAAAATAGTATAGCAATAGATTGTAAAGGAGATATATAATGACAAATTATATTTTACAGTGTATCCTGCGGCGTTAATGTTGAGTTACTGCCTTATTATCACGTTAAAAGATTTCTTTTAAGATATTAAGGATGCATTAATTAATTGTTACTTATATCAAATAAACACGGTGTAATTCATGGATATACGCAAAATTAAAAAATTAATTGAGTTAGTTGAAGAGTCAGGAATTTCAGAACTTGAAATCTCTGAAGGTGAAGAATCAGTACGTATTAGCCGTTCAGTGGCAACAACAAGCTATTCTGCGCCTGTACAAAATATTCAAATTCCTCAAGCTGCTCCTGTTGTAGTAACATCAGCTTCTTCTAATGGAGAAGTGGCTAATGAAGTCGAGCCTGTTGCTGTTTCTGGAACAACAATAAAATCCCCAATGGTTGGTACTTTTTATCGTACACCTAGCCCTGAATCAAAAGCGTTTGTTGAAGTTGGGCAAACAGTGAATGTGGGCGATGTACTTTGCATTGTCGAAGCGATGAAAATGATGAATCAAATTGAATCAGAAAAAGCTGGGACTATTAAAGCTATTTTAGTTGAAAATGGTCAACCCGTTGAATTTGATCAACCATTATTCATTATTGAATAATCAGAATTTATTAATTAATTTTTACGATTAAGAGATTGAATATGCTTGATAAAATTCTTATTGCTAATCGCGGTGAAATTGCGCTACGTATATTACGTGCATGTAAAGAACTTGGCATTAAAACTGTTGCTGTTCATTCTTTGGCAGATAAAGATTTAAAACATGTCTTACTTGCAGATGAAACTGTCTGTATCGGTCCTGCTGCGTCTGCCAAAAGCTATCTTAATATACCGGCATTAATTTCAGCGGCCGAAGTTACCGGTGCAGCTGCGATTCATCCTGGATATGGATTCTTATCAGAAAATGCTGATTTTGCAGAGCAAGTTGAACGTTCTGGTTTTATTTTTGTCGGTCCAAAACCAGATACGATTCGTTTAATGGGTGATAAAGTATCTGCGATTGAAGCCATGAAAAAAGCAGGTGTGCCTTGTGTACCTGGTTCTGATGGTCCATTGAGCAATAATATTGATACAAATAAACAGATAGCAAAAAAAATAGGTTATCCCGTCATTATTAAAGCCTCAGGTGGCGGTGGTGGTCGTGGTATGCGTATTGTTCGTGATGAAAAAGATCTAGAACAATCCATTAAAATGACCAAATTAGAAGCCAAAACTGCCTTCAATAATGATATGGTTTATATGGAAAAATTCCTTGAAAATCCACGTCATATTGAAATACAAGTGCTTTCTGATGGTCAAGGTAATGCAGTTTATTTAGGTGAGCGCGATTGTTCAATGCAAAGACGTCACCAAAAAGTGGTAGAAGAAGCTCCTGCTGTTGGTATTACGCCTAAAATGCGTAAATTTATCGGGGAACGTTGCGTTAATGCTTGTATTGAGATTGGTTATCGTGGCGCAGGTACATTTGAGTTTTTATTTGAAGATGGCGAGTTTTACTTCATTGAAATGAACACACGTATTCAAGTAGAACATCCTGTAACTGAAATGATAACTGGCGTTGATTTGATTCGAGAACAAATCTTAATTGCCGCTGGCAAACCACTTTCAATCAAACAGAGTGATATTCATATTAAAGGTCACGCGATTGAGTGTAGAATTAACGCAGAAGATCCAAAAACATTTATGCCATCACCGGGTAAAATTACTCGTTTTCATGCGCCGGGTGGGTTTGGTATTCGTTGGGAATCTCATATCTACGCTGGTTATACCGTACCACCATATTATGATTCAATGATTGGTAAATTAATTGCCTATGGTGAAACTCGTGAAGTGGCGATCGCTCGTATGAAAAATGCGTTAGCTGAACTCGTTATCGATGGTATCAAAACCAATATTGATCTTCACATTGAAATTATGAATGATAAAAACTTCCAAAAAGGTGGAACAAATATCCATTACTTAGAGAAAAAACTAGGTATTTATGAGTAGTCCATTAATGTCTAATCTCGACAATAATATTGTTATTTTAGCGTGTTAATTGCTTGATTTGTCAAATCATTAACATAAAACTTAACGGTTCTACTTATCCGCCGACTTATGTCGGCGGTGTTATTTTTACTGCTTAACTTCTTAATCCTTTACCACTTTCAATCAAACGCCACACAGCGATATATAAAATCACCACAAACAAGATAAGCATTGAAAAAGTGATCCATAGCGAAACATCTGTGGTACCAAGAAAACCATAACGAAAACCATTAATCATATAGACAATAGGATTTAATTTAGATACCCATTGCCAAAATGTTGGCAGTAACGTGATTGAATAAAATACCCCCCCAAGATAAGTTAACGGCGTTAACACAAATGTTGGCACAATACTAATATCATCAAATGTTTTAGCATAAACTGCATTTAACAGTCCAGCTAACGAGAATAGTATTGAAGTTAATAGTAGTGTGAAAATAACGAATACCCAAGAATGAACTTCATAAGTCACAAAAAAAAGGGATACCATTGTCACTAAAGCGCCAGTTAAAATACCTCGAATAACGCCACCACCAACAAATCCCCAAATTAAGATATGTGTTGGAACAGGTGCAACTAAAAGTTCTTCGATATTACGTTGAAATTTAGCACTAAAAAATGATGAACAAACATTTGTATAAGAGTTGGTAATTACCGACATCATAATTAATCCCGGTACAATAAATGCCATATAACTATGACCACCCATATTGCCAACTCGTGACCCAATTAAATTGCCAAAGATAATAAAGTAAAGCGACATAGTTATAACAGGAGGAATTAAGGTTTGAATCCAAATTCTTAAAAATCGTATCACCTCTTTACGCCAGATACTTTTTAGGGCTATCCAGTATAAGTTATTCATTATCGGCTCCTTTTGTTTGAGTATCATTACGCACTAAATCAACAAATAACTCTTCAAGTCGATTGGTTTTATTGCGCATACTGATAACTTTGATTTGTTGTTGATTAAGTTGCTCAAACAATTGATTTAATCCATGCTGTTTATCGACTTTAACTTCCAACACGCCTGGCTCTACATTGGTAAATGCATAATCGTTTAAAACTATAGGCTGACTGGATGGTAAATAATCGATAATAATCGTTTCAGATTGACTATTCGCCAGTAAATCACGCATAGAGGAATTAGCAATGAGTTCACCATGTTGAATAATACCAATATGCCGACATAACATTTCTGCTTCTTCTAAATAATGTGTGGTCAAAATAATCGTAATACCCTGACGATTGATTTCTCTTAAAAAATCCCACATAGAACGTCGTAATTCAATATCAACCCCTGCCGTTGGTTCATCAAGAATTAATAATTTAGGTTCATGAACTAATGCTCTTGCTATCATGAGTCGTCTTTTCATGCCACCTGATAACATACCTGCTCGGCTATTACGCTTATCCCAAAGATCTAAAATACGTAAATATTTTTCAGCACGTTCAAGTGCTAATTTACGGGGTAATCCGTAATATCCACCTTGGTTTGCAACAATTTGCAGTACTTCTTCAAACTGATTGAAATTAAATTCTTGAGGCACTAACCCTAACTGCCTTTTGGCGTTGACAATATCTTTATCTAAATCAAATCCAAAAATTTTAACTTGACCCGATGTTTTGGTAACCAAAGAACTTATGATTCCAATCGTAGTGGATTTTCCAGCACCATTAGGCCCAAGCAGTGCATAAAAATCACCAGCTTGTACAGTTAAATTAATACCTTTTAATGCTTCTACACCATTTTTATAAATTTTTTTGAGTTCAATTAACTCAAGTGCAGGAATAGATGACATGGATGTATCCTAATTGAATATTTTATAATTAAATTGCTATAAAATCCTATTTGATGTGAATTAATATTGACAATATAATTATTCATTGTAAAGAGCTTTTTAGCATTATTTGAATTGATTATATGGCACCCCATTAACAAAACATAAAAAAGATTAATGTTTGTTAAAATCAACTCACAAACGCTTAAACTAAGTTAAGTTAAAATAAATCATTAAGTAAGGAAAGAATATTATGATTAAGATTGGGTTGGTTTCGGTATCAGACCGTGCATTTAATGGTGTATATGAAGATGAAGGAATTCCATCTTTAATTACCTGGTTAACAAAAACATTAAAAACCCCGTTTGAAACCCTACCGCGTATTATCCCTGATGAACAACCGTTAATTGAACAAACCTTATGCGATTTGGTGGATAAATTACATTGTGATTTAATACTGACAACTGGCGGAACAGGGCCAGCTTTAAGAGACGTCACACCCGATGCAACAATAGCGATAGCCGATCGTATTTTACCTGGCTTTGGTGAACAAATGCGTCAAATTAGTTTGCATTTTGTGCCCACTGCAATTCTATCCAGACAAATCGGTGCAATACGAAACAAATGTTTAATTCTGAATCTACCTGGCAGACCTAAATCTATTCAAGAAACATTAGAAGGTGTGAAAGATAATGCTGGAAATGTGATTGTAAATGGTATTTTTGCCAGTGTGCCTTACTGTATTGAGCTATTAGAAGGACCATACATCGAAACACATGAACATGTTGTTAAAGCTTTTCGACCGAATAAACCTGTAAAATAGAAACTTTAGTTTTATGCAACTTTGATGCATAATTATCTAATAAAATAAACTGCTTTTATTTCTCCATTCGATAAAAGTTTTTGTGCAATAAAAGATAACTTCTGACTTCTATATTGTTATATCTGATTGATTTTAAACTTTTAAGCAATGTTTATAAATAAAATTGAATGTCAAAACAGTAAAACATTTAATCCAAAGGAACACTATGAAACAAGATGATTTCACTCGCGTATTTAAAGAGATGCTAAGTCAAGAAAAATTCAGTTCACAAGTTGAAATTGTTCAAGCTCTTCAAGATCAAGGTTTTGACAATATTAATCAATCTAAAGTATCAAGAATGTTAACTAAATTTGGTGCCGTGAGAACACGAAATGCCAAATCGGAGATGGTTTATTGTTTACCCGCTGAAATCAGTGTTCCAACGACAAGTAGCCCATTAAAAAATTTGGTTTTAGACATTGATTATAATAGTTCAATGGTCGTCATTCGAACTAGCCCAGGCGCTGCGCAACTTATCGCAAGATTACTTGATTCAATCGGAAAATCAGAAGGTATTTTAGGTTCCATTGCTGGCGATGATACAATTTTCAGTACACCAACGAAAGGATGTACGGTGAAAAAATTATATCAAATTATTCTTGAGCTATTTGAACAGGAATTATAAAAACTGATCAGTTAACTTTTCTGTTATTATTTGAATTTTTAATATTTAACCTATTGACACAATTAACAGAATCGTTAATTCTATACACACTGATTTTGTAATTTAAATCACAAGAACGAAGAGGCGCATTACTCAGGTAGATTATTTTAGGGGCTGGAACCGTTAATAAATGATTGAGGGGATGTAATGCCGAGATTTAATTGATAATCCAGAACTCAGTTAGATCGACTGCAAGGGCTGAATCCCTTGGGTTGTCACCCTAACAGGTGGAGCGCTTCAGGGTTTTACTCATTTTCCTTAACGGTAAATAAGTCATGACCTCGCTCTAACTCTGTTAAAAATAATAATTTTTAATATGAGGAATTCATGGAAACATCATTTGTAATTGCTAAATTTGGTGGTACCAGTGTTGCCGATTACCAATCTATGGTAAACAGTGCAAATATCGTTGTCACCAATCCGAATGTCAAAGTTGTGGTATTATCTGCCTCTGCAGGTATTACAAATTTATTAGTAGCTTTAGCTGAAGGGCGAGATGCTGAAGTAAGAGCACAACACATCGCGAAAATTCAATCTATTCAATATAGTATTTTAGAACAACTTCCTCAAAATCCTACATTACGTGCTGAGATAGATCAGATAATTGCTAATATTGCCTCTTTATCAGAAGCCGCTAGTCTCGCTACATCATCCGCCCTAACCGACGAACTTGTCAGTCATGGCGAAATTATGTCTTCTAAACTTTTTGTAGAAATATTGAAAGAAAAACAGAAAAATGTGTTATGGTTCGATGTGCGTAAAGTCATGCGGACGGATAATAAGTTTGGTAAAGCCACACCAATAATTGAAGATATTAAACAACTCTGTTGTGCACATTTAAAATCATTGTATGCCAATAACATTATTGTTACACAAGGATTTATTGGTTCTGAAAGCACCGGTAAAACCACTACCTTAGGTCGAGGAGGTAGCGATTATACTGCCGCTTTGCTTGGTGAAGCGTTAAATGCAACACAAATCGATATTTGGACAGATGTTGCCGGTATCTATACTACCGATCCTCGAATTGCGCCATCCGCTAAACGTATTGACGAAATTTCTTTTGCTGAAGCGGCGGAAATGGCGACATTTGGTGCTAAAGTGTTACATCCTGCAACACTGGTGCCAGCTGTTCGAAGCAATATCCCAGTATTTGTCGGGTCAAGTAAAGCGCCACAAGCAGGCGGAACAATTGTTTATAATACTAATAGCATCAAATCAGATCTGCCATCATTTAGAGCATTAGCACTGCGCCGCAAACAAACCTTACTTACGTTAACTAGTTTAAATATGTTACATGCACAAGGCTTTTTAGCGAATGTGTTTACTATACTGGCTAAACATAATATTTCTGTTGATTTAGTCACAACGTCAGAAGTCAGCATTGCATTAACTATTGATACGACAGGAACTAACACCAATGGCACCAGTTTATTAACTAAAGCACTATTTGATGAGCTTTCCACACTTTGCCATGTCGATGTTGAAGAAGATTTAGCTTTAATAGCCATCATTGGTAATAAACTGACATCAACCAAGGGTATAGCTAAAGAGGTGTTTGGTGTCTTAGATGATTTTATCATTCGACTTTGCTGTTACGGTGCTAGCACGCATAACCTTTGTTTATTATCAAGAAGTAATGATGCGGAAGACATCATTAAAATTCTCCACAAAACAATTTTTGAATAATACTCTCTATGAGGAAGATAATCTCTTCCTCTTTATCTGCTAAGTTCAAACTAAATTCCATACTAAGCTAAAAAATAAATTGTAAAGCTTAATAAAATATCTAAACATTTAATAAAAAAAATTATAGAATATAGCTAAATTATTTTATGCCGTACGTTCATAAAACTGTTCTCTATTTATCAATTGTCATCAATCTTCATCTAGTTTTGTTATTAGTAATTTATACGTTTAAAAAGTGTATTACTTTTTTTAATTCAATTTACTACATCTGTAAACTAACATTAAATACAACAAAATAAGGGTAAATTATCATGGGTATTATAAGTTGGATTATTCTAGGATTAATTGCCGGTTGGATTGCTAAATTTTTCATGCCTCTAGGCAGTGTTGGGGTGGTGAAAACCATTTTACTCGGTATCGCGGGAGCCTTGGTAGGAGGATATATAAGTACTTTCTTCGGCTGGGGAAGCGTCACTGGATTCAATTTCCCAAGTTTGTTTATCTCAGTATTAGGGGCGATTTTATTAATCTATCTTTATCGTCTTTTCAGATAAAAAATTCGTTTCAAATCAAAATTGGCGGATTGCTTCCGCCAATTAATTAATGCAATTATCAAAATAATTCTTATCGATAATTCAATGAATTTTATTTTTTGGTTTAGCATCAGTTACCATACTCACCGCTTTTAAACCTACGCTTGTAGCATCAAAAAACCGAATGGCATAAATTAGATTCCTTTCATTTTCGTTGTAAAGATGTTAATAAGTAATTTCGTCGTATGGCGATTTTTGTTATATTAATCTCCAAAATCACTTATTAATAAATAGTAAACTAGAATGCTTAAAATATTCAATACATTATCTCGAGAAAAAGAAGTATTTCAATCCATTAACCCCAATAAAGTCGGACTTTATGTCTGTGGGGTGACGATTTACGATCTTTGTCATATTGGTCATGGGCGCACTTTTGTCGCATTTGATGTTGTTTCTCGTTATCTGCGTTTTTTAGGTTATGACTTAACTTATGTCCGTAACATTACCGATATTGATGATAAGATCATTAAAAGAGCCCTTGAAAATGGCGAAACCTGTGAACAATTAACCGAACGTATGTTACAAGAGATGTATGCTGATTTTGATGCATTGAATATTAAACGTCCTGACGTTGAACCTCGTGCAACTCAACATATGCAACAAATTATTGAATTGGTTGAAGAGTTAATAAAAAAAGACCATGCTTATATTGCTGATAATGGCGATGTAATGTTTTCCGTCGATAGTGATCCTAATTATGGTATTTTATCTCGTCAAAATTTAGAACAATTACAAGCGGGTGCCCGTGTTGATGTTGTTGATGTAAAACGCAATCCAATGGACTTTGTGTTATGGAAAATGTCTAAACCAAATGAACCAAGTTGGGATTCACCATGGGGTAAAGGTCGTCCTGGTTGGCATATTGAATGTTCAGCAATGAATAGCTACCAATTGGGTAATCATTTTGATATTCATGGTGGTGGGTCTGATTTGATGTTCCCACACCACGAAAATGAAATTGCTCAATCAACTTGTGCTCATGATGGACAATATGTAAATTATTGGATGCATTCGGGTATGGTAATGATTGACCAAGAAAAAATGTCAAAATCACTAAATAACTTTTTCACGATTCGTGATGTATTAAAGCATTATGATGCAGAAACAGTTCGCTATTTCTTATTGTCAGGTCACTATCGCAGTCAACTCAACTATAGTGAAGAAAATCTAAAACAAGCCAGAATGGCACTAGAGCGTTTATATACAGCTTTACGGGATACCGATCCTAATCATCCTCATACCACACCAGACAGTGATTATTACCGTCAGTTCTGTCAAGCAATGAATGATGACTTTAATACACCTGAAGCCTATTCCACACTATTTGATCTCGCGCGTGAAATTAATAAAGCAAAAGCGGAAAATGATATGGCGCACGCCAATGAATTGGCAGCCGAATTACGCTATTTATCCGCTGTTCTAGGTTTATTAGAACAAGATCCAGTCAAATTTTTACAAGGCGAATCACAAGACGATGTTGATAGCACCTTAATTGATGCTTTGATTCAACAACGTAATGAAGCCCGCGCCAGTAAAAATTGGGCGTTAGCCGATGAAGCCCGAGATAAACTAAATGCTATGAATATCGTGCTTGAAGATGGTGCGAATGGCACGACTTGGCGCAAAAAAAGTTGATGATATAAGCTTAAACACCCATTAAAAAATGGGTGTTGATAATCATCTATCTTAATTTTTTATCCACTGACGTTAAAATACCCCGTAAAATATTTAACTCTTGTTGCTCAATCCGTGCGCGAGTAAATAACCGACGTAAGCGCCCCATAATTTGACCGGGGTGATTAGCATTAATAAATTCAGTTTTCAACAAAGTTTGTTCTAAATGCTGATAGAAACGTTCGATGTCTTCATCTTTGGGAAACTCAATACTATTTATATCAGCCTCTTGTTCAGTTAAAACAGAATCAATATTTAACATCGACATTCGTATTTCATAACAAAGCACTTGTACTGACATCGCCAAATTCAATGAGCTATAAGCTGGATTTGCAGGAATCCCAACATGATAATGGCACTTTTGCAACTCCTCATTAGTTAATCCCACTCGTTCACGACCAAAAACCAAAGCAACATTTGCATCATTATTAGATGCTTCTTGAATAATTTTATCGCCACACTCTTTTGGTGTTAAATTCGGCCACTGTAAACTGCGAGGACGAGCACTAGTCCCGATCACTAACCGACAATCTGCAATCGCCTCATCCAAAGATGAAAAAATTTGGGCTTGTTTTATAATATCACTCGCTCCAGCTGCTAAAGAAATAGATTGAGAATCTGGTTTTATTACTGGGTTAACCAAACAAAGATGCGTTAATCCCATTGTTTTCATTGCTCTAGCGGCTGAACCCATATTACCAGTATGCGAAGTTTCAACTAAAACAATCTTCACGTTATCTAAATAATTCACAATATCCTCATTAAAAAGTATCGAGTTCCTATTAGAACCAAATAGTTAACAGTATATAGGAAAAAGATGGCAAAATGCAGATTTGAAATCTGATTGATCAAAATCAGCAGAAATTATTTTGAATGTTAATCACAAAATTTACAGAATAAATAAATAACTGATTGACGAAACTGCAATAATTTGCCAATGTAGAGGTAGAAATCCCCCATTGAGTTAGCTCAATTTGTTAGCGAATTTTTTAGTAAACTTTTTAGTAAACATAGTGGAGGTCAATCATGACGTTAAGTATTACCAGTAAACAAATGGACATTACTCCTGCAATTCGTCGTTATCTTGAAGATAAGTTTTCGAAACTAGATAAATGGAGAGCACTGTTAATCAACCCTCACTTTATATTATCGAAGGAACCTGATGGATTTATTATTGATGCCACCATTGCAACCAAAGGCACACCGTTAGTTGCTTCAGCTAAACACATTGATATGTATGCAGCAATTAATGATCTTATTGGAAAACTCGAAAAACAACTCAATAAGATTCAGCATAAAGGGGAATCTCGCCGAGCCTTTGATAGCATCAAAGGAGCCGTACTGGAAGAGCAAGTTTAGAAAATAGATGATCACAAATAAATTAAAAGGCACTTTGATAGTGCCTTTATTTTTTAGCTTGTTATAATATTACACATCTATTTTTTACTTAATTAAGCCAAATGACTGTTAATCCTTTACTACCCTTGCGAGATAAAATTAATGAAATTGATGCGAAATTATTAGAGCTTGTAGCTAAACGTCGCCAAATTTCAACACAAGTCATTCAAACAAAAATTGAAGCCAACATTCCTGTGCGTGATTTAGAACGTGAACGCTCATTAATCAATTCACTTATTCATCAAGGAAAAGACTATCATCTTGATGATATTTTAATAAAACGTCTATATCAGGTTATTATTGAAGATTCCGTTCTACTACAACAAAAGATCTTACAAGAAAAACTTAATCACAACACCATAGCGACGGCAAAAGTTGCTTTTTTAGGGCCCAAAGGCTCTTACTCCCACTCTGCTGCGCGACGTTATGCGAGTGCTCACTTTGAAGAAATGACGGAATCCAGTTGTTCAACCTTTAAAGATGTTTTTGAGCAAGTCGAAAAAGGAGTGGTGGATTTTGGTATTTTACCTATCGAAAATTCAAGCTCTGGTTCGATTAATGAAGTTTATGATCTTTTACAAAAAACCAATTTACATATCATTGGTGAACTTTCATTACCTATAGATCACTGCGTACTTGCTATTGCTGATGCCAAACTGGAGCAAATTGACACTATTTATAGTCATCCACAACCATTTCAACAATGCAGTAACTTTTTAGAAAAATCACCTCATTGGAAAATTGTCTATTGCGATAGTACCTCGTCAGCTATGGAGATGGTAGCAAGCCTCAATAAGCCAAATGTTGCAGCAATGGGGAACAAAGATGGCGGTGAATTATATGGACTACAAGTACTTGAACATGATTTTGCTAATCAAAAAGAAAATATCACTCGCTTTATTGTGTTAGCTCGACAACCTGTTGACGTTTCAAATCAGATACCTGCTAAAACAACTATCCTAATGAAAACAGGTCAACAAGCTGGGGCTTTAGTTGATGCATTACTAGTATTGCGCAATCACAACATTGTCATGACAAAGCTGGAGTCTCGACCAATCCATGGTACGCCATGGGAAGAGATGTTTTATATCGATCTACAAGGTAATCTAAATTCTCATGAAATGCAAACCGCACTTAAGGAACTTTCAGCTATTACCTTATACACCAAAGTGCTTGGCTGTTATCCAAGTGATTCCATTTCTTCTCTCATGTAATATATTATTGACATTATGCAAAAATTTTCAAATGCCGTGCTCAAGTGGTATGAACAGTACGGCAGAAAAACGTTACCATGGCAAATTGAAAAAAGTTCTTACCATGTTTGGTTGTCTGAAGTGATGCTCCAACAAACTCAAGTTGCAACTGTCATCCCCTACTTCAATCGTTTTATTGAGCATTTTCCGAAGATAACCGATTTAGCACACGCCCCGATTGATGATGTGTTACATTTGTGGACTGGATTGGGTTACTATGCTCGAGCCCGTAATTTACATAAAGCGGCGAAAATGGTTACTGACAAGTTTAAAGGTCACTTCCCTACTTTATTTGATGATGTCGTTGCCTTACCCGGTGTTGGGCGGTCAACTGCTGGCGCAATTTTGTCGCTATCTCAAAACCAACATTACCCTATTTTAGATGGTAATGTAAAACGGGTTTTAACACGCTTTTTTGCTGTTGAAGGTTGGACTGGCAATAAAAGCATTGAAAACAGACTTTGGCAATTGAGCGAACAGGTCACACCAAAGCATGATGTAGCAAAATTTAATCAAGCGATGATGGATATAGGCGCAATGGTTTGCACTCGTACTAAACCTAAATGTAACTTATGCCCACTACAAAGTGATTGTATCGCTTATCAAACAAACAGTTGGCAACAATATCCTACCAAAAAACCGAAAACAACAACTCCTGAAAAATCGGCTTATTTTTTGATGCTAGAATACAACCAGAGTATATGGCTTGAAAAACGACCGCCATCGGGTATCTGGGGCGGTTTATATTGCCCACCACAATTTGCTACAAAGCAAGCATTAATCAATTGGCTAAACGATTGTGGAATTCAAACAACTCCACCACAACAATTGATTTCTTTTCGCCATACTTTTAGCCATTTTCATTTAGATATCATACCGATTCATTGCATCATGGTTAACAACACGAAATGTTTAGATGAAAGTAATGGCTATTGGTATAACTTAACAACAGAAAATGCGAAAATTGGCTTAGCAACACCCATTTACAATTTATTGAAGCAATTGAATTCATGATTGATTAAATGAGCTTAAAATTGATCGGTTGGTTAACTATCGGTTAAATTAGCGATATTATAGCTTAATTATTCTTCACAAAAAGTTGAGAATCTATTGTTCACCAATAATTTAAGGAATTCTATATGGCTAAAATATCTTATTTAAATACGCCTTTTACGATTAAAAGATTATCATTAAAAAATCGTATTGTTATGCCTCCAATGTGTCAATATCAAGCTAAAGATGGTTTACCAAATGATTGGCATTTTATTCATTATGTTTCAAGAGCTGTTGGGGGCGTTGGTTTAATTATTGTTGAAATGACGAATGTTGCACCAAATGGACGAATCTCGCCAAATTGTCTAGGCTTATGGAATGATGAACAACGTGATCAGTTTAAACGCATTGTTGATGCCGTTCACGCCCAAAATGGCAAAATAGCCATTCAAATTGCCCATGCAGGGCGTAAAGCGTTGGGAGCTGATGATGTGGTATCTTGCTCTCCCCTTCTTTATGACGGCGTTAACGAAGCCAATAAACAGTGGCAATATCAAATGCCAAGAGAATTATCAAAAGACGAAATCGCTGACATTATTCAAAAATTTAAAGAATCAACCCAACGGGCCGTTGAAGCTGGTTTCGATGCAATTGAAATCCATGGCGCACATGGTTACTTAATACATCAATTCAGTTCACCTAAAACCAATTTACGAACCGATGAATATGGTCAAGATAAGCTACTATTTGGCGAACAAGTTATCAAAGCCGCTAAATCGGTAATGCCACCTGACATGCCGTTAATTATTCGGTTTTCAGCGCAAGAATATGGTAAAGATGGATATAGTATTGATTATGGATGCAAAATAGCTAAACGTTTTGCAGATGCGGGCGCTGACGTTTTAGATGTGAGTGGTGGCGGTGACGGACAACTTGATCCAGCAAACACCCCTGATTTTCATGCCGGTTATCAAGTTTACTTGGCTAGCGCTATCAGACAATCGATAGATTTACCAATAATAGCTGTTGGTATGCTTGAAGATCATTACTTAGCCGATTACGTTTTAAGCCGAGGTGATGCAGATTTGATAGCAATTGGTCGAGGCTTACTCAATGATCCTTATTGGCCTTTGCGTATTCCTTCATCGCCATTTGTTCCGGCATCTTATCAAATCGCCTTTAAATAACTTAAGCTAAAATTTTACTTCCTGTAGCACACGCTACAGGATAATAAACATTAGCAAATTTATATCTTCATGGCATATTTAATTAACTGTTTTTTTAATGGAGAACAATAATCAATAGTATTCATGCCTACCGTTCTTAGTGCCTTCTTAAATAAATTATCCCCATTAAACATATCTTGAATAGTTTGCATTGCAGTTAACATCACCACCGCATCTTTACGACGCGTAAACTGAAATGATTTTAGATTACCGACCAGGCCAATATCCTGATTTGCATCAATTAATTTTTTTATCGTCGACACTAACAAGGCCGAATCTTGAAAACCTAAGTTGACGCCTTGCCCGGCTAAAGGATGAATTGTGTGCGCTGCATCGCCTACCAAAACTAAACGATGCTTAACAAACTGTTTGGCAAAGCGTGCTTTTAATGGAAAAATCATTCTTGGGTTAATTAACTGACAGTGACCTACTTTATCACCTGTTAATTGAAATAATTGATGAGAAAAGTCGGTTTCAGATAACAAAGCTAAATTAGCTGCATTATCAGGTTTAGTTGACCATACTAAACAACTTTTATTAGGATGATAAAGGGGAAGAAAGGCAACAATACCATTGGGATAAAAAATTTGTTTTGCACAAGCATGATGAGGATATTCGGTTTCAACGGTTGTAATGAGTGCGTGATGAATATAATTACGTTCTAAAACCGAAATATTTTCATGCTGACGAATCCATGAATTTGCACCATCTGCACCAATAATAAGTTTCGCTGGTAAAGTAACCAGATCTGCCAAGGTCAAAAAAGCACTATTATCATCGAATACACTATCTATCACTTCTTGACTATAAATCGTTATGTTGTTACTAGCTAAAGCATAGTGATATAAATAATGAGACATAACGTGATTTTCAATGATATAACCTAAATTTTGATAACCATAATCCTTAGCCTGTGCTGATAAATGAGCCTTTCCATTCTTTTCCCACACATCAATTTCAGTAAACTCTTGCACACGACCACTTAAGCAAAGTGCATTCCATACACCAATTTGAGCAAAATAGCGCTGGCTAGCACCATTTAGCGCTGAAGCTCTGACCCCAATCTTATCCTTTGGCAAACTTTCATGTTGGTGAATATTTTTATCAATAATGGCAATTTTCAAATCATAATGACTTAAAGCACAAGCCGTTGCCAAACCTACTAAGCCACCCCCAACAATGGCGACATCAAATTGAATACTCATAGCTCAATTATTTATTATCTAATTTAGGATCATTCTTAGATTCAATATCTTCACTCATCTCCTTTTTAAACCCTTTCAGCGCAGAACCTAAATCAGATCCTAAGTTTCGTAGTTTTTTAGTACCAAATAACAAGACGACAACAGCAAGAAAGACTAAAAGATGTGGGATACTAAATGACATAATAAAATCCTCTTTATTAAATTTTATTAATTCGTCTAACAATAGAATTGTAAACAAATGGTATATATATTTATACATTATACCTTTTAAGGGATGATTTCATAAGAAGTTTAAGCAAAAAAAAAGACCTGCATATAAATATACAGGCCAACATGAAATATAAGGAATATAAGGAAAGAAAACAATGAAAAATCCTTACACTGCTTATTATCCATTTTTTTTCGTTTCAGTCAACGTTTTTATTTGTTTTTTTATTTATTTTAAATTTTAAAAGAAAAAGGTCAAAAACAAGAATTAAATCTTTTAAAATCAATAAATAAATAAATTTAACGTAAGTAACTCATGAAAATAAATTAATTTGACATATATCAAATATAAAATAAAAAACATTTAAAAAGCAGACAAAAATCTTTTTTTCTCGTGGAAATAAACAAAATTCCAACAGAAAAACAAAAATAAAATATTTTTTTAAAAACACTATATTTTGATTTTTTAATACGCAAATTGATATAATTAACTTGCTATAAAACGAACAATTCAGACAAAATTACAAAAAATTACTTTTTTATATTAGCTTTTCATTTAATGTTGTATGTAAAACTTATAAAATATCTACTATAATTTGAAAAACGGATGTAATAGGAGAAACAAATCAGAAATGAATATGATTAAAAATAAAAATGTAAAAACATTTAAAGAAAGATTACATAGCTCAATGCAAGGTTTATCTGTCTCCGCCTTCGCTAAAAAATGTGATATGTCTGAAACAGTGATCAGAGATTATTTATCAGGAAAAACTTATCCATCTTTGACACGTCTGGAAGTGATTGCTGAAAAATGCAATGTTTCATATAACTGGCTGGCAACAGGCTATAAATTAGAAGTTTTAGATCCTAAAGAAGATGAAGCAGATGTCTACAACGAGAATATATACCGTATTCCCGTCTATAAAAAACAGTTACCAACCAAAGAAGAAGCGCAATCACAACGATATATTCGAGAAACACCTCCTGTCATGAACTATCCCGTTGTTGAAGGTTGGGCTTCTCATCGAGGATTAGATATCAAAAAATTAATCATTTATTGGGCTAAAGGGGATCTCATGTCGCCTGAAATCAACAATAATAATGGTTTAATTATTAATACGGAAATCGTTGAAATTATTGATGGAGCAATCTATTTAGTTGAATATGAAGATATTACCTTTTTACGTAAAGTTCGATTAACGCAAAATGGGTGGGTTTTAATTTGTAACAATAACCAATTCCCTACCATTGAAGTCTCTAAAGAAAATTTTGATAAGTACCATTTTGTGGGTCGAGTTGTACAAATTATTAAAGATATTTTTTAGTCAAAAAATAGGCAAATATCGTTATTCAAGATATAATTGAAAAGCAAGAAAGAATATAAAATGAACTCTTTCTTGCTTTAGTTTTTAATATTTTTAGAATCTGCAATAATAGGTAGTAAAATGTTGTTAAATTTCATAACTATCCATCAGTTTTAGGATATCTAACTCTATTCATTCTACTCGCAATGTTAATATCAACGATTCAATTTAATGAAAAATAGCAAATAATTAGGTCAATTATGTATCGATTTTTTGAAAAATTGGTGTCACCTTATCCTAAAAGTGAACCGCAACCAGCAGCTAAAAATTTTCTAGGTTTTATATGGCAATCAACCCAAGGCACTCGAATATTCATGCTGCTTTTAATTATATTTAGTGCACTCAGTGGCGCATTTGAAGCTTTTCTATTCGCTGCCCTTGGCAAAGTGGTGGATTGGCTTGCGATTGTCGAACCTAATGAGATTTGGCAAAAAGAAAAAACATCGCTATTAATTTTAACCTTAATCATTTTATCCAGCACTTTGATTATTGGATTACAAACAATCATCAAGCATCAATGTTTAGCGGGAAATTTTCCAATGCGAATGCGTTGGAATTTACATCGACTAGTGCTTAATCAAAGTATGCGTTTTTTTCAAGATGAGTTTGCCGGAAGAATATCGGCAAAAGTTATGCAAACTGCATTAGCCGTTAGAGATACCTGCTTTCTTGTTGCTGATATCTTAATATTTGTGTTGATTTCGTTTATAACTATGGCTGCGGTAATCGGTCAATTAGCCCCTTGGCTATTGCTGCCATTCTTTGGGTGGTGTGTCCTTTATGGCTTAGCCATGTACTATTTTATTCCTCGCTTAAGTAAAGTTGCAAGTATGCAAGCAGATGCTCGTTCTACCATGACTGGACGTGTAACGGATGCTTATACAAACATTATGACGGTTAAACTGTTTTCTCATGCCGGTAATGAAGCAAAGTATGCCCAAGAGTCTATGGATGAGTTTTTGATTACTGTCAATAAACAAATGCGACTAGTCAGCAGTTTTGAAATCGTGAATCATTTACTATCTATTCTACTTATTTTATCAACGACTGGTGTTGCCTTGCTGTTATGGACAAATCAATTAGTTGGAATCGGTGCTATTGCAACAACCACAGCATTAGCGCTTCGTTTAAACGGTTTATCACATTGGATTATGTGGGAGCTTGCAGCTTTATTTGAAAATATTGGGGTTGTGAAAGATGGTATGAATACATTTTCAACTGCAACAACCATTGTTGATAAACCCAATGCCAAAAATCTAAATGTGACTGATGGAAAAATCGAGTTTAAAAATATTTATTTCACTTACGATGAAAAGATTCGAAATTCGGTAATTAACGATCTCAATTTAACTATTAAGCCCGGTCAAAAAATAGGGTTAGTTGGACGCTCTGGCGCCGGAAAATCAACATTAATTAATCTGTTATTACGTTTTTATGACTTACAACAAGGTAAAATTCTTATTGACGGACAAGACATTACCGAGATTAATCAAGAAAGCTTACGGGCGCAAATTGGTATGGTTACACAAGACACGTCCTTGTTACATCGAACTGTTCGGGAAAATTTACTTTATGGTAATAATCAAGCTACTGAACAAGAGATGATAGATGCGGCTAAAAAAGCCCATGCAGATAAATTTATTCAAACATTAATCGATGCTAATGGTAGAACCGGTTATGATGCTCATGTTGGTGAACGAGGTATAAAACTATCGGGTGGTCAAAGGCAACGCATTGCCATTGCTAGGGTGATCTTAAAAAATGCACCAATATTATTACTTGATGAAGCAACCAGTGCATTAGATTCAGAAATTGAACAAGCTATTCAAGAAAGTTTATATGCACTAATGGAAGGCAAAACTGTTATCGCTATAGCTCATCGTTTATCAACTATTGCCGCAATGGATAAACTGGTTGTTTTGGATGAAGGAAAAATTATCGAACAAGGTACACATCAAGAATTACTGAATAAAAATGGTTTATACGCTCAACTTTGGAAACATCAAAGCGGTGGTTTTTTACCAGATAGTCTATAAGTGCGTTTAACGGTTTGGCACCTTTGTCTAGGTGCCAATATCATTTTTTATTCACCAATCACAAATTTTTTATAAAATTCAGATTCGAAACGCATTATTGCACTATTTTTAGGCTCATCCCTTCTTTCAGGATGATACCCCGAAAGTAACTGAACAAAAGCGATAATTTTTCCATCTGACTTCTCAATAAATCCAGCTAAATTATAGCTGCCTTGTATATATCCCGTTTTTGCTCGTATGGTTTCTATAAAAGGCGGTTGATTAAAGCTTTTGCGATATTGTAATGTTCCATCCTTCCCTGCAACAGGAAGTTTTTCAATAATTTTGAGATCGCGATCATGAGCTGAAATATATTGCAGAATTTCCATCATTTTGTCTGCACTGACAAGATTCAATCTAGACAAACCTGAACCGTCAACAATCACCAAATTTTCGAGATCAATACCAGCTTTTTTAAGTAAAATTTGTTTAACCGCATCTCCACTATTTCGCCATGTACCTGGAATTTTAAAGTAATGAGCCCCAATTGTTCTAAAGATAGCATCAGCGTACAGATTGTTCGATTTTTTCAACATTACGGTTAACAATTCTGATAGCGGTGCAGACTGGCTTGAAACTAATAATGAAAGTTTGCTATTTATTGGCTCATTACGTGCTGAAATCGCACCATTAAACAAAATTTTCTGTTGTTTTAACTCATTTTTCAAAACACTTGAAAAATAATCCACACCATTAAGTACAGCAAATTTTAATGCTATTTTATCTGAACCTGACGCAATACATCCGGATAATTGATAGCGATTTTTGTCAGTATAACTGGCATCAAGCTCACAGTATTTATCATTCAAATCTTTACTGTTTTTAGCTATAGTTTTAACATTACCTGTCACCGTGACAGGAATATTTGAGGAAACAGAAATAGAGGCTTTAGCACCGACCTTACCCGGTTTGATTGTCACATAAAAACAATTATCATCGATAATTGCAGCTGACGGCGGTGCATTGTAACAAGCGGTTAAATTATTCCAAGACCAACCTTCTGCTTTATCGTGACTGGTAAATATAGAAGTATCTAAAATGACTTTTCCTGTTATTTTTTCAACCCCTTTCCCACGTAAACTTGCCAGCATATTTTTTAACTGTCCACGAGTAAAAGTTGGATCACCACTCAGTTGAATAATCAAATCACCATTTAATTGTTTATTGGCAATTGAACCATTAGTTAACATTTTAGTTTCAAATCTAAAATCCGCTCCTAATTCAAGTTCTGCTGCAAGTGCAGTGATCACTTTTTGGGTACTGGCTGGCTGTTTAAATTGATCGCTTTTATATTTAGCTAATGTTCTTGGTTTGTCATCAACAGATTGAACTAAAATTGATATATCACTACCTTTGGGTAACGAAGATACATAAGACTCAACTGACTGAGCTTGCAATATAGCGGAAAAAAAAGAAATAATAAAAAAACTTACTACTTTGAAATTTTTCATCAAATCAGCTCAAAATTATTTTAATTAATGGGAAGGGATATTGAAAACAAATATATCTTTTTTTGTTATTGCTATCAATATATACTCAACTACTTTTATATATATGTTCTGTAAAAATAGTTAAATTTTGTTATTAAAAGATCATGACATAACTACATATTAGGCGATAAATTATGATTCACAACTCATTAGGCTTTCCAATTGAAACGGTCATCGTTTTTATTGTATTAGCATTAACAGCTATTGTTATTGATTTATATGCACATCATAACGATAAACCCATAAATTTAAAAAATGCTGTATTATGGTCACTATTTTGGATTGCTGTAGCTTTAGGATTTACTCTTTATCTATATCTTCATCATGGTAGTGCAATAGCGAGCTTATTTATCACTGGTTATGTACTTGAAAAGGCTCTCTCTGTTGATAATTTATTTGTGATTATGGCTATCTTTTCATGGTTTTCTGTACCTGAAAATTATCGTCATCGCTTGCTTTATTGGGGAGTAATAGGCGCCATCATATTCCGTGCTATTTTTGTTATCATTGGGACAGGTTTATTAGCTTTAGGGCCTTGGATGGAGCTCGTTTTTTCCGTTATTGTTGCTTTTACCGGTTTGATGATGTTAAAAAATCAAGGTGAAAATGAAGAAATAAAAGATTATTCAAACCATTTCGCTTATCGAATAGCAAAACGTATTTTTCCCGCTTATCCTAAAATTGTCGGGCATCATTTTTTATTAACCTCTAAACAGTTAGATCAAGAACTTGCAAAACCAGAAAACAGTAACTTAATTGGCAAATTACCTAAAAGAGCTTTTTACGCAACCCCGCTTTTTTTATGTATTACTGTAATTGAACTTAGCGATGTGATGTTTGCCTTTGATTCTGTTCCTGCTGTCATCGCGGTTAGCCAAGAACCACTCATCGTTTATAGTGCCATGATTTTTGCAATTTTAGGTCTCAGAACCATGTATTTTGTTTTAGAAGCCATGAAACAATACTTAGTTCACTTAGGAAAAGCGGTTATTTGTTTACTGTTTTTTATAGCAATCAAATTAGCATTAAATGCAAGTAACCATTTATTTGGGCATGGTATTGATATTAGTCCTATAACAAGCCTTTATATCGTATTAGGCATTTTAGCTATCGGTATTATTGCCAGTATCATTTGGCCTGAAAAAGATCACCACAAAGCCGATTAATCTTCAGACAATGAGTAGGAATTCATCCTACTCATTATAGTAATAATTATTGACGTTTTAGCGAACGTATAAAATAGCTTATCCCTAAAATTACAAACCAAATTGGTGTTGCAATCAATGCTTGACGAGTATCTTTTTCAAAAGTAAGTAAGACAATAACAAATATAAAAAACATCAAGCTAACCAAGCACATCAAATTACCACCTGGCATCTTAAATTGAGATTGTTCGTGCAAATTCACTTTTTTACGTCGATAAGCCATATACGATATCAATATCATTGACCAAATAAACATAAATAATATGGCGGAAATCGTCGTTACTATGGTGAAAGCTTCCATCACATTAGGAACTAAATAAATCAGAACTACACCACCGAATAAACAAGTACATGAAAAGAGTAAACCATTGGCAGGAACTGAACGACGTGATAATTTTCCAAAAGGCTCTGGTGCATCTTGTTTTTTAGCCAAACCAAATAACATTCGGCTGGTAGAATAGATACCACTATTAGCCGACGAAGCAGCCGATGTTAATACCACAAAATTAATAATGCTTGCTGCCGCTGGTAAACCAATTAGGGTAAATAACTCAACAAATGGACTCTTATTTGGTGAAATAAATGACCATGGTGTCACACTCATAATGATAATTAATGCAAACACGTAAAAGAAGATAATACGTGCAGGCACAGAATTAATGGCTCGAGGTAAATTTTTATTTGGATCGACTGTTTCAGCGGCGGTAGTACCAACCAGTTCAATTCCCACAAAAGCAAAAATAGCTATCTGAAAACCGGCAAAGAATCCCATAAAACCATGAGGAAAAAATCCGCCATAATCCCAAAGATTCGAAAATGCAGCTGTGGTATTCGTTTGATCTGAGTGGTATGCTGTGAAAATTAATCCTAATCCAATACCAATCAAAGCTAAAATCGCAATAATTTTAATCATTGAAAACCAAAATTCGGTTTCGCCAAACATTTTTACTGTTAATAAATTAAGTGTTAACAGTAAAACGACGGTTAATAACATCGGGATCCAAGATTGCAAATCAGGAAACCAATGCTGTGCATAACCGGCAATAGCAACCACATCAGCAATACCTGTTACCACCCAACAAAACCAATAAGTCCAACCAGTAAAAAACCCTGCCCAAGGGCCGAGTAGATCATTGGCAAAATCACTAAACGATTTATATTTCAAGTTGGAAAGCAAGATTTCACCCATTGCTCGCATAACAAAAAATAAGATAAAACCAATAATCATGTAAACAAAGATGATCGACGGTCCAGCAAGGCTAATTGTTTTTCCTGATCCCATAAATAAGCCTGTACCAATTGCACCACTGATTGCAATTAACTGAATATGCCGATTAGAAAGGTTTCGTTTTAGGTCATTGTTTGAGGATGTATTGCTCATCACTATTATTACCTTTTATTCCGTAATTTTCGATTTTTTAAGGAATATAGGACTATAAATTCAATATTGCTAAATCGCAAGCTGATTTTTTATGAAAACTTTTTATTGTCCGTTAATAATTATGAGTAGTTTCTTATAATATAATTGTGTAGCATATTCAATACTGTTTATTATTGATAATAACTAATTAGATGAAAAAAAAACTTAATCATTATCTTTTCATTGTTTTTATTGCCTTTTTTACACTTTCGCTGTTAACCAGCTGTCAAGATAAACCCATTAAACAGGGTCAACAATACTCGGACGGGCGATTACCCTTATCACTTAATATCAGCTATCCAAATTTAGATACGCCTGTAAACATAACAGACTACATTATGCAGGTGGAACAAATAAAAACCGCATCGCCCGCATTATACAAACAAAATGAACATATTTATAAAGCTGTTGATGATTGGATTAATGGCTTGCTTGCTTCTAATGAATTTCACAAAGTAGGATTAAATAGTTATGAAATGGCAGGTCAAGATGGATTTGGAAACGTGCACTTAACTGGTTATTATACCCCAATTATTAAAGCCAGACATAAACCTACTAAAGAATTTAAATATCCTATTTATAAAATGCCGGTTAACTACAAAGGTCAATTACCAAGTCGACAACAGATTTATAAAGGTGCTTTAGCTGGTAAAGGACTTGAAATTGCTTATAGTAATTCATTAATTGAAAACTTCATTATGGAAGTACAAGGTAGTGCTTATATCGATTTTGAAGACGGTGAACCTTTGGTCTTTTTCAGCTATGGCGGTAAAAATGGACATGGCTATTCCAGCATTGGAAGAATTTTAATTGAACAAGGTGAAATTGAAAAAGAAAAGATATCGTTACAAGCCATTAGAGATTGGGCAACAACTAAAACTGAAAAACAGCTCAAAGCCTTGCTAACCGAAAACCGTTCCTTTGTCTTTTTTAAGCCCCAATACAATGCTGATGTCAAAGGAGCAGCAACTGTACCTTTGGTTGCTAATGCATCGGTAGCATCAGATAAGTTACTTGTCCCTCTTGGTTCGGTGGTGTTAATGGATTTACCATTACTCGATGAGGATGGTCAATATAGTGGTAGACGAGAAACTCGTCTAATGGTTGCGCTCGATGTTGGAGGCGCCATAAAAGGCCATCATTTTGACCTTTATCTTGGCGTTGGAAATGACGCAGGTAAACTTGCTGGATACTACAATCATTATGGTCGGGCATGGGTAATTAAACCTTAATTTACGAACATCGACGGCATAACAAGAAACTGTTAAAATAGCAGGATAGAGGCTCAATTAAGGATAACTCATGAGATTATGCGATCGAGATATTGAAGCATATTTACAAAACGGTAAATTAAAAATAACCCCTCAACCAGCACCAAGTTCAATAAATGGCGCAACAGTTGATGTCAGGTTAGGTAATCAATTTCGGACTTTCCGAGAACATACAACTCCCTATATCGATTTAAGTGGACCCAAAGAAGAAGTTTCCGCAGTATTAGAACGTGTAATGAGTGATGAAATAGTACTATCTGAAGGTCATGTTTTTTACCTTCATCCAGGAGAACTTGCATTAGCCGTTACACTTGAATCTGTGACGATTCCTGATGATTTAGTTGGCTGGCTTGATGGACGTTCTTCATTAGCCAGACTTGGTCTTATGGTGCATGTAACTGCACACCGTATTGATCCAGGTTGGCAAGGACAAATTGTCTTAGAGTTTTTTAATTCTGGAAAAATCCCATTAGCACTTAGACCTGGGATGACTATCGGAGCCCTAAGTTTTGAGACTTTAACAGGGCGAGCGGCGAGACCTTACAATCGTCGACAAGATGCAAAATATAAAGACCAACATGGCGCTGTAGCCAGTCGTATTGATAAAGACTAAATCAGCATATAACCTTACTATAGGAACACTAATATGATAAAAAAAATATTGGTTACTCTTTTTATTTTAATTCTGATTATAGCTATTGGGATCATTTCACTGATTGTTTTTGTCGATCCTAATAATTTCCGAGGATTTATTTCTGATAAAGTAAGAGATAAAACAGGTTATGAATTAACTATTGAGGGTGATTTACGTTGGCATATTTGGCCACAAGTCAGTATATTAACCGATTCGGTAAAACTGAATGATACCGGTGCGCAAAAACCTATTTTGACCGCAGACAATATGCGACTAGATGTTGAACTGCTACCACTTTTTTCGAAAAAGTTGGTAGTAAAAAATGTTTTTGTTAAGTCGGCTGTCATCAATATTACCGATGATAGCAAAGGTGAAATGGCACATAAAAAAAACGCCAACAATATACCTCATAAACCTAATGAAGATAAACAAAAGAATGAAGAGCAAAGCAAATCAAGTTGGCAATTCACATTGAACAAATTTGAAGTTGCAGATAGCACTTTAGTACTACAACAAAAAGATACGCTAATTAATTTTAGGAACATTAACTTAACGGTTGAACAAAAAGCGGATAAAAATCTCAATGTTGATTTCAAAGGAAATGTTGATAAAAATCAACAGGATTTATTTTATGTTGCAAATGCCAATATTGATTTAAGTCAATACCCTGAACAGGCGACAATCGATCTGAAAAAATTTGATTATACGTTAACAGGTATCGGCATCCCTAGTGGCGAAATAAAAGGTAATTTGAAAACTGTTTTACATTATCAAAAAAATCCGCAAAGCGTGAACACGCAAGATCTTCTATTATCAGTTAATGGTAATACATTTACAGGCAACGTTAGTCTCAATTTAGCTAACAAGCCTTATTTAGCGTTAGATCTCAATGCTGATAAATTAAATTTAGATCCGTTTATTACGGCCAAAGAGAAGCCTAGCGATAATGAAAGTAGTCCATCACAGCAAACGACACCTGTTGTATCGACAGTTCAAAAAACTAATAATGAACTTGATTTCCTAAATAGTTTCAATGCGAAAGCTAAGTTAAATATTGGGCAAATCATTGCTAATCAAATAACACTTGATAATGTTCATGCTGATATCAGTAATAATGATGGTATTGCAACGTTTAATAACTTGAATTTTGATTTTGCCAAAGGGCATATTACGGCAAATGGTTATGCCAGCGGCAAACAAAAGAATGCATTAATTAAACTGAGCAGTAAAATCAGTAATATCGATTTAAATGAATTCTTTAATCAAATCAATACACCAAATGATTTAGTAGGCGTATTTAATGCAAACGGAGAATTAGAAGCAAGCACCATTTCCACGGCTAACTTGTTATCCAGTTTACGAGGAAACGTTGCTATCAACATAGCTAATGCTAGATTGGATAATATTAATATTCAAAATATCATTCAAAATGCGGCAGCGAAGTATAGTAAAGATGTGCTGACAACCGAAAATCAACAAAAATTCACCGAGTTTCATCAAATTTCTGCTAATGGTAATATAAATAATGGTAATTTGGATGTCACGACATTAACCGCTAATTCAGAAACATTAGATATTATAAATGGTTCGGGAAGAGTAGGACTAGTTCAAAAAGACCTCGATATCAATTTAAATGTCAAAATGCTAGGTGGTTGGAATGGAAAAAGTGAAACCATTGCCAAATTACAACAATTAACGATTCCACTACGAATTTATGGTGAATTTACAAAACTTCATTATCAAATTGATATTAGCCAAGTCTTTAAAGATGTTCTTAATGATAAACTACAACAAGGATTAGATAAACTTCGAGAAAAACTCGAAAATCGAAATTCAAAAGATGATTCTAAATCAAAATCGAAGCAAAAAGCGGCGGATATCTTAGGTCAGTTATTTAAAAAATAGTGCTTGATCTGCACGTTAAATTGATTGTTGTGACGATCAATGATGTTAATAAAAAAGGTGAGATTAACTCACCTTTTTTTATTCGATAAAAAACATTTATTTATAGAATAAATTTACTTAAATCTTCATCAGCAACCAGTTTATCTAAGTGATCGCCTACATATTTAGCATCAATAGTAATAGTTTGACCACCTAACTCACTTGCATCAAACGAAACTTCTTCCATTAATCGTTCTAACACAGTATGCAAACGACGAGCGCCTATATTTTCATTTTGTTCATTCACCTGCCAAGCAGATTCAGCTATTTTACGGATACCATCAGGCGTAAATTCGATATTGACACCTTCTGTTGCCATTAATGCTTTGTATTGTACTGTAAGCGAGGCATTTGGCTCAGTTAAAATTCGCTCAAAATCTTCAGTTGTTAACGCCTGTAATTCAACCCTTATAGGTAAACGCCCTTGAAGTTCAGGGATTAAATCAGATGGATTAGCTGTTTGGAAAGCCCCCGAAGCAATAAATAAAATATGGTCGGTTTTTACTGCACCATGTTTAGTAGAAACAGTACATCCCTCAACAAGTGGTAATAGATCACGCTGTACACCTTCACGTGAAACATCAGGACCTGACGAATTACCTCGTTTACAGACTTTATCAATTTCATCAATAAATACGATCCCATTTTGTTCCACCGCTTCGATAGCTTCATGTTTAAGATCGTCAGGGTTAACCAATTTAGCAGCTTCTTCTTCAATCAACTGTTTAAATGCATCTTTAATTTTCATCTTACGTGGTTTGGTTTTTTGTCCACCTAGATTTTGAAACATTGATTGTAATTGATTAGTCATCTCTTCCATACCCGGAGGAGCCATAATTTCGACACCAATATTAACGCCAGCAACTTCAATCTCTATCTCTTTTTCGTCAAGCGTACCTTCACGTAATTTTTTTCGAAATGCTTGTCTTGCTGTAGAATCATTATTGTTTTCAACTTGTCCCCAGCCATCTTTAGCCGGTGGGACAAGTACATCTAAAATCCGTTCTTCAGCTAGTTCTTCAGCACGATTACGATTTCTTTCCATCGCTTCTTGTCGAATCATTTTTACCGCTGAATCCGTCAAATCACGAATAATGGAATCGACTTCCTTACCAACGTAACCTACTTCAGTAAATTTCGTCGCTTCAACTTTGATAAAAGGTGCATGAGCTAATTTCGCTAAGCGCCTTGCAATTTCTGTTTTACCAACACCAGTTGGACCAATCATTAATATATTTTTTGGGGTGACTTCGTGACGGAGTGCTTCATCTAGTTGCATACGACGCCAACGATTACGTAACGCTATTGCAACGGAACGTTTAGCTTTATCTTGTCCAATAATATGTTGGTTTAGTTCGCTTACAATTTCGCGAGGAGTCATTTCAGACATAATATAATTCTCTTAAATCAGTTAAATTAATAATTAAGTTCTTCAATCGTTTGGAAATTATTGGTATACACACAAATATCGCCGGCAATCGATAATGATTTTTGTACAATATCATGTGCAGATAAAGAAGTATTATCCAGCAAAGCTCTTGCCGCAGCTTGAGCATAAGGTCCACCAGAACCAATTGCAATTAAATCATCTTCTGGTTGAATTACATCCCCTGTACCAGTAATAATTAGTGAAGCACTTTCATCAGCAACAGCAAGTAAAGCTTCTAATTTGCGTAACATTCTGTCTGTTCGCCAATCTTTAGCTAGTTCAACAGCGGCCTTCGTCAAATGACCTTGATGCATTTCTAATTTACGCTCAAATAATTCAAAAAGTGTAAAAGCATCAGCAGTACCACCAGCAAAACCTGCAATCACTTTGTTATTATAAAGACGACGAACTTTACGTGCATTTCCTTTCATAATAATACGTTCGCCTAGTGTGACTTGACCGTCTCCACCGATTACAACTTGCCCTTCTCGACGGACACTGACAATTGTTGTCATATTCTGCTCCTTCTCTTACATAAATATCTTAATTTGGAATGAATAGGTTATATATTGGGATGATAAATTGGTTTTCAACATCTTTTATACAAAGATGTTGTCAATTTATTGAATGAATGGATAATCGAGATTCACATCACATTGTAAAATCAATTGAAAATCCATATTTACTATGGTTCAAAGTTGATTATCATCTTTTTAACTTCAGGATAAAGTATTTGAGAAGGTTCCGGAATTACGGCTAACAATGTAGCAGCAACGGCTTCACGGCATAATGCATCATCGCCGCTCAACACTTTATGATCCAACAATAGACCGTCCGGTGCGATTTGAATTTGTAATTGGCAACGCTGACCTACATAAAGACGATTTGGATTAATAAATTTATTACTTATAGCGGTTTTAACTAAAAATTTATATTTATCTAATTCGCCGTTAGAAACACCTTTTCTTGTTGCTGGTACACTTGATCCACCTGTCGTAAGTTCACCTAATAGTTCATTAACAGCTTTATCATTTGCTGCCTTTTGTTGCGCAGCTCGTTTAGCAGCTTCCTTTTTTTCGCGTGCCGCTTTTTCTTCAGCAGCTTTTTTTTCTGCTTCTTGCTTTTCTCGTGCTGCTTTTTCTGCAGCAGCTCTTTTTTCTGCTTCTAACTTTTCTCGTGCTGCTTTTTCTTCAGCTGCTCGCTTTTCAGCTTCTTGCTTTTCTCGTGCTGCTTTTTCTTCGGCGGCTCGCTTTTCAGCTTCTTGCTTTTCTCGTGCTGCTTTTTCCTCAGCGGCTCGCTTTTCAGCCTCTAGCTTTTCTTGTGCTGCTTTTTTCTCAGCTTCAAGCTGTTCTTGTTTAAGTTTTTCAGCAAGTTTTAAACGCTCTTTTTCTAAATCCTTTAAATACTGTTGCTGTTCCAGTTGCTTTTGCTGCAACAACTGATTCTGTTTTGTAATTTGCTCATCAACCTGTTGCCTTAATTGCTGTTGATTTTTCTGACTTTGTGATTGCCTTTTATATTGTTCAGATATAATAGATGGATCAACCATAATTGCATCAATCGATTGACCATTGACCGTACCGTAATTATCACTATCATCTTGTATAGCTTTATAACATAAAAAAATTATCAATAACACATGAAACAGGATTGATAAAATTATGGCTAAACTGAATTTTGAATTTGATTTTTTAGACATTGCTGACATTTTAATGTGTTTTATTCTAGTTTACATTGGTTGTGTCATTAAACCAACAGATTTAACACCTGCAGATTGTAATAAGTTTAAAGCTTTTATAATTTCTTCATAAGGTACATTTTTAGCTCCACCGACTAAAAATACCGCCTTTTCATTCAATGCTAATAACTGCTTAACTTCAGCAATGATCTGTTCTTGCTGTAAGCTTTCTTGTGGCACACCATCGATTCTGAGTGTATAAACCCCGACATCTGCCACTTCTAATATTATGGTTTTATTTTCAGAAGCTGAAACCGTCTTAGATTCGGTTGATTCAGGCAGATCGACTTCAACGCTTTGGCTAATAATGGGGGCTGTTGCCATAAAAATAAGTACCAATACTAACAGTACATCAAGCAATGGTACAATGTTAATCTCTGATTTAGTTGAAAAACGTGAACTTCTACGCATAGTTTATTTCCTGACAGCCACAGCTTGACGCTGTAAAATAGCTGAAAATTCATCAATAAAGTTGAGATAACTTTGCTCAATACGGCTGACTTTCAACGATAAACGATTAAATGCCATAACCGCTGGAATTGCAGCAAATAAACCAATTGCTGTTGCAATTAAAGCTTCAGCTATACCTGGCGCAACAAGTTTTAATGTCGCTTGTTTAGCTGCGCCAAGAGAAATGAAAGCATGCATGATTCCCCAAACGGTCCCAAATAACCCAATATAAGGACTAATAGAACCTACCGTACCTAAGAAAGGAATATGCTGTTCAAGATTATCAAGTTCTCGATTCATAGCAAGGCGCATAGAACGAGATGCACCGTCTAAAGCGGCCTCTGGCATATTTGGATTGATTTGATATAGACGGGTAAATTCTTTAAAACCTGAATAAAAAATATGTTCTGTACCTGTAATTTCATCTTTGTTGGATTTTGCTTTCTCAAATAAAACATTCAACTCGTCAGCTGCCCAAAAACGATTATCAAATTGTTCAATTTGCTTTTTGGCTTGCCTTAAAACCTTAGTTCTCTGAAAAATAATTGCCCATGACATAATTGAAAACATCAATAATAACAACATAACACATTGCACTAAAAGACCTGCTTGTAAGAACAGATTAACAATATTCAGATTTTCCACTTATATAAACTCCAAAACTAGTGACTTTGGAAGCCCACATGGCTTCATTTTAGTGATATCAACACAAGCAATAATAACATCAGCACTGCTAATCACTTGATTGTTCTCATTAATAATAGTTTGCTTAAAAATTATAGATGCCTTGCGAATTTGATCAACTTTACTATTAATAGTTAACAGGTCATCCAAACGAGCGGGGAAGTGATAGCTAATATCCATCTTTTTAACAACAAAAGCAATACTTTCTTGTAATAGCTTATGTTGACTGATTCCAAGTTGTCTTAGCAATTCTGTTCTCGCTCGCTCATAAAAAGCAAGATACCTGGCATGATATACGACACCACCAGCATCAGTATCTTCATAATAAACTCTGGCACTCCAATTAAATTCTTTCATATTTGTATTTACATATTTTAAAAGCAATATGTTTTATTATATCTAAATCTTAAATATGCTGCACTATGATATAGAATTACTCAAATGAAAACAATTATCATTTGTAACATATTAATGATTTAAATTAACGATGAATGAAAAAGGTGACGATTGTCACCTTTAAAAATATAGAGATGCTTATTAATTGCTATTTTTGGGTTCTTTTTCGCTGTTTGTTTGTTCAACCCAAAGTCCTGTAACAACGGCAAGCATACAAGCTGCAATAAGACCGATAAACCATAAAAAGTAATACATAATTATACCTTAATAAAGTGAATGTTTGTTATTTTCGATATGATTTTTATCAAGTCGTCCGAACATTTTAATATATGACCAAGTAGTATAGAAAAGGATAATGGGTAAAAATATCACTACTACAAAGAACATAATATTAAGTGTTAACTGGCTTGATGTTGAATCCCACATTGTTAAACTCGCATTAGGCATAATGCTTGATGGTATAATGAATGGGAACGTTGCTATGCCATAAGTTAATAACACACACGCAATAGTTAACGTTGATAAAATAAATGATAAAGCATTTTTATTTAACCCAGAACAAACAATGTTGAGTAAAGGTAAAACAACACCGAGTACAGGAACAATCCATAAAATTGGATAATTCATATAATTTCTAAGCCATGTTGATTCGGTGGATACCACTTTATTTAATGGCTGTGACGTGACACTATGATCTATCGTGCTGACCACTTCATAACCATGCATACCAAACATGACCCAAATACCCGCTAAAATAAATGTAATGACTAAAATTAAGCAAGATATTTGAGTTGCTTTTCGGGCTCTTAAATATAATTCACCAGAGGTCTTCATTTGCAACCAAGTGCCGCCATGAGCAACAAACAACATCAAACTCACCACACCGGTTAATAAAGCAAACGGATTAAGCAAACCAAAGAAGTTTCCATCATAGAAGACACGATAAGAATTATCAAATCTAAATGGAACGCCTTCTAATAAATTACCAAAAGCCACCCCAAAAACAAGAGCAGGAACAAAGCTACCAATAAAGATTGCAATATCCCATAAACCACGCCATTTTGAATTTTCAAGTTTACTGCGATAATCAAAGCCTATTGGTCTAAAAAATAATGCACATAGAACCAAAATCATTGCGATGTAAAAGCCCGAAAACGACACAGCATAAGCAAATGGCCATGCAGCAAAAATCCCAGCTCCAGCCGTAATTAGCCAAACCTGATTACCATCCCAATGAGGCGCAATAGCATTTATCATAATTCGGCGTTCAGTATCTGTTTTACCTATGAAAGGGAGTAAAATACCAACCCCCATATCAAAACCATCAGTGATAACAAAACCAATCAAGATAACACTAATTAGCAACCACCAAATCGCTCGTAGAATTTCGTAATCAATCATTGTGTTTACTCCCTTTGTCCTATTCTGTAGTTGGTTGCGTTTTTTCGTAATGATATTTGCCTGTCCCCAAAGAACTTGGTCCAAGACGTGCAAATTTAAACATTAAGAACATTTCAGCAACTAAGAACAGAGTATAAAGTCCACAAATTAGTATCATAGTAAATAATACTTCACCTGGAGTTAACGACGAATTAGCCACACCTGTTGGTAAAATATCTTGAATTGCCCATGGTTGTCGACCGTATTCAGCAACAAACCAACCACATTCACATGCTATCCATGGAAAAGGTAAGAACACTAATAATAAACGGTGAAGCCAACGTTTTTCACCAATTTTATTTTTATAAGTAGTCCATAATGCAAGACCAGTTCCTAAGATCATTAATACACCAAGACCAACCATGATTCTAAATGACCAGAATAGTGGCCAAACAGTAGGAATAGAATCTTCTGTGGCAGCTTTAATGTGCGCTTCCGTCGCTTCCGGAATCGTTAAATTATCTCGATCAGTAAAACGTTTGACTAAATAACCATAACCTAAATCAGCTTTGTTATTTTCAAACAATTTAAGCACCTCGGGATCTTGATTTCCTTGTTGGATTTTTTCAAGATTTGTATAAGCTAAAATACCGTTACGAATTCGCATTTCGTTAGTGGCTAAAATGTCCTTTAACCCTGTTACTTGCTTATCCAATGAACGTGTTGTCATAATGCCCATTGCATAAGGTATTTCAATCGCAAATAAATTTTCTTTATCTTTTTGAGAAGGAAAAGCAATAACATTAAATGATGCAGGGGCGGGTTGAGTTTCCCATTCGGCTTCGATAGCAGCAAGTTTAGCTGGCTGAACGGTTGTCATTTCGTGACCGGCTTCATCCCCCATAATCGCGACAACAATAGATACAATGAAACCAAACATAGCTGCTACGGCAAAAGAGCGTTTAGCAAATTCGCTATCACGTTTTTTAAGTAAGTAATAAGAACTGATACTTAAGACAAAAATCGCACCTGTTAGATAACCCGCTGCGACAGTGTGCACAAATTTGTATTGTGCAACAGAGTTGGTGATCAGATCATAAAAACTTGCCATTTCCATGCGAGAGTTGATTGGATTGAAATCTGAACCGATTGGGAACTGCATCCAACCGTTAGCAACGAGAATCCATAGTGCAGAAAAATTCGACCCGAATGCAACGCACCATGTCACAAGAAGATGTTTACCGCGACTTAATCTATCCCAACCAAAAAAGAATAACCCTACCATTGTTGATTCTAGAAAAAAGGCCATTAACCCTTCTATTGCCAATGGTGCCCCAAAAATATCGCCGACGTAATGCGAATAATAAGACCAGTTAGTACCAAACTGAAATTCCATTGTTAAACCTGTTGCTACACCAACAGCGAAGTTAATAGCAAACAGTTTTCCCCAGAATTTAGTCATATCTTTCCAGACTTGCTTACCACTAACAACATATACCGTTTCCATAATTGCTAGCATAAACGCTAAACCTAGCGTTAATGGTACAAAAATAAAATGATACATTGCCGTGAGTGCAAACTGGAGACGCGATAGTTCTACTATATCTAACATAATTGCTCCCTGTTCCTTTAATATGCCCACAAAGTGTATAAAGATATATCGCAATATTGTACATCAATATTTAAAGAATAAAAATTGATTAATGTCAAAAAAAACACTGTTTAAACTGCTTTTTTTACCGCATTACCAATTTCAGCAAGACTACTAACTACAACTACACCAGCAGCAGTTAATGCTTTTACCTTTTCTTCAGCAGTGCCTTTATTACCCGAGATAATTGCTCCTGCATGCCCCATGCGTTTGCCGGCTGGTGCCGACATACCGGCAATATAGGCTATAACTGGTTTGCTAACATGTTTTTTAATGTATTCAGCAGCTTCTTCTTCCGCACTACCACCAATTTCGCCAATCATCACAATTGCTTTAGTCTTCGGATCTTGCTCAAGTAATGCTAAAATAGAAATAAAATCACTGCCTGGAATGGGATCACCACCAATACCAATACAAACAGATTGACCTAGTCCAATATCAGTAGTTTGTTTGACTGCTTCATAAGTCAAAGTCCCTGATCGAGACACAATACCGATATCACCAGCTAGATGAATATGCGCAGGCATAATGCCAATTTTACATTCATCAGGCACAATAATACCCGGACAATTAGGACCAATCATAATTGTATCACTCTGTTTTAGCTTTTCTTTGACAATAAGCATATCCAAAGTAGGAATACCTTCAGTGATACAAACAATTAATTTAATACCTGCTTCTATTGCTTCGAGTATCGAATCTTTACCAAATGCCGCAGGAACATAAATCACACTTGCCGTTGCCCCCGTCGCTTCAACAGCTTCTTTGACAGTATTAAAAACCGGCAATCCGAGATGAGTTGTTCCCCCTTTACCGGGTGTAACCCCACCAACCAATTGAGTTCCATATTCAATCGCTTGTTGTGAATGAAAGGTACCTTGGCTACCCGTAAATCCCTGACAAATGACTTTCGTTGCGTTATTGATTAAAATTGACATAATTATTGTTCCCCACTCTTCCTATTATTATGCGACCGCAACAATTTTTTGTGCAGCATCAGTCAAACTTTCGGCTGTAATAACATTTAATTGGCTTTCAATTAAAATTTCTCTGGCAAGCAGAGCATTATTACCTTCAAGACGAACAACAACAGGAACAGTTAGCCCAATTTCTTTAATAGCGCTGATAATACCATCGGCAATTAAATCACATCGAACAATACCACCAAAAATATTGACCAATATCGCTTTGACATTTTTATCTGATAAAATCAATTTGAACGCTTCAGCGACTCGCTCTTTGGTTGTACCGCCGCCTACATCGAGAAAATTGGCCGGTTTTCCACCATAAAGTTTGATCATATCCATGGTTGCCATTGCCAAACCTGCCCCATTAACCATACAACCGATATTGCCATCTAACGAAACATAACTAATCCCTTGTTTGGCGGCAATAGATTCACGTTTATCTTCTTGTGTGGTATCTCTTAAAATAGTTAAGTCAGGATGTCTAAACATTGCGTTATCATCTAAAACGACTTTAGCATCTAAGCAAACGAATTCACTGGCATCGGTAATTACCAAAGGATTGACTTCTGCTAATGACACATCATTTTTTAAGAAAAACTGCGCAAAATTAACAAATAGTTTAGCAAATTGGTTAATAAGTTTACCCGTTAACCCTAATTTAAAGGCAAGTTCTCTACCTTGAAAAGCACAAGGACCAGTTAAAGGATCAAGTGCAATTTTATGTATTAAATGTGGTGATTTTTCAGCGACACTTTCAATATCAACGCCGCCTTCAGTTGAAGCCATGATGACCACACGTTGAATACTACGATCTATTACTGCCCCTAAATAAAGTTCTTTCTGTATATTGGAAGCTTTTTCAATTAAGATTTGATTAACAAGTTGACCTTCTGATGTGGTTTGATAAGTGACAAGATGCTGACCTAGCCATTTTTCAGCAAAAAGTTTAATTTGATTAAGATCATTAGTACAAATTACACCACCAGCCTTTCCTCTGCCCCCTGCATGAACTTGACATTTAGCAACCCAAGCACCTGAATCAGACTTAGATGCTAATTCAGCTAAAGTATCTTGTACTTCATCCATTGAGTTACATACAAACCCTTCTGGTACGGGTAAGTTGTATTGCTTGAAAAGATATTTGGATTGATATTCATGCAAGTTCATAAACAAATTCCACAACTTAAGTTAATATTTAAAATAGCCTCAATTCTAATCCAAGATTAATCAATTGTGTAGTAAATAATATCTTATAGGTATTGTAATTGAGAATTATTGCTGATAATAAGTGACAATGATATACTCATTAGCTAAATTAATATCGTAATAATTGTAAAGGTAAAAAAATGAAACAAGTTGGTATTTTTTTTGGAAGTGATACAGGCAATACAGAAAATGTTGCCAAACAAATCCAACTCATTTTGGGTAACGATAAAGCCGATCTTTTAGATATTCGAGAAGCCACCAAAGAGCATATCGAGCAATATGCTTACCTTATTTTCGGTATTCCAACTTGGTATTATGGTGATCCACAAGCTGATTGGGAAGACTTCTTTCCTAATTTAGAGCAAATCGATTTTAACGGAAAAACTGTCGCTATTTTTGGCTGCGGAGATCAAGAAGACTATTCAGAATTCTTCTGCAGTGCAATGGGAACAATACGCGATATTATCGAACCGAAAGGCGCCAAAATTGTTGGGCATTGGCCAACTGAAGGTTATAACTTTGAAGCATCTAAAGGTTTAGTTGATGATACACATTTTGTTGGTTTGGCAATTGACGAAGATCGTCAACCAGAATTAACAGAAGAACGCATTTCTACTTGGGTTGAACAAGTAAAAACAGAAATGAATATTTAATCTATTTTAATGATTTAATGTATTTTTCGTTCATCATATTTTATAATCATTAACTTATATCAACTATATTGGGATGTAATATGACAAATCATGATAGAGATAATAATGCAGCGCTGAAAAGTGCTGGTTTAAAAGTTACATTACCTCGTTTAAAAATTTTAGAGTTACTACGTGATCCTTCATGCCAACATATTACTGTAGAAGATCTCTATAAAAAACTTCTTGATATGGGAGAAGAAATTGGACTTGCAACAGTTTATCGAGTTTTAAACCAATTTGATGACGCAGGTATCGTAACCCGACACAATTTTGAGGGTGGTAAAGCCGTATTTGAACTTGCAACACAACAACATCATGATCATCTAATTTGTTTAGATTGTGGTGAAGTATTTGAATTTCGTGATGAAATTATTAATACCCGACAAAAAGAAATTGCAGAACAATATGGCGTAAAATTAACTTTCCATAGTTTGTATCTTTATGGTCATTGTGATTCCGGTAATTGCAAAAAACACCCAGAACTTCATACCAAAAAATAAGCCTATTTTATAGGCTTTTTTTACTTTTCAAATTATCGTAATTCTTCTGTTAGGTTAATAATTAAAATGAAACAGCTTTTAAACTTTGTCCCACTTGTTGTCTTTTTTGTCTTTTTGACAATGTATGATATTTTTGTTGGTGTTCAAGCATTAATGATTGCATCATGTGTATCACTTGTTATTGGAATAATTTTATACAAAAAAATTGATAAAGTAGAATTAATTTCCTTTTTGATGGTGATGATTTTTGGTGGTATTACGCTCGCCACAAAAGAAGCGATATTCATAAAATGGAAAGTAACAATTATTAATTTTTTATTTGCATCTGTTCTATTAATCAGTCAATCTATATTTAAGAAAAACTTAATTCAAAAAATGTTAGGCAAAGAGTTACAATTAGATGACATTATTTGGAATAAACTGAATTTAATATGGATAGTCTTTTTTATACTTTGTGGAACGTTCAGTTTGATTGCAACTTATTATATGTCTGATAACTTTTTTTGGAAATTTAAGGTTTTTATTTTACCCATTTTATCATTGTTATTATCTTTGATTTCAGGAATTTATATTTTCAAAAATATTGATAAAAAAGATCTAGAAAGTAAATAGCATATGCAGGAGCATCTTTAAATATGAGACAAAATATTGAAAGTCCTAAAGGACAATTAGTACTAAGAACACTTGCTATGCCTTCGGATACCAATCCTCATGGACATATTTTTGGTGGTTGGATCATGTCTCAAATGGATCTTGCAGGTGGTATTTTATCAAAAGAGATTGCTAAAAACAGAGTAGTGACTGTTAATGCTAGTAGCATTACTTTTCATAAACCCGCTATGGTTGGTGATGTAGTTTGCTGCTATGCTCGTTGTATAAAAACAGGAAGAACCTCAATGACAATTGCTATTGAAGTTTGGATCAAAAAATTAATTGATACTGATGATACAACACAGCGTTTTTGTATTACTGATGCGGTATTTACCTATGTGTCTGTCGATAAGCATAATAATCCAAAACCTTTACCAGAAATATTTCAAAACTTCGATTGCGACAAAGACCCGATTAGCAAATTAAATCTTAACAATAGTTGAGCAATATGCAATTATACTCATTCCATACTCTAATTAGTTCGTTGATCTTTCTAACTTATTGGTTGCTTATTGTAGCAACCTCATTGCGTATTGTTTTCAAACGCAGACCGACAACCTACGTTATTGCATGGATGTTAATAATCTATATTTTACCAATTGTTGGAATCATACTCTACTTTGCCATAGGGGAAGCCCATTTAGGTCAACAACGTGTAAAACGTGCGCAACAAATGCGTCCTACAATTGCTAAATTTATTAATCGACTTGAAGATTTTCCTGATATTTTTACCCGTAATGTTAGTCAAGTCAGTAAACCGATTTTTCAACTTTGTAAGCACCAAACCGGCCTCGATGGTATTAATGGTAACCATATAGAGTTACTTAGCGAAACAGATGAGATATTCGATCGTTTAATCGATGATATCAATCATGCAACATCCAATATTGAAATGGTTTTTTATATCTGGAACGAAGGCGGTAGAGCGGATGATGTTGAGAATGCATTGATTGCCGCAACCAAACGAGGCGTAACCTGTCGTTTAATGGTTGATTCCGCAGGTAGTCGCCATTTTATCAGAACCAAAGCAAGTAAAAGAATGCGTGACGCAGGCATTACAATTATCGAAGCGTTAAAAGTAAATCTGTTACGTTTTATGTTCCGACGTCTTGACCTACGTCAACATCGCAAAGTTGCCATTATTGATAATTATATTTCTTATACTGGCAGTATGAATATCGTGGATCCTCGCTATTTTAAACAAAATAAACACATTGGCGAATGGGTAGATATCATGGTAAGAATGAATGGGCCAGTGACAACGTTAATGGGTGCAATTTATGCAAGTGATTGGGAGCTTGAAACGGGGAAATACTTAGCATTACCGCAAATTACTGAGTTTGCCGAACCGCCCGAAGAGAAAAAACACATAATGCAATTAATTGCTTCAGGGCCGGGTTATACTGAAAATATGATTCATCAAGTGCTGTTAACCGCAATATACTCAGCGCAAGAACAAATTATTTTTACTACCCCTTATTTAGTGCCTAGCGATGATATATTACACGCTGTTGTGACAGCTGCTCAGCGAGGTGTTGAAGTGATTATTATCGTTCCGAAAAAAAATGATTCACTTATGGTCAAATGGGCTAGTCGAGCATTTTTCTCTGAATTACTAGAAGGTGGTGTCAAACTTTATCAATTTAATGATAATTTATTACATACCAAAAGTGTGTTAATTGATAATCAACTTAGTTTAGTGGGTACCGTAAATTTAGACATGCGTAGTTTATGGCTCAATTTTGAAATCACTACAGTTATTGATGATGCTGAATTTGCTAAATCATTATCTCAGCTTTTACATAAATACTTATCTAACTCAGATATCGTAAATATCGATGAATGGAAAAAACGCCCAATTTGGCAACGTGTTATTGAACGACTTTTTTATTTTTTTGCACCGTTGCTATAAAAAATTAATTTTTTAAAACTAATGTTATAATCGGATCTAATTCAATAGCCATTTTGTGACATATCTGGTTGAAAACAATTGTCAGCAATACGATGAACCTTGGATTGAATTGTTCCATCTATTGAAAGCTTGATTTCTCGCCATCCTGGTGCTTCATAGGATAATTTAAAATCATAAGATTTTGGCATAAATTGTACGCAAGTGGAAGGTGTAGAAAACGCTTTGCAGCCGTGCCAAATATATTCCAGACTTTGATGAATATGTCCCCAAGCTACGCCTTTTATATTGGGTTGATGCTTAATAATTTCTTCTAATTCATGTTTGTTTTTTAATATGTGTTGATCTAACCAGTGACAACCTGACTCAATAGCATGATGATGCAAAAACACAAAAGCATAACGATCATCATGACTTGTTAATGTGCATTGCAAAAATTCAAGTTCTGACTGGGGTAAAAAACCATAGGCTTGATCCACAACCTGACTATTAAGCAACACTAAAAGCCATTTATCCCCTAGAAGAACAATTTTATTTTCAGCGAGTTGATAGTCAGCAAAAATTTCATGCATATCATGATAATTGTCATGGTTGCCTGCTAACCAAACACAAGGTAAATTAAATTTTTGTATTTGCTCGGCAAAAAGACGATAAGCTTGTTTAGATCCATCTTGAACAAAATCACCTGTTGCCACTATTAAGTCAAACGGGCTTTTTCTATTTTCTATTTCTCTTATCACTGTTCGAAAACTAGCATTTGAATCAATACCTAATAATTTACTCTGGTCATTAGCAAAAAGATGTGTATCGGTAATATGTAAAATATTACTGTAATTTCTATTTATGATTGGAAGCGTTAAAAATGACCCCAAAATTGACCTCAACATTTTATCAAAATACACGATTAGAGATAATCAAATCCCCAAAAAAAGGATAGCAAAGCTGGCTAGACTAAATATTTTTTATTATAAATTCAAGTAGATTTATAAAGTGTAAAATGGATCACATTTTTATGAAAGAAAAACTTAAATGTGATCATTGCCATTGATTATATCCATTCATCTTTTAATGATTTATAGTTGAGCTGTAACCATTGAAGCGCAATAATTGATGCCGCATTATTAATCACGCCTTCTTGAACCCACTGATAAGCTTGCTTGCGGCTAATTACATGCACTTTGATATCTTCGTTTTCTTCTGCCAATCCATGAATTCCCATAGCAGTTGAGGAATCTACTTCACCAACTAATATATGAAGTTTTTCCGTTAATCCTCCCGGTGAAGCCAAATAACTTACAATCGGCTTACAACGTCCAATTGTTATACCTGCCTCTTCCATCGCTTCTCGCCTTGCAACCTCTTCATAAGATTCATTTTCATGATCCATCATGCCAGCAATAAGTTCTAATAACCACGGACTATCCTGAGTTTCGATAGCAGCAATACGAATCTGTTCTATCATGACTACGTTATCAAGTTTAACATCGTAAGCTAATAACACGACAGCATGTCCCCGCTCCAGAATTTCTCGCGTTACGACATCGCTTTTGGTGCCGTCAAATTTACGGTATTGAAAACGGTATTCAATTAAAGAAAAAAAGCCTTTATACAAAACGCGTTTAGTCAAATTAAACACATCTTTCTTGTTAAACACAACAGGATCATTATTAATTTTCATAGAAACTCTCAATTTTAGTCTTAATTTTAATAAAAAGTGCGAATAGTTAACAAACTATGCTTACTATATCCTATTTATCTGTTAAAATTATGCAAATTAAAAATACTATTATATTTGAATGTTTTAAAGAGAAAATTGATGAAAAAAACTTTAACCTTTCTAATCGGCTTAGCGCTAAGCCACTCTGTATTTGCCGAAAATTTGGTTCAGGTTTATGAACAAGCTAAGGAAACGAATCCTGATTTAAGCAGTTCATTAGCTGAAAAAGAAAAGGCATATTCAGCAATTTCTGGATCACGAGCAAGCTTATTACCACAAATTGGTTTAAGTGCTTCTTATGGTGTAACTCATGGGCGTCGTGATACCAGTGGTGTAAAATCCAAAAGTGGGAACCTTTATCAAGTAAGCTTATCACAAAGTATTTTTAATTATTCTAATTGGAAAGCTTTAGATATCACTAAAAAGCAAGCTAGTATTGCTGATATAGCTTATCAATATCAAGGACAAACGCTTATATTAAATACCTCAGTTGCGTATTTTAATGTACTTAAAGCACTTGAGGCATTAAACTTTATCGATGCACAGAAAAAAGCAATTGGTCGTCAATTACAACAAACCAAACAACAACATCAAGTTGGTTTGGTAGCAATTACCGATGTGCAAAATGCGCAAGCAAATTATGACCTTACGCTTGCTCAACAAGTTAATGCATTGAACGATTTGAATAACGCTATCGAAAACTTACGTCAGGTCAGTGGTCGATTCTATTCAAATTTAGCAACCATTAATACCAAAATGTTTAAAACCGAAGCGCCAATTTCAATTAATTCGTTGTTAAAACAATCTGAAGTGTCTAATCTTAATTTATTAACAATGAAATTAAACCAAGAAATAGCTCGTGATCAAATCAAATTATCACAAGCAGGACACCTACCGACAGCAAGTTTAGATGCATCAACAAATCTAAATAAAACCGATAGATATGGGGATAATTTTGCAACTAATGGGGGTCAAAGAGGAAAATCTTATTCGGGTAATAATTATGTTGGATTAAGTTTAAATTTACCTATCTTCTCAGGTGGCGCTACGCAATCTAAAGTTGAGCAAGCTCAACACAACTACGTTAGTTCGAGTGAAAAGCTTGAAAGTACTAATCGCAGTGTAATCAATCAAGTCCGTTCTTCTTATAACAATATTTCTTCGTCAATTAGTGCGATTAAAGCTTATCAACAAGCGGTTGTTTCAGCTGAAAGCTCATTAGAAGCGACGAATTCAGGTTATCAAGTAGGAACTCGAACTATTGTTGATGTATTGAATGCAACTACTCAACTTTATAGCTCTAAACGAAATTTATCAGATGCTAAATATAACTATCTAATAAATTTACTACAACTTAAATATGCTGTTGGTACATTAACCGCAGACGATTTAGTCTATCTAAATAATATGCTTGGTAATGAAGTCAGTACCTTAGCAACAATACAATAATCTTTAAGTATAACTGTTTGACTTTAGGCGATTTTATCGCCTTTTTTTATTGCCTTATAGCAGTTATCTTAAATCAAGTCTGATCATAACATCATTTGATGATTTTCATGACATCGTATCAACCACGAATTCAATAAACATTTTCATTATAGCTAGCGGTTGCCTGTCAGCAGTATAAAGCATATGGACTTCCCGAGCGGGAGGTAAATAATTTTGTAATATCGGTAATAATTTATCTTGTTTTATCGCCTCATTAAGCATCGGTTCGGGTAACATCGTTATCCCCAAACCTTCAATAGCGGCAATCGCTAATGCTGAAGTATCATTTGATTGTAATGAACCAGAAATAGAAAGATTGACGGCTTTGCCATTCATCGTAAATGGCCAAACATAATCATTTTTATTTCGATTCACATATTGATAAATTAAACACTGATGATTTTTTAAATCGTCAGGAACAGCTGGTACACCATTTTGCATCAAATAACTGGGCGAAGCAGCAAATATAAGTTGAAAAGGTTTAAGTTTGCGTCCGATCAGACCGGAATCATTTAATTGACCGATACGAAACACAATATCATAATCCTCTTTTACTATATCAACATAGCGATCACTTAATTGAATATCAATGTTTAATTTAGGATAGCGTTTCATAAAACGGCTAATGACCGGAATTAAATTATAGTGTCCATAACTGACAGGTGCACTAATCCTTAATCGACCTTTTGGCTCTTCAATAAATTGTTGGGCTAATATCTTCGTCTCTTTTATTTCTGCAAGAATTAACAAACACCGTTGATAATACTGTTTGCCAAACACGGTAAGATGTTGCGAGCGTGTTGTTCGATTAAGTAATTTTAATCCTAAGTGTTTTTCTAAAAAAGCAATGTATTTAGTCACCATCTGAGGTGAAGTATTCAATGATACTGACGTAGACACAAACGATCCTGTTTTCACCGTCAATACAAATGCTTCCATACACTTTAATAGATCCAAATTATCAACTCCTAGTTGTTAATAAATCAATTTTTATAATATTTATTATCCCTTATTTTATAAAGATAATAAAACAAAATCATCTTGGGTGTGAAAACATAAAATTTACTACGAGATAAACAGGTATTGTCAATTAAACTTCTATTGAAGATAACGTTATAGATTCAAAACTGAATAATACAACAAATTGAAGATCGCTTGTTATCCTAAATAATGACGTAAAAAGTAAACACCTTTATATTTTAATAATTTGCGCAAAGGGTATTTGGTTCTATCAAAACTAGCTTTATATCCTGAAGTTGGTGATTGGCGTGAACTTAACCAACATAAACTGTGTTTTATTCAAAATCAATTAGTTAAAGCATAGAAATCCAATAAACAGAAAATTACTCCATAGTCTATGGAAAAACCGACATAACAATTACTTTATTAAGAAATTAAAAGGAAAAAAAATGAACAATCATGTTAAAAAATACACTGCAATTACCGGCGCAAGTTCAGGCATTGGTTATGCCACTGCAATTGAATTTGCTAAACGAAATAAAAACCTTATATTGATAGCAAGAAGAGAATCACAACTAGAAACATTGAAACAAAAAATTGCCGAATTAAATCCAAATTTGGAAATCATCATTAAAATTTGTGATTTGTCGCAAGCCGATAATGTTTTTTCACTCTTCAAACAATTAGATAGCTATTATATTGAAACATGGATAAATAATGCAGGTTTTGGGCATTACGGAAGTGTTAAAGATCAAGATTTAGATAAAATACAATCTATGCTACATTTAAATATCGAAGCCTTAACAATTCTATCAACGCTGTATGTGCATAAATATCACCATCAATCTGGCACACAAATAATTAATATCTCTTCACGAGGTGGATACACAATTGTACCCAATGCTGTCACTTATTGTGCGACTAAATTCTATGTTAATGCTTTTACTGAAGGTTTAGCGCAAGAATTAAGACAAGCAAAAGCGAAATTAACGGCTAAAGTCTTAGCCCCTGCGGCAACCCAAACTGAATTCGGTCAAAAAGCGAATAATGTCAATGAATATGACTATAATAAAAGTTTCAGCCAATATCACACAGCAGAGCAAATGGCTGGTTTTTTAATGGCGCTATATGATAGCGACAACATCATCGGAGAAATTAGCACAAAAGATTTTTCATTTACATTAAAAGATAGCATTTTACCTTATTCTGGCAATGCGGCTGAAAATCAAAAGTCTTAAAACTTTTACAACAAAACACGTTAAAAAAATTAAACATCTTAACAAGCGTTTTAACTTGTTAAGATGTAAAAAAAGAAAACAATTAATTACGAAATTCGCATACCCGGTTTTGCTCCACTATCAGGTGACAATAAGTAAACGCCTTCACTATCATCTTTACCACTTGCACAAAGTACCATGCCTTCAGAGATACCAAAACGCATTTTACGAGGCGCTAAGTTAGCGATCATAATCGTTAATCTGCCCACTAAAACTTGAGGATCAGGATAAAACTCTTTAATGCCTGAAAAGACATTACGAGTTTCGTCTCCTATATCAAGTGTAAGTTGCAATAATTTGTCTGATCCTTCAACAACACATGCATTTTTAATTAATGCAACACGCATATCCACTTTTGCAAAATCATCAAAATTGATCGTGTCAGCAATCGGTTCAGCGACTTTTTCTTTAGCTGGCGTCGCTAATGCAGCTTGTTGTTTTGTTTCGTCAATCATAGCAGTAATTTTATCCATATCTATACGGTTAAATAGGGCTTTAAATTTGTTAATATTGTGTCCGGTCAAAGGTTGATTAATCGAATCCCACGTCAATTGGCTACTTAAAAATGCTTCAGTGCGTTCCGCTAATGCTGGCACAATAGGTTTTAAATAGGTCATTAAAATACGGAATAGATGAATACCCATTGAACAAATATCTTGTAATGCTTGATCTTGCCCTTCTTGTTTTGCTACAACCCACGGCGCTTTTTCATCTATATAACGATTTGCTTCGTCAGCCAGTGCCATAATTTCACGTATTGCTTTACCGGATTCACGTTGTTCAAAATAATCAGCAATTACTTTTGATTTTTCAATGAACAAAGCATAAAGTTCTGGCTCAGCAAGATTATCAGACAATTTACCGTCAAAACGTTTGCTGATAAAGCCTGCCGAACGGGAAGCAATATTAACAACTTTATTGACTAAATCACTATTAACACGTTGGACAAAATCTTCCAAATTTAAATCGATATCATCAATATGTGGCGACAATTTCGCTGCATAATAGTAACGCAAGCAGTCTGGATCTAAATGTTTTAAGTAAGTACTTGCCTGAATGAAAGTTCCACGTGATTTTGACATTTTTGCACCATCAACCGTGACATAGCCATGAACAAAAATATTGGAAGGTTTACGATGTTCACTACCGTCTAACATTGCTGGCCAAAATAGACTATGGAAGTAGACAATATCTTTACCGATAAAATGATAAAGTTCAGTCGTTGAGTTTTTATTCCAAAACTCATCAAATATCGCTTTATTATTTTTATTACAGTAATTAAGGAAAGATCCCATATAACCTATTGGCGCATCTAACCAAACATAAAAATATTTACCGGGTGCATCCGGAATTTCAAAACCAAAATAAGGAGCATCACGACTAATATCCCAAGGTTGTAATCCTGCTTCAAACCACTCTTGCATTTTATTCGCAACTTGATCTTGCAATGTGCCCGATCGGATCCATGCCTGTAACATTTCTGAAAAAGCGGGCAAATCAAAAAAGAAATGCTCTGAGTCTTTCATTATTGGGGTTGCGCCAGAAATAACCGATTGAGGATTAATGAGATCAATTGGATTATAAGTTGCACCACAAACTTCACAGTTATCACCATATTGATCTGGGGCTTTACAACGTGGACACGTGCCTTTCACAAACCGATCAGGTAAAAACATCTGTTTTTCTGGGTCAAATAATTGTGATATTACTTTTGTTTTGATATAACCATTGGCTTTTAGCTTTTTATAAATCTGTTCAGATATCTCACGATTTTCTGGACTATGCGTTGAATGGTAATTGTCATAACTGATGTTAAATCCAGCAAAATCACGTTGATGTTCAGTTTTAACTTCTGCAATCATCTGTTCAGGCGTCATCCCTAATTGTTGGGCTTTAAGCATGATTGGCGTACCATGCGCATCATCTGCACAAATAAAGTAAATCTCATTGCCACGCATTCGTTGATAGCGTACCCATACATCAGCCTGAATATGTTCTAGCATATGTCCTAAGTGAATTGAACCATTTGCATAAGGAAGTGCACAAGTCACTAATATTTTGCGTTTTGTTGTCATGTCAATTTAATACCTTTTATTACATAATGTCGGGAATAGTACATCAAACATGGGATTATCGCTAGATTTATGCCATAATTTAATAAAAATTCTTTCCAGATTCAGAAAAATCAGCAAACTAATGACTCACGACATTTTGGAAAGCATAAAATAATTTGGCTGTTCTCAATATTTTACTTAAATAAGCATGATAATTATACAAATCAGCATAAAAGCAGATAAAACCGTAGATAAAAAATGAAGGCTAATCACCATGGAACCCAAAAAGATTCTTGAAAATTTTGCTCATCCTACTTTGCGAAAAAATTTGATCGAATTAGGTGCAGTTAAAAAGTGTAAAATGGAAAATCAAACTTTGCATATTCATTTAACGATGCCCTTTGCATGGCAAATCACTTTTGAAGAGCTGAAAAAAACCATTACACCTCAATTACTCGAAATTGACGGTATAAAACAAGTGAATTGGCAAATTGATTTCAATATTGCCACCCTAAAACGAGCAAATCATCAACAAGCGATAAAAAACATTAAAAACATCATCGCCATTAGCTCTGGTAAAGGAGGAGTCGGTAAATCATCAACCGCGATTAACCTTGCGCTTGCACTGCAAAAACAAGGCGCCAAAGTTGGTATTTTAGACGCCGATATTTATGGCCCGTCTATACCTACCATGTTAGGAACCGAAAAACAACAGCCACTTACTCCCGACAATAAACATATGACACCAATTATGGCCTATGAATTAGCCAGTAACTCGATTGGCTATTTAGTCGATTCGGATGGAGCAATGGTATGGCGAGGACCAATGGCAAGCAAAGCATTATTGCAAATTTTGCAAGACACGCTTTGGCCTGAACTTGATTATTTAGTGATTGATATGCCACCAGGGACAGGAGATATTCAATTAACACTCGCGCAAAGTATTCCTGTTACTGCTGCGGTGATTGTTACCACGCCTCAAGACATTGCCTTAATCGACGCTAAAAAAGGCATCACAATGTTCAATAAGGTTAATATCCCGACGCTAGGCATTATCGAAAACATGAGCTACCATATCTGTGAAAATTGTGGGCACCACGAGGCAATTTTTGGTGAAGGTGGTGCGGCACAGCTTGCCGAAAAATATCAAACTCAATTACTTGGGCAAATACCGCTGCATAAAATGTTGCGACAAGACCTTGATACAGGAACGCCAACAGTTATTAGTCATCCAGACAGTGAATTTACTGAAAATTATTGTCGAATTGCCGGGCAACTTGCCAGTGAATTATATTGGCAAGGTGAAGCGATTTTACCGGATATCTCATTTAAAGCGTTATGATTGTTAAGCTGGATATTGGTTGTTTAACGAAACAGCCAATATCAGCCTTAAATTGATAAACATTGGATTTACAATCGAATCATATTTTTCGATAATTCTTATTATTTTTTATTTTGTTGGTTGGTTTTTAAGCGGTTAAACTCCATTTTGGCTTTTGCCAGTTGTTGATTAAACTGGGCATTAGCATGCAGTTGTGCCACCACACTCGCCGCCATCACTCTAGCCGCATCAATATCACTTTGCCAATGGTATCCACAAATAACACGACTTTCACCCACTTCAAGACCTCGTTTTAAAATTTCATTTTGACGTTGTGGGTTGATTTCAGCTAACACCAGCGATATAGCAAAACCAATTGTTGTATGTCCTGAGGGATAAGATCCATTAGTAGACAGCGTTTTTTCGTCTTCTGGTCGGCAAGTGGGCTCATTGAAAAACGAAAATGGTCGGATACGATTGTAATAATTTTTCGCCGAACGAGTAGCCAGATCACCAGCATCTTCTTTCATTGTCGTAATCAATTTATAAATTTCGGGTGTTTTGATAGCAGATATATCAAAACCAAACGACGTTGAAAATTGCTGAGTGACATTTTCCTTGCTAGAGTCAGCATCAATATAAGCTTGTCTTCCTCGTTCGGTATGACGCATCGATTTACCCCAATCATACATGGCTTTATCTCTTAAAAATTCAACACTGGTAAATGAAGGAGGTGGTGGTAACAATTGTAAACTATCAGGAGCTTGATTTTCAGTAAGATAATAGTCATTAGGATGTGTTGTTACATCTTTTATTTCTACGGCGAATGCTTGAGCACATAATAAAGAATACAGCATAATACTTTTAACTAACATTTTTTGCATAGACGGCCCCCTTTTCTTTCTCGATATTGATATTCCTATATCGTTGGTATTTAAAACGATTAAATTGCCTTGTTACAATGTCCATACAATAAAGTTTTCTAAATCTTATTGTCTAATCACATTGATTTATTTGATATTAATCAATCTTAAATTGAATTATTGGATTAATAAATTACATCATTTACATTATGTGACAACTATCACATTTTCATACTGTCACTTTTTATCAATAGTGATATAAAAGTTTAAATCACTCTTCAAGCCGTAATGATATTTAAAATAGAGGTATCATAACTGTTTATGATGCAAAAATTTTATCTCGAAACATAAAAAATACTGCGCCAAGCAAACAACAACCAGCCCAAATATAATCAGTTTTAAAAGGTTCTTTTAAGATATAAATTGAGAAGGGTATAAAGACAGACAAACTAATGACTTCTTGAATAATTTTTAATTGACCAGCGGTGGCAACTTGAAAGCCTATACGATTAGCAGGAACTTGCAATAAATACTCAAACAGCGCAATCCCCCAACTAATAAAAACGGCAACAATCCAGACTTGATTATGCAAAAAACGTAAATGGCCATACCAAGCAAACGTCATAAACATATTACTAAAAATTAATAGACATATCGTAATAAAAAGTTGATTCATGATTATCATCACTGCTAGTGGAAAGGTATGAGTATTATATACCTGTTACGAATGAAGGTACAAAATCGATAAAGAATGCCGATTAGTTGTCATCGAAGATGACACCATTATCTTTACTGACTGTTTAATAACGAACATTATTCATGTTATAATGACACTCAATCTATTTATCCCTTCTTTAAAAAACAACATGATAAACAATGCTAATAAACGGTCTCGAATTTGGTCGTCAATTTTATGTTTGGCATTTGCAGCATTTATTTTTAATACCACCGAATTTGTTCCGGTAGGGTTGCTACCCAACATCGCTAAAAGTTTTTCAATGGATGAAGCGCATGCTGGATTATTATTAACTATCTATGCTTGGTCTGTTTCATTATTATCGTTACCCTTAACGGTATTAACTTCAAAAATGGATCGCCGAAAACTTCTTGTTTTCTTATTTAGTTTATTCATTGGTAGCCATATCTTAGCGGGTTTTGCTTGGGACTTTTATAGTTTAATGGTAGCCAGAATTGGAATCGCTTGTGCACACGCTGTATTTTGGGCTATTACTACGCCTTTAGCAGTACGACTTGCACCCAATGGCAAAAAAGCTAAAGCAATGGGTTTTATTGTTGTCGGCGTTTCAATGGCAACAATTTTAGGTATTCCAATTGGCACGATAATTGGTCAAGTTGTTGGTTGGCGGATTACTTTTTTATGCATCGGTTTTATTGCTTTTTGTGTCATGGTTTCATTACTCTATTTATTACCGCCTGTGCCAAGCACAGACACCTTATCTATCCGTGATATTCCGAAAGTACTTAAACGACCAGTATTACTCAATATCTATCTGTTAACAGCAATTATTATTACTGGGCATTTTTGTGCTTATACCTATATCACCCCATTTATGATAAATGTCGGTGGCTTTAACGAAAAAGTGGTGGTTAGCATTCTATTAGCTATTGGTTTTTCAGGTATGATCGGCAGTGTTGTCTTTGCTAAATATTCGGATAGACATCCAACAGCAATTCTAATCATCCCTTTGTTATTATTGATGATTTGTTTACTTTCACTCTATGTTTGCTCGTTCAATTTAATCACTGCAATCTTACAAGGCATGTTATGGGGACTTGCGATCACCATCATCGGCATGGTTATGCAAAGTAAAGTCATTGATGTTGCTCCAGATGCAGCTGATATTGCAACCTCCGTTTATTCAGGTATTTATAATATCGGCATTGGAGCAGGTGCGTTTGTGGGTAGCCAAGTCTTAGTTCGACTATCAACCGAGTATATCGGGTTTATTGGTGCAATATTTGTTATTCTTGCATTAGCACTCTTTTTAATATTAACAAAAAGAACATGGTAAATGCTAACAAGAGCTTGCCAAGCAAGCTCTTAACGCTATTATTGTTGACTTAACGACTCAAGCGCTTCCCAACGTGCAAAAACTGCTTCTAGTTCAGCTTCTTTATTGGCCAAATCAGTTAAAATCGGGCTTGTCACCTCGTGGGGTTGATTAAAAAAGTCACTGTGCCCTATTTGCGCTTGTAAATCAGCTATTGCTAATTCCAATTGCTCTATTTGGTTTGGTAATTGTGCTAATTCACGTTGTTCATGATAACTTAACTTTACTTTCTTTTTCGCTTCAGGCATTTTGGTTTCTGCTGTTACCGGTTTTTCATCGGATTTAACCGGTGCAGTATTTTTATTCACCGGCACGGGTTTTGCTTGCTGCTGTTGCTGTAAAGCATCAGTATATCCGCCCGCATAAATACCGATATGACCTTGTTCTTCAAAAAACCAACATTGGGTAACCACATTATCAACAAATTGTCGGTCATGGCTAACCAATAAAACAGTGCCTTGATAATCATTAACTAGTTCTTCTAACAACTCTAAAGTTTCAATATCCAGATCATTGGTGGGTTCATCGAGAACTAATAAATTACTTGGTTTTAAAAATAGTTTGGCTAACAATAAACGATTTCGCTCACCGCCAGATAATGCACGAACAGGAGTTCTGGCGCGTTTTGGTGGAAACAAAAAGTCCTGCAAATAGCCAAGCACGTGACGAGATCGACCATTAACCATCACCTCTTGCTTACCTTCAGCCAAATTATCCATCACAGTCTTTTCAGGATCCAACTCAAGTCGATACTGATCAAAATAAGCGACTTCCAATTTGGTACCACAATGTACGCTACCCGAGGTCGGCTGTAAGTTACCTAACATCAGCTTTAAAAGTGTTGTTTTACCTATACCATTAGGACCAATCAGCGCAATTTTATCGCCACGTAATACTTGTACCGTAAAATCATTAACCAGTAATTTACCTTCGACTTGATAGCTCACATTATCCAATTCAAAAACAATTTTGCCCGAACGCAACGCTTCTTCAATTTGCATTTTTGCACTACCCATGACTTGGCGACGCTGTGAATGTTCTTGTCTCATCGCCTTTAAAGCGCGTACTCTACCTTCGTTACGTGTACGGCGAGCTTTGATACCTTGACGTATCCACACTTCTTCTTGAGCTAATTTTTTATCAAATTCTGCATTTTGCAACTCTTCGACACGTAGTGCTTCCTCTTTTCCAACAAGATAACTATCATAATCACCACCCCATGAAGCCACTTTACCTCTATCGAGGTCAATAATACGCGTTGCCATTTGCCGAATAAAAGAACGATCATGTGAAATAAACACAATGCTACCATTAAAACTTTTTAAAAATTCCTCTAACCATTTAATCGTTTCGATATCTAAATGGTTAGTTGGCTCATCCAGTAACAATACTGTTGGCTGACACACTAATGCTTTAGCCAATGCGGCTTTACGCAACCAACCTCCTGATAAGGATGACAACAGCACATCACCATCCAAGGAAAGTGAAGAGATAACATTACGAATACGATTATCAAGTTGCCAACCATTTTGCTGATCTAATTGCTCTTGTAATTTAGCTAATTTAGACAGATTACTTTCACTGGGATCTTGTTCAATACGATGAGATAAATCATAATAATCCCTCAATAATTGAGCTTGTTCTTTTAAACCTTCTGCAACGAAATCGAACACATTTCCTTGAATATCCCTTGGGGGATCTTGTTGTAAACGTGATACAACAACATTATTCTCATAAATAATTTGACCTTCATCTAACGGTACTTCTTTATTTAATACTTTTAGTAACGTTGATTTACCTGCACCATTACGCCCAACAAGACAGACACGCTCATTAGCTTCAATCGACATATCAATATGGTCGAGTAGTGGCGCATCACTAAAGGAAAGATAAGCATTTGTAAGATTGATTAATGACATAGTTATTTTTTATTTGGATATTAAGTAATATGGCGTTATTCTATCATAAAGTTGTGGTCAGCAACTAAACTCAATTCTTCAAAATTTTTTAAAATTTCACAAGTTTAAAATCACTGTTCTCTTTCATTAAACGACTAATACTGTTATATTTATTTACATAAAGGAAATAAAATAAATTTCAGTATGGAGGTTATCATGAGTCATATGTGGACATTTCAGCGTGTAGGTGGATTAGATCAAGTTGTTTTTAAAAACGCCGACGATATTATTAATCTACCCAATCTTGACCCTAAATTATGGGTCGCACTCAGTTGCCCGACGACAGGGCTAGATTTTGACAAACGAACATTGGCACTTTTGGATGAAGATCAAGACGGTCGCATTCGCATTCCCGATATATTAGATGCTATCGCTTGGACAAGAGGTAAAATTCACTCTTTTGAAACGATCTTACATTCATCAGATATTTTACCTTTGTCACAAATTAATACAGAAACAGAACAAGGTAAAAAATTATTCATCACCGCTCGCAGCATTCTTGTCAATTTAAACAAAAGTGATTGTGATTATTTAACTCAAGATGATGTACAACAATCTATTAAAATTAATGCAGGCAAACTTTACAATGGTGATTTAATTTTTCCTGCATCCGCCGAGCTATCACCAGAAATGCAAACTTTTATCAAATCAGCAATAAAAATTGTTGGGGCTGAAAAAGATATGAGTGGAGAAAATGGAATTAACATAGATATTGCCAAAACATTTGTTCAAAACTTACAAATATGGCAACAATGGCAAAAGGATATAAGTAATACACAAACACCATTTGGCGAAAATAGTGCTGAAATATGGAACCTTGTTCAAACGCTAAAACCCAAAATAGATGACTATTTTTTACGTGTGGAACTTGCACAATATGCACCACAAGCACAAACAGCATTGAACGTTGATGAGAAGTATATAGTCCCAACAGAAAATGGGTTATTATCAGACGAAGCGCTAGCCGAATTACCGTTATCAAAAATCGATACCCATAACTCTCTCGATTTGGTCAATGGGCTCAATCCATTATGGAAAGCAAAAATTACACAATTTAAAACACTCGTTTCGCCGTTATTAGCTAATTCTAATGTACTAACAGAAGAAGAATGGCAAAATATTCAAACCAGTCTGGATCCTTACGCCTCGCTGATTAATTCAAAACCTAGTATGGTTCAAACCAAAGTTTCAGTTCAACCAACCGATAGCATTGAAGATTTATCAAACAAAACGATTAAAAACATGGCAAATAGTGATTTATTGGCTCAATTTCAAGAAATGGTTGATCAAGACAATAAAACGCCGATTTCAGCCTCAGATGTTTTAATTTTAGAAAAACTTGTTCTATTTCACAAACATTTGTATCGACTACTCGTCAATTTTACCTCTTTTTCTGATTTCTTTTCACTTGAAAAAAGAGCCGCATTTCAACTTGGAAAACTCTATATTGATGGTCGCTGTGCAACGTTATGTGTTTCGGTAGATAATATTGCCAAACACATTACAATGTCTAACTACTCGGAACTGTGTTTACTTTACTGTGAATGTACCAGACAAGGTGAAAAAAAGGTGATTGCAGCGGCTATTACTGCAGGGCAAGGTGATTTACTTATCGAAGGTCGTAACGGTGTATTTATTGACAATGAAGGTAATGATTGGGATGCTAATGTAGTTAAAATTATTACAAAACCAATCAGTATCCAACAAGCTGTTTGGGCTCCTTATCAACGTATTGGTCGCCTAATTACTGAACAAATTAATAAATGGGCAACCAGCAAAGATGCCGATATCGAAAAAACCGGTACGCAAGTCTTACAAAATCCAGATACCAAATTTGATATTGGTAAAAGCGTGGGTATATTTGCCGCAATTGGCTTAGCACTTGGTGCAATTGGTACTGCTTTAGCAACCATTTTCCAAGCACTATTTTCATTAAGCTGGTGGCAACTTCCTTTGGTTATTATTGGATTATTTGTCATTATATCGGGCCCTTCTGTGATTTTAGCTTGGTTAAAATTAAGACACCGTACACTTGGACCACTTCTTGAAGCATCCGGTTGGGCAATTAATGGGCAAGTGAAAATAAACTTATTATTAGGTGGATTACTCACTAGTAAAGCAGAATTACCGAAGAATGCAAAACGTAATTTACGTGACCCAATGAGAAAACGTCGTAATAAATTTGCTATTGTATTTTGGATAGCTTTAGTATTAGGTATTGGTATAACAGGTGGGTGGTTATGGCATAAAGGTCATATAACACACTTTATAGAGCAACAAAAGCAAGAACTTATACAAAAAACCACAGACACAGAAAAACAATAAAAACAAATCTATCATTATCGCCGATAGTGTCGGCGATAATGATGGTATCTTAATGTTGATAAACAGGGAATTGCCGACATATCGCTAATACTTTTTCTTTTACGGCTTGGATCGTTTGTTCATCATCAATATTATCTAATACATCGCAAATCCAATTAGCCAATTCACGAGACTCGGGCTCTTTAAATCCTCGCCTTGTAATCGCAGGTGAACCAATACGAATACCAGATGTGACAAAAGGACTTTGCGGATCTTTTGGCACACTATTTTTATTCACGGTAATATTTGCACTACCTAATGCGGCATCAGCTTCTTTACCTGTAATTTTTTTATCGACTAAATCAATCAAAAATAGATGATTGTGTGTTTCACCAGAAACCACTTTATAGCCTCGTTTTAAAATCACATCAACCATTGCTTGCGCATTTTTAACAACTTGTTGTTGGTATTGTTGATAAGCCGGTTCCATTGCTTCTTTTAATGCTACCGCTTTTGCTGCAATGACATGCATTAAAGGCCCGCCTTGGGCACCCGGAAATACGGATGAATTTAATTTTTTATAAAGATCTTCACTACCACCTTTTGCCAAAATTAATCCGCCTCTTGGTCCACCAAGAGTTTTATGGGTTGTTGTGGTAACCACATGCGCATAAGGAACAGGATTTGGATAAACACCTGCGGCCACTAAACCTGCAACATGCGCCATATCCACAAGTAAATAAGCTCCCACACTATCAGAAATTTCACGCATACGCTTCCAGTCAACAATACCAGAATAAGCAGAAAAACCACCAATAATCATTTTAGGTTTTGACTCATTAGCAATGGTCGCTAACTGTTCATAATCAATATGGCCTGCCGCATCAACACCATAGGCAACCACATGATAAAGCTTACCTGAAAAACTAACCGGTGCACCATGGGTTAAATGACCACCTTCAGATAAATTCATACCCAGTACTGTATCGCCAGGATTTAATAACGCGGTATAAACAGCAAAGTTAGCTTGCGAACCTGAATGGGGTTGTACATTTGCATAATCAGCACCAAATAACGTTTTTGCTCGTTCAATAGCCAATTTTTCAACAATATCGACATATTCACAACCACCGTAGTAACGTTTACCTGGATACCCTTCTGCATATTTATTGGTTAACTGGGAACCTTGTGCTTGCATTACTCTTGGGCTGGCATAATTTTCGGATGCAATTAATTCAAGATGATCTTCTTGACGTTGTTCTTCACCCTTAATGGCATCCCACAACTCCTTGTCATAATCGGCAATAGTCATTTCTTTACTAAACATTTTGACTCCTTATTTTCAATTACATTGGCTTTTAGGCTGTTGGTTAACTTTACGCTTAAAAATCACGATGAATTATCCTTACCTATCCAACATTTTATTTCAATCTTTTTTATGAGTTATAAATAATATTTATAGAAATAAGATTATAAAAATCTTGATAGGCTAAATATCCGATTAATTCACCAAACGGTTATAATTTAACCTTAACAAAAAAATGTGATTTTTTAATTTATTTGTTGATAAATAACAGATTAATTACACTCAAAATTGTCAGTTAACAGCATTCTATCTAGCTATTGAGATAAAAATACTCGCTGCTTTTTATTTTTCATAATATTAAGTATATACTTATGCAAAAGTTAATCATTGAGTATTTTGTTCTATGCCACTTTCGACATTAATTGTTTTACCTCTTTTAATTATTACCGTCGTGGTTGCCTCTTTTTTTAAACGCAAAAAGTGGCAACTGCTGGTGATCAGCCTGTTGACAGTTTTTGTAGTCATGGAGTTAACCTCAATCTATTTTAGTGGCGGCTTTATAGACTACCAGTTTTACGTCAATTTAAATATCAATGACATTATACAAGGGTTATTCATTTTTAAATTACAAGCACTCTTGGTGATTGTTGTTTTTTTGGGTTTTGTATTTTTACTGTTTAAGTTAGCGAGTTTATTTAAGCGAAAATGTCATCCATTACTTCGTTTGGTATTGGCTATGATTGCCATTATTAGCATCAGTTATCACAATGGACCGTTAAGCCGTTTATACGAAATTTATCAAGTGACAAACGCACCTCGTGAATCATTCGAACAAGCACTACAAACGCTCAATATGACAGATTACACTAATAAAAATCAGTTAATTAGTCATAAAGGAAAAAATATTGTCGTCATTTCGTTAGAATCGTTTGAACAAGGTTTTTTAGATTTTGCGGATATCACACCGCATTTAAGACAATTACGTCAAACATATACTTTCTTCCCGAATATGCCAATGAGTGTTGGTAGTAGCTGGACAACTGCATCAATGTATACTTACATGACAGGCGTGCCTTTTTTAATTGGTGGGTACTCAACTTCGCCATTGATGAAAAGCAATCAAACCCAATTAATCAGTTTAGGGGATGTATTGAAACAGGCAGGCTACCAAACACGCTATGTTATGGCTGGCCCTGATTTTGCAGGTATTGGACATACCGCTGAATTACTTGGTTTGAAAGTGATTTCTGAAAAAAACTATATAGGTCAGTATCCCAATGCACCTTTTGGATTATATGACAAAGATATTTTTGATATCGCCAAAAAACAAATTAATGATATGAATGAAGCAAATCAACCTTTTGCGCTATTCATTTCAACTGTTTCAACCCATGCCCCTAACGGATTTTATGATGAACGAATGACATCGGTTATCACACCTAAAGAAGATAATATGTCATTTGTTGCTGCCTCACTGGATTATAACGTTGGACAATTTATCCAATATTTAGAGCATAATGGATTGCTCGAAGATACGGTCTTTTATATTTTTCCGGATCACTTAATGATGGGTTCGGGTACCCCTACTATTCATCGCCTATCTGAAAAAGAGCGTCAACTTTATTTATTAACCAATGCTAAACCTGAAAATTTACATAAATCACCCGATCAAACAATCTATCAAATTGATTTACCAAGATTGATTTTAAATGGTGCTCAAATTAAAAGTAATGCTAAATTTTTAACTGATTATTTAACCCAAACCGACATGGATAAAAAACAGTTTATTGAACAAAATAAATCTAAAATCGCAACGTTAAATCACTCAGCTGAATACGTTAAATAGGTCAAACATGACACTTGATACCATGATCATAGTCACTACCGTCAGTTTTTTGGGAATGATTTCGCCCGGACCTGATTTTTTTCTAGTGCTAAAAAACAGTTTAAGTTATAACCGAAAAATAGCACTACTCACGTGTTTGGGTGTCATTATCGCCATATTAATTCATATGAGTTATTGTGTTGCGGGAATCGCAGTGCTGATTACCGCAACACCCTTACTTTATAATGCATTACGTTATGTTGGTGCTGTATACCTAATCTGGATAGGCATAAAAGCACTACTTGCCAAAAATAGCGGTACTCGTTATCTAAATTGTGAATCACATGGTAGGATGATCTCATCTGGCACAGCGTTTATTCAAGGCTTTTTATGTAATTTACTTAATCCTAAAGCTACTTTGTTTTTTCTGGCTATATTTACTCAGGTACTTAGTGCTAATTCAACGATCATTGACAAATTATTAGTGGCACTGATAATTTGGGTAGAAGCGATTTTTTGGTGGCCATTTGTTGTCTTTATTTTTCAAACCCGATCGGTACAACGATGTTACGGTAAAATTCAGTTCATCATTGATAAAATTCTGGGTATCATTATAATCGCACTGGGAATAAAAGTAGCTTTAGGTGGTTAATGCCTCGTTATTTTCCAAATTCTAATACTTTATCGATCATAAATTTATAAGAAACATGATTGACGTAAAAATTAACTCGCTTTCTTTTTGAATATTTCTCTGTTACTTGCTACACTGTTAGCTATCTAATATATATTATTATTTTCAATTTTACTTATTGAAGATCATAAATGGCACAAATACCTTCTAAAAACTCCATAGGTTAATTGAAATGGATAAATTATTAAAATATGGTCGTGAACTTCTTGAATTGGAAATTCATGAAGCTCAAAAGTTACCTAATCGGCTAGGTGAAGACTTTATTACAGCTTGCCAGCTTATTTTAACTGCAAAAGGAAAAATTGTCGTATCGGGTATTGGAAAATCGGGACATATCGGAAAAAAAATTTCTGCTTCTTTAGCCAGTACTGGTAGCCCTTCTTTTTTTATGCATCCCTCCGAAGCGCTACATGGCGATTTAGGAATGGTAAGCGAAAATGATGTAGCAATACTAATTTCTTATTCGGGTCGAGCAAAAGAGTTTAATTTTATACTCCCTATACTTGCTTCGATGAAAGTACCGGTGATTGCCATAACTGGTGGTTTAGACTCACCCTTAGCCAAAGCGGCTCAAGCCGTAATTGATATATCGATCGAAAAAGAAGCTTGTCCTATGGGGCTAGCACCTACTTCGAGTTCGACAAATACATTATTAATGGGTGATGCGCTGGTCATAGCCGTCATGCGAGCCCGAGGTTTTAATGAAGAAGATTTTGCTCGTTCACATCCGGCAGGCAGTTTGGGTGCGAAATTACTTAATCAAGTAAAAGATGTCATGAGAACGGGAGATTTAATTCCAAAAGTTCCCCATACTGCAACAGTACTTGAAGCTATGCTTGAACTCAGCCGTACAGGTGTGGGATTAGTTGCAATATGTCAGGATAATAATAAAATTATTGGCGTATTTACTGACGGGGATTTGCGTCGATTATTATTAAAAAATGGCACATTACAAGACAGTATTGAAGCTGTGATGACAAGTCCTGGTTATAGAATACCCGCAAGTTGGAAAGCAACAGAAGCTTTAAAATCATTTAATTATCACAATATTACTGCTGCACCAGTTGTGAATAACGAAGGTGAATTAGTCGGTGCATTAAATATTCACGATTTGCATCAAGCAGGAATTAGCTAAAACTATTAATAAATACCTATTGCAAAAAGGGGCTTTCTATTGAGATAATTACCAACCTAAATTTTTGTCGTTAGACGGAGATACAAGAAAAGTTACACAATTAACTGCTTGTGAAACGAAAGATCACGGTCAGTTAATATTGTGTTGTAAATTTTAACCAAAATTAATAGATGATGAAACTACAATGGCAGAAAAGCGAAATATTTTTCTAATTGGCCCAATGGGGGCAGGAAAAAGCACAATAGGTCGACAAATTGCACAACAGTTAGGCATGGAGTTTTTTGACTCTGATCAAGAGATCGAAAAACGAACGGGTGCCGATATTGCTTGGATTTTTGACTTAGAGGGTGAAGACGGATTCCGCGCCAGAGAAGAAAAAGTCATTAATGAATTGACTGAAAAACAAGGTGTAGTACTCGCGACAGGCGGTGGATCGGTTCTATCAAAAGAGACACGTAATCGTTTATCTGCTCGTGGGATAGTGGTCTATCTTGAAACAACCATTGAAAAACAGATGGCAAGAACTCAAAAAGACAAACGGCGTCCATTATTACAAGGAGGAAATACCCCTCGAGAACTCTATGAAGAGCTTGCTGATGAACGTGAACCACTTTATCAAGAAATTGCTGATATCACTATTAAGACAGATGAACAAAGTGCTAAAGGTGTAGCTGGTTATATCATCGATAAAATAGAGCAAATTTAAGCTACTTATTATCAAGATAATGACTGATACTGAAATAGTAATAGTGTAGATGTCAAGTTAAGGAGTAAATATGCGTGTAGATAAAGATGACCGTTATATATCAGAAAAAGCGAATAAAGACTCTACAACTTCATTCAAATTACCAAGTTTTCTTAATTATTTTTCCAAGAAAAAATTAATTATTCTTGGTTCTGCTATGGTAATCTTTTTCTTAACGCTAAGTTTTGTGATATTAAGTTCTTCAACAGAAAATGAACCAACATCATTGACGTCGCCTGACGTCAATGGTTATTCATCAACAAATATTGAAAACAGCAACAACGCTCAATCTTTAACTGATGAGTTAAACGCATCAAGTAACACACAAACCACCGATTCAAGTTTATTACCCAACTCTACAACTGCTTCAAGATCGAATCAATCATTAGACAGTCAAGAGCCACTAACCAGTAATAGTAATATTGTGGATGAATCAAGGAAAGCTCGTAATCAATCAAATGATTCGACTATAAAAAAACCAACAACATCGTCCCTTTCTGAGAAAAATGGAGCGAATAGTCATAATACTATTTCAAGTCATAACGGAAACAGGAATAAAAACAATACTATTTATATTAAAGATGATGAATACACTATTCAACTTAGTGCTTCATCATCTATTGAAAACTTAAAAAAATTTGTTGAAAAAAATAATATTACTCATTACCAAATTTACGAAACTAAACGTAATAACAGTAAATGGTTTATTTTGATTAAAGGTATATATAAATCATCAGATGAAGCCAAAAAGGCTATAAAATCTTTACCTAGTGCTTTACAAAAGGATAATCCATGGGTCAAATCTGGTGCATCTGTGAATAAAGAAAAAGCTGAAAAATAAAGGATATGGTTCATTTATCCTACCAAAGACAAAATAGGAGTATCCTTTGAAAAAACAACGAGCCTTTTTAAAATGGGCTGGAGGAAAATATGAGCTTGTGGACACCATTAGGCAGTATCTACCAGAAGGAGATCAACTGATTGAACCTTTTGTTGGTGCAGGTTCGGTCTTCTTAAATACCAATTATAAAAGCTACCTTTTAGCTGATATTAACCATGATTTAATTGAATTATTCAATTTATTGAAATCAAAACCAAATGAGTTTATTAATGATCTAAAAATATTTTTCCAACCTCAGAACAATAAGCCTGAGGCATTTTATCAACTACGAGACGTATTTAATTATAGTAAAGATCAGTATTTACGATCGTTATTATTTATTTACTTAAATCGTCATTGCTATAACGGTCTATGTCGTTATAACAACAGTGGACTTTTTAATGTGCCATTTGGTCGCTATAAAACAATCTATTTTCCTGAGAAAGAGCTAAACTTTTTTGCAAAAAAAGCACAAAATGCGGAATTTATCTGTGCCCCATACCAAGAGGTCATGAAAAAAGCAAAGAAAAATTCTGTGATATACTGTGATCCGCCCTATTTATCGCCAAATGATTCGGCTGGATTTACGGCATATTATTCAAATAATTTTGGCTATGAAGAACATAAAAAACTCTCTAAATTAGCCGAAAAAATGGCTTATAAAAACAATATTCCAGTGCTTGTATCCAATCATGATACTGATTATACAAGAACGTTATATAGTAAAGCTCGCCACCTTTATCGAGCTGAAATGCGACGCTCAATAAGCTGTGATGGTGAAGGTCGAAAAAAAATTGATGAAATATTAGCGCTATACAAATAATCCTAAAAACATTTGAGTATTGGCTTGTATGATTAGAGGTATGTTATGAAAGAGTTTATTATTGCACCGTCAATACTTTCAGCAAATTTTGCTTGTTTAGGTGAAGAAACCCAAAAAGTGATTGAAGCAGGGGCTGATGTAATTCATTTTGATGTCATGGACAATCACTTTGTGCCTAATTTGACAATGGGGTCAATGTTTTGCCAAGCACTACGTGACTACGGAATAAAAGTCCCAATCGATGTCCATTTAATGGCATCCCCTGTCGAAGAACTTATTGTCTCTTTTGCAAAAGCTGGAGCTAGCAATATCTCTATTCATCCCGAAGCAACGATTCATCTTGACCGAACGTTGCAACTTATCAAAGATCATGGTTGTACCGCTGGTTTAGTTTTTAATCCGGCTACTCCGTTAGATCATTTAGATTATGTAATGGATAAAATTGATATTGTGTTATTAATGGGAGTTAATCCTGGTTTTGGTGGGCAATCTTTTATCCCGTCAACATTAAAAAAATTACGACAAGTTAAACAACGTATTATTGAATCAGGTCAAAATATACGACTTGAAATAGATGGGGGCGTCAAAGTCGACAATATTGCAGAAATAGCCCAAGCAGGCGCTGATATGTTTGTTGCAGGGTCTGCCATATTTGGTCAGCCTGATTATAAATCAGTTATTGATGCCATGCGAAAAGCATTAGCAGGAGTAAAATATGCCTAAACTGGATGACATTCAAGCAATAGCATTTGATCTGGATGGCACACTCGTTGATAGTGTACCCGGACTTGCATTAGCAATTCAGCAAATGCTTGCCGACTTACAATTACCTACTGTTAGCAAAGATCAAGTTAAAAATTGGGTAGGTAATGGCATCGATGTTATGTTAGAACGTACCTTTAAAGCAATCGATATTACCCCAACAGCAGAATTGTTTAGTCAAGCTAAAAATTGCTTTAATCAGCATTATGATAAAGTTATCGATGCAGAAACAAAACTCTTTCCACATGTTAAAGAGACCTTAAAAGTGCTTTATGATAATCATTATCCCTTAGCACTTGTTACCAATAAACCTGCACAATTTTTACCTGCTTTATTAGAATCATTAGGCATTAAAGAATATTTCAAACTGGTGCTAGGTGGTGGTGATGTTATCAAGCTAAAACCTCATCCTGCCCCACTTTATCAGGTTATGGCAACGTTTGGGCTCTTTTGCGATCAATTACTATTTGTTGGTGACTCGAAAAATGATATTACCGCAGCAAAGAATGCTAACTGCCATACTGTTGCGTTAAGTTACGGTTACAACTATGGTGTATCCATAGCGACCAGCGACCCCGATTTTTTGTTTGACGATTTCAAAGATATATTAACCTTGTTACCACTGCCTAAAGCTGAGGCAAAAAAATAAGAATGAATAGATTAGGAATAAATTATGAGTAAACCGATTGTATTTAGTGGCGCTCAGCCATCAGGGGAATTAACACTTGGCAACTATTTGGGTGCCTTAAAAAATTGGGTCGCTTTACAACAAGAATACGATTGCGTTTATTGTATTGTAAATCAACATGCTATCACAGTACGCCAAGATCCACAGAAGCTACGCAAAGCAACACTGGATACCATGGCGCTTTATTTAGCATGTGGCATTGATCCTCAAAAAAGCACTATATTTGTACAATCTCATGTACCTGCTCATGCTGAATTAGGGTGGGCATTAAACTGTTACACTTATTTTGGTGAACTCAGTCGCATGACCCAATTCAAGGATAAATCATCACGACATGCTGAAAACATTAATGCAGGGCTTTTTGATTATCCTGTATTAATGGCAGCTGACATTTTATTATATCAAGCTAATTTAGTACCGGTGGGTGACGATCAAAAACAACATCTCGAACTATCACGTGATATTGCAATGCGCTTTAATGCCCTGTATGGTGACATTTTTACTGTTCCTGAACCTTTTATCCCTAAAGTTGGTGCAAGAGTGATGTCTTTACAAGACCCAACGAAAAAAATGTCTAAATCTGATGAAAATCGAAACAATGTGATTGGCTTACTTGAAAATCCTAAAGACATCGAGAAAAAAATCAAACGAGCGATGACCGATTCTGATGAACCGCCTGTTGTACGTTATGATTTAAAAAATAAAGCTGGTGTATCAAATTTATTAGATATATTAACTGGCGTAACAGGAAAACCAGTCACCGAACTTGAAAAAGAGTTTGAGGGTAAAATGTATGGACATCTTAAAACGGAAGTGGCGACTCAAGTGATTGATATGATAAGTCACTTACAAGCACAATATCACCAATATCGTGATAATGAAGATTACCTCTATTCAATCATGAAAGAAGGCGCTGAAAAAGCTCGAACTAAAGCGGATATCACATTGAAAAAGGTCTATGACGCTATCGGTTTTGTATAGTCTGAAATCAAAAAAACATGATTATTATTAACACTAAACAGTATTAATTAGCTTTGATATAGGCATTGATTATCCTAATGACAATCAATCCGATGAAAGCCATTTAATTAAAATAGGTTAGTTATGAAGATTATCATTCTTGGGGCAGGACAAACAGGCAGTGCGCTTGCAGAATATCTTGTTACTGAAAAACAAAACGATGTCACTGTTGTCGATGAAGATCATGATAAATTGCAATCTTTGCAAGAACGCTTTGATTTACAAGTTATTTGTGGAAAATCATCTTATCCACAAGTATTAGAGAGTGCTGGCGCAGAATCGGCTGATATGCTTGTTGCCGTTACCAACTCTGATGAAATCAACATGATGGCATGTCAAATAGGGCATGTCATGTTTAATATTCCGCAAAAAGTGGCGCGTATCCGCGCACCGGAATACAATGATGAAAGATATCCTTTTTTCAATAAAGAGTGTATCAATATCGACCATATCATTGCACCAGAAAACCTTATTACCAACCACATCAGTCATTTAGTTCAATATCCAGGCGCATTACAATTTGCCTCATTCAACGATACCCGTGTATGTCTAGTCGCTGTTATGGCATATTATGGTGGCGCGCTAGTTGGCAGTGAGCTATCAGAGCTTAAAGAACATCTTCCGCATGTTGAAGCCAGAGTCGTTGCTATCTACCGTAAAAATCGCTTTATTCGTCCACTGGGTTCTACCTTAATTGAAGCTGGCGATATGGTGTATTTTATTACTCCGCCTACCAATATCAAAGCCGTGACCAGTGAGCTACAACGTTTAGAAAAACCCTATAAACGAATTATCATTAGTGGCGGTGGCGGCATTGCACTTGCACTGGCTAAGCGCTTAGAAAATGATTATCAAGTCAAACTAATTGAACGCAATGCTGAACGAGCAGAACTCATTGCTGAACAGTTACTTAATACCACGGTATTACATGGCGAATCATCAGACCAAGAATTGCTATCCCAAGAACAGATTGAACTGACAGATCTTTTTATTGCGGTAACCGGCGATGATGAATCCAATATTATGTCATCGATGCTAGCGAAAAGAATGGGCGCTAAAAAAGTCATCGTCTTAATTCAAAAACAAGCTTATCTTGAACTCATTAATGACAGTGTGATTGATATTGCTATTTCACCCCAACACGCCACTATTTCTGAACTTTTAAGTCATGTCAGACAAACAGGCATCGTCAAAGTTGTATCACTACGACAAGGCGAATCTGAAATTGTGGAAATCGTTGCGCATGGTGATAAAGAAAATTCAAAACTGGTCGGAAAAAACATCAATGGATTAAAGCTACCGTCAGGGGCAACAATCGGCGCAGTTGTACGTGATGAAGATGTTATTATTATCAACACGGATTTAACGATTGAAGAGAATGATCACCTGATTATTTTCTTGCCGGATAGAAGAGCGATTACCGATATCGAAAAATTGTTACAATAACATTTAAATCGAAATTTTCTATTATACAAACTTGTTAAAAGCCAATAGGCAGTTCATAATATAAGCATAATTTTGACTCGGGGTGTTTTTTATTCATTAAAAAACTGAGAGTTTACCCGTTGAACCTGATCTGGATAACACCAGCGTAGGGAAGTCTAGCCATTCAACTTTACAATAGGCAAATTCTTCCCGATAAATCAAATAAGGAATGAACATGTCAGTAACCACATCGCTTCAAATCACACAAGTTACACCTTTTATTAATCTTGTCAAAACGCAACGCCCATTAGTTCATTGTATAACAAATGATGTTGTACAAAATTTTACTGCTAATGTCCTACTTGCTATTGGAGCTTCACCAGCAATGATTATTGCTGAACAAGAAGTGGCTGAATTTGTTAAAATTGCTAATAGTTTACTGATTAACATCGGTACAATTAATCACAATACCGCCAAAAGTATGCTACTTGCAGCAAGCCAAGCTCAACAAAGCCAAACTCCATGGGTACTTGATCCTGTTGCCGTTGGTTCGGCACTTGCTTATCGTACCGAAATTGCGCATCAATTATTATCATTTAAACCCACCGTTATTCGTGGCAATGCTTCGGAAATCTTAGCGCTAAGCGGTCAATTTGCATCATCAAAAGGCCCGGACAGTCAAGACTCGACAAAATCCGCTTTACAATATGCAAAACAATTGGCACAAGACTACCAGACTATCATCGCCATGACTGGTGACATTGATTATATTACTGATGGTCATACGACTTACGCTATAGCAGGCGGTGATATTGCTTTAACCAAAATTACCGGAACAGGCTGTTCCTTATCTGCTATGGTTGCAGCGTTTATTGTAAATTCAACCGATTCACTTTTAGCCACAGCAGCCGCTTGCTTTATGATGAAAAAAGCTGGAGAAAAGGCAAATAAACAGCTTGGATTAGGCAGTTTTGCCGTATCGTTATTAGATCAATTATCACTATTTTATTCATCATACTAATAGGGACGTAGCATGCAGAAAAAGTTGGATCTTACTCTCTATTTAGTGCTCGATCCGACACTATGTGGAGGAATCAGTGGCATGGTCGACACAACCAAAATTGCCGTTGCCAACGGTGTAACCGCCGTACAATTACGATCAGAACAAGAATTGACAGGCAAAGATTGGTATAAAGCTGCTTTAGCCTTAAAAGAAGCACTCAGTCAGACATCGGTACCGCTATTGATTAATGATCATGTTGATATTGCTTTAGCTGTCGATGCAGATGGTGTGCATGTTGGTCAAAATGATTTGCCCGTTGATGTAGCTCGCCGATTGATCGGTAATAATAAATGGTTAGGGCTATCTGTTTCGAATCAGCAACAACTTGAAACCGTGCCTTGGCAAAACGTCGATTATATTGGAATTGGTCCTGTCTATCCGACCTCGACCAAGAAAGATGCTTCCTCGGCACTTGGTATTGAGCAGTTAACTCAATTAGTCAAAACCAAACATTGCCCTGCTGTTGCCATTGGTGGTATCGACGTAACAAAAGTTACAGAAATAATACAAACAGGAATTGAAGGCGTTGCAGTCGTATCGGCTATTTGTGGTCAATCCAATATTGAACAAGCAACCACCTTACTAATCAATAAAATACATCAAGCTAGATAGGAAGCAACATCATGACAATTACAGCCCTAACTATTGCTGGTTCAGATCCCTGTGGGGGAGCTGGCATCCAAGCCGATCTCAAAACGTTTTCGGCACTTGGTGCGTATGGCATGTCTGTCATTACCGCGTTAACCGCACAAAGTACCCAAGGTGTTGATGCGGTATTGGCAATTCCCACCGAATTTATCGAAGCAGAATTTAACACCTTATATCAAGATATCCACATTGATAGTGTCAAAATTGGTATGCTAATGAATAAAGAAATTGTCACAACAGTCTATCAGTTATTAAAAAATCATCCTATACCATCGATTGTACTTGATACTGTTATGATTGCTAAAGGAGGGCATGCTCTTTTAAAACCCGATGCCATTACCGCCATTCGAGAACAATTATTGCCACTGGCAACAATTATTACACCTAACTTACCCGAAGCCGCAGCGCTTTTAGATTGTGATGAAGCGAAAAATGAAGATGAGATGCTAAAACAAGGGCAAGATTTACTTAAACTAGGTTGTAAAGCGGTACTAATGAAGGGCGGGCACTTAGCCAGTCAAGAAAGTCCCGATTATTTAATCACCTCAGACCAAACAATCCGAATGACATCGCAAAGAATTCAAACAAAAAATACGCACGGTACAGGTTGTACCTTATCAGCCGCTATTGCGGCTTTATTACCTAAAAACAGCTTAGAACACGCGGTTAAACAGGCGAAAGAATATCTTCACGGAGCCATACGCCATGCTGATGATTTAAATATTGGTAAAGGAATTGGACCAACACATCACTTTTATTGTTGGTGGTGATTCAAAAACAAAATTGACGCATATTTGCGAACACTCTCTTCAAATTTTTCAAAATATGAGTGATTAAAAGAGGATGTAAAGTAGGTTTTGGACGTTTTAAACGTGTTAATGAAAACAGATAAATAAAAAAACTAACGTCCAAATTTGTTTGCTTGAATATAGGTTAATTAATATGAAATACCTACAAATTCATACCCAGCTTCATTGATAGCCGCTATAGCGGCTTCTTGTGAAATGGTCCCGCCTTCGATATCAACTTCATGTTTAGCCAAATCAATGGTTACTTTCGCTTTTGGATCAATATCGTTAATCGCTTTAGTAATCGTATTAACACAGTGCTGACAACTCATATTATCGACAATTAATTTCATAGTTGACCTCTCTTTTCAATTAAATCTTATCAGAATTCGGATCGCCTAAATTAGCGTAGGCTTTATAATTGTGTTCGATCCATTGACCCGCATTATTACTCGTTTGAAAATAATCAAACCCAGTAGTTTTCATCATACTTTGTGGGAAACAAAAAAGATTGCGTACAGTAAAAAAATGAAGCTAAATTTTTTGAAACGTCCACAATATTGTTTGCAAAAAGCATGCTTCAGTTACAAAGCCACAATGACATTATTTCTTTTATCATACACAATTTTTTATTCTGATAAAACTGGCTCTGACATATTATCGTTTTGCGTATAAGGTATTGCCTTTAGCATATCGAATTATTGCGTGAATGTTGCGAATTTTTTTGTTGGACGTTGTCATCGCAATACTTTTTAAAACTAGAATTTGTCAGGCATCTCTTTTATCGTTTCGATTTACTCATCAACGTGATTCACTTTAGCTTCAAATAAACTGGAATTTATAGGACACAAATAAAAACATCTCAATCATCTTTTCATGTTCAACACTTGGAATCATTATCAGATAACAAACTGAACAATCTAGGATTAATAGCATCATTTTCACTAATAGTGAATGGTAAACAATCTAAGTTTATCCATGGTTATCATAATTTAAAACGCCAAGATAATTTTTTTATAGAAAAATTTATTCATGCATTTAATTTATTTACTCTCTGAATTAACAACAAAAAATGCTATAAATCCAGAACTTCTTTGACACTATTGCTTGTTAAACGTTATACTAAAGGGGATATTTTGTACATCTGAATAGTTAAGCACTTTTTTCAAAAGCAGTTTAAACATAGGGGGGTGTAATTTGGGTATCTTAAATAATATTTTTTCTAAAATCTTTCCAAGTGCTCAAGCGGCTGTCGGTAATGTCGCTGATGCCGTTAAAAATCAAGTCAACAGCATTACCGGTCATGATAAAGATGCCGCGTCAAATAATCAGAATCAAGACCAAAATCAAAATCAACCACATTCAGACAACCAAACGCCCATTTCGGACGTGGATGTTATGTCAATTCTTAATAATTTAGCGAGCAAATTTCCTGAAAAACTTAATTGGAAAACATCGATTGTTGATCTTTTAAAATTATTAGGAATAGACAATAGTCTAGATGCTCGTAAAAGATTGGCAAAAGAACTTAATTACACGGGTAGTACAGATGATACCGCTGCAATGAATACTTGGTTAATTAAAGAAGTATTTAAACGAATTGCCGAAAAAGGCGGTAATATTACCCATCTATTTTCTTAATCAAAGATTGTTACGTGATTTGTTATCCACCTGGTCTTCGGGTGGATTTTTTATATAGCATATTGTAATTCGTTCGACTCAATCAACGGCATTACGCTTTAAACGAGTGTAATCGATTCATTGCGGCTTCAAAGCTTTGTGATAATAAAATATCCGTGCAACGTGCAGATTCATCAATCGCTTTATCTATTAGTTCTTGCTCGGGCTTAGAAGGTTTATTTAACACAAAACCGACCACTTTATTTTTATCACCCGGATGCCCGATACCGATTCTTAATCGATAAAAATTTGGATTATTGCCTAATTTGCTAGCAATATCTTTCAAACCATTGTGACCACCATGACTTCCGCCAAATTTAAATTTCGCAATACCCGGATTTAAATCAAGTTCATCATGAGCAACTAAAATTTCTTCGGGTTTTATCTGATAAAATGAAGCCATCGCTTGAACAGCTTTACCACTTAAATTCATAAACGTGGTAGGCACTAATAAACGTATGTCATGTCCTGCGATATTGATACGTGAACTATAACCAAAAAATTTAGGATCATTTTTTAACGGTTGTTGATAACGTTGTGCAAGCAAATCAACATACCATGCCCCTGCATTATGTCGAGTTTGGGCATATTCATTTCCAGGATTGGCCAGTCCTACAATAAGTTTTATGGTTGTCATGATGTTTTAATTGTTAGCTGTTGTTACTTGAAGATGTTAAATTAAAAAGCCCCAAAAAACGGGGCATCTTTATCATTAAAAATCAATTATTGATGGAACATTGCAGAAATCGATTCTTCGTTGCTTATGCGACGAATTGCTTCTGCTAACATTCCTGATAATGTTAATTGACGTACATTTTTCAATGCTTTAACTTCAGCTGTTAATGGAATAGTATCACAAACGACTATTTCATCAATGGCTGAGTTTTTAATATTACTGACGGCTTTACCCGAGAAAATCGGATGCGTTGCGTAGGCAAATACTCTTTTAGCACCACGTGCTTTTAATGCATCAGCGGCTTTGCAAAGCGTTCCTGCTGTATCAATCATATCATCGACTAAAATACAATCTCTATCAGCAACATCACCAATAATATTCATCACTTCAGCTTCATTCGCTCGTTGACGACGTTTATCGATGATCGCCATATCGGTGTCATTTAACAGTTTTGCAATAGCACGAGCTCGCACCACCCCACCAATATCCGGAGAGACAACAATTGGGCGTTCAAAATCACGTTGAAGCATATCTTCTAAAATCACAGGGCTACCAAATACATTATCCACTGGCACATCAAAAAAACCTTGGATCTGTTCAGCATGAAGATCAACCGTTAATACTCTATCAACACCGACAGTTGATAAAAAGTCAGCAACCACTTTAGCTGTGATCGGAACCCGTGCAGAACGCACTCGACGATCTTGTCTAGCATAACCAAAATAAGGAATAACAGCGGTAATACGACCTGCAGATGCTCGACGCATTGCATCAATCATAACAAGCAATTCCATTAAATTATCATTGGTTGGTGCACAAGTTGATTGAATGATAAAAACATCCTCACCACGGACATTTTCATTAATTTGAACGTTCACTTCTCCATCGCTAAAACGACCAACAACAATATCACCAAGAGAAGTATAAAGACGATTAGCTATACGCTTTGCTAGCTCAGGTGTAGCATTGCCAGCAAAAAGCTTCATATCAGGCACGAGAAATCCTCAAGCATGTAATCATGATTACGTATCCGTAATCGGTTAAATCGGAGTGACAATTATATAATCATTTGGTGATCATGCTCAACCACATTATAAAAAATTATCAAAATAATTTAACCTGCCTAGCAAAATAGTGTAAGAGTCCATGGGTAATCAATATGTTTTTTGACGTCAACTTAAAATCGAGTAAACTAAGTAATCATCGCTATTTTAGGGTAGCTTTCAATTAGTTTAAATCAATTTTACAACACAAGTAGATAATCTAATGGCAGAACAATTACATACAGATATTGAAGAACAAAAACCGAAACGAACAATACGCAGTTTTGTGCTACGACAAGGTCGTTTGACCAAAGGTCAAGAACAAGCATTACAAAATTTATGGCCCGTCTTTGGTGTCGAATATAATGCGGGATCGCCCATTCACTTTGAACCTAATCAACACGTCGTTTTAGAGATTGGATTTGGTATGGGCGCATCACTCATCGAAATGGCAAAAAATGCCCCCGAGAAATCTTTTTTAGGTATTGAAGTACATAAACCGGGTGTCGGAGCTTGTTTAATGGCGATCGAAGAAAATCAATTATCAAACTTAAATGTGATGTGCCATGATGCAGTCGAAGTTTTAGAAAACATGATTGCAGATAATTCATTAGATAAGGTGCAAATATTCTTCCCTGACCCTTGGCATAAAGCAAGGCACAACAAGCGTCGAATTATTCAGCCTGCTTTTGTCGAACTTATCAGACGTAAATTAAAAGTTAATGGTATTTTACATCTAGCAACAGATTGGCAACATTATGCCGAACATATGCTTGAGGTGTTAAATCAAGCGACAGGTTATAAAAATTTATCATCAACAGGAGATTATATTCCAAGACCAGCAGACCGACCTATTACCAAGTTTGAAAAAAGAGGTCAAAATCTTGGTCATGGTGTTTGGGATTTACAGTATCAAAAACAATAACGTTATTAAGGAGCCGTTATGGAAAATCAAACTCTTGATTTCATTTATCATCGTCGTTCAATTCGTGCTTATAAACCCACCCCATTGACGCAAAAGCAAATAGCATCGATGATTCAAGCAGCACAATCGGCTCCGAGTTCTAACTTTCTTCAATGTTCAACCATTATTCGTATCACAGACAGTGATAAGCGAAAAAAATTAGCTCACTATTCAGGTGATCAAAATTATATTTATCAAGCTCCCGAATTTTGGGTGTTTTGTGCCGATTTTAATCGACATTTTCAAATTGATGCAACGATTCCTCTTGAACGAGCCGAACAACTTTTAGTCGGTTGTATTGATACCGCATTGATGGCGCAAAATACGGTTATTGCTGCGCAATCGTTAGGATTAGGTACAGTCTATATTGGTGGTTTACGTAATAATATATCTGAAGTGACACAATTACTAGCCTTGCCAAAGTATGTTATCCCCCTTTTTGGTCTCTGTATTGGGTATCCAGATCAAGAGCCCGAAATGAAACCAAGATTACCGAGTGAATTAGTCTTTTTCGAAAATCAATATCAACCAATCAATCAGACATTATTGGCACAGTATGATGAGCAAATAGAAAATTATTATCAAACTCGTAGTTCTAATCAAAAAGAAGGCGGATGGAGTAACAAAATAGCTGAAACGATCTACAAAGGACAACGAGAATTTATTCTCAACTATTTACATCAACAAGGCTGGGTGAAACAATAATGAACAATCACTATCAATTGGATAAAGTCGTCATATTAAGCCGACATGGAATCCGTACACCATTACAAAATACACTTGAATTTTTAGAACAAGCCACGCCGTTTAAATGGCCTAAATGGGATCATCCTTATGGTTATCTAACTACCCGAGGCGGTGCGCTAGAAGTTTATTTTGGACGATACTTAGCGACATGGCTTGAAAATCAACATATTCAATACGAAGCAACTTCTTCTGAGGTGTTTGTGTATGCAAATAGTTTACAAAGAACCGTTGCTACAGCTCAATTTTTGACAGCTGGTGCTTTTGCCGGATATGACATCCCCATCAATCATAAATACCCCATTGAAAAAATGGATTCCATGTTTGATCCTAGTTTACGTAACGATTCTGACGAATTTAAACAAGCTGTTATTAAGGACATTGATGAAACTGTTACAGCAGAATCAATCTATAAAAATTTAGCGCCTGCTTATGAAATTTTAGCCGATATTTTAGACTATAAACATTCCAAATTTTATGCACAATATCAATGTGATTTAGCCGATATTCCTGTTGAAGTTTATTTGAAAAAGCATGAAGAACCTGCTCTGTTAGGTGCATTAGCGATTGGTGTTAGTGCAGTAGATGCATTTTTATTACAATATTATTCGGGCTTTCCTAAAAAACAGATTGCGTGGGGAAGAATCAACAGCCAAGCACAATGGCAACAACTTATTCAGATACGTAATCAATATCTAAACTTAGTCTGTCGAACTAAAACGCTTGCAAAACATTCTGCTACCGAATTGATTAATATGATAAATAAGCTTATGCATCATGATGATCGAAAAATTCATTTACTTGTGGGACATGATAGTACCATTGCTTCATTATTCGGCGCATTAGACTTTGAACATTATCAGTTACCGAATCAATATGAAACAACACCAATCGGTGGTAAGGTAATTTTACAACGTTTTCGTCATTTAGAGTCTGGAACATACTATTTTAAAGCCGAATACATTTATCAAAGCTTTGAACAACTATTTACCGGTGCTCAAATCAGTATGAATAACCCACCACAACATTTTACGTTGCAGCTTAAAAATGCCATGCAAAATCAAGATGGATTTTATGACTGGCATGATTTTGAGCAGCGTTTAAACATGTTTAAAGGATGATTTAATCAATTCACTTCTCACGTCAGCATTTATCCTACATGGCGTGAGATGATTTTAACATTTAGCTCCCTGTTATGGTTAAATACCGCTGTTATATTATCTCACCTAATCACTATTCCCACCTTATCTTCAAGGAGTGGATAGAATAGATAAAAACGGCTTCTTGTTTATTAATGTAATCGATACCATAAAAGTTATCTTATTTTCGCTCAACATGTAACCTGCATATTAACGCTATATTTCATTGTAAGCAGAATCGCCTCATCAATAAATTGATAATATTAAATAGAATAGAGTTATCTTCTTGAATTCTTTGAGTTGAATTAAAACATCGTCATCAACAAAACATCTTACTCATAAACAACAAAAATAATGTAATCGATTTCATAAAGTGTTATCTAGATCACTTTTTTCATCATTTTATGGTGATACTATCCACCATAAAAGAAAAGCAAGTTCATCCATAAAAAAATATGTAAACGATTTCCTAATGAATGCATGTTCATTCAAATTCGATTAAAGGAAGTAAATTATGAATCAAAATACTAAGTCAGCAAGGCATAATAAGAATTATTGGATTTTCAGTTTTTATTTCTTTCTCTACTTTTTCATCATGGGTGCCTATTGCCCATTCTTTCCCGTTTGGCTGAAAATGAACGGGCTTGATGAAGCAAAAACTGGCTATGTTTTTTCGTTTATTTCATTTTTTGCACTACTCTTCCAACCTTTATTCGGTTTAATTTCAGATAAATTAGGACTGAAAAAACATCTCCTTTGGCTTATTACTCTACTGTTAGTCTTGTTTGGGCCATTTTTTATTTATGTGTTAGGGCCACTTCTACAATTTAATGTTACTGTCGGTGCGATAGCTGGAGGGTTTTATCTTGGCATGGTTTTTAGTGGTGGTGCGCCTGCTATTGAAGCCTTAGTTGAAAAAATAAGCAGACGCAGTGGATTTGAATTTGGGCGTTGCCGTATGTTTGGCTGTTTTGGTTGGGCAATTTGTGCATCATTTGTTGGAATTATGATTTCGAAGAACATTAATGCGGTTTTTTGGCTCTGTTCTGGTTTTGCATTATTTCTACTTATTTTAGTGAAATTAGCCGATCCCGCTAAAACTTCCACCACCGATATCGTTGAACAAATGGGATTAAATAAGCCTGAATCCTTTAATTTTAAACTCGCAGTCGATTTATTAAAAATGCCGAAACTTTGGTGTTTTATGCTTTATATAATTGGCGTCGCCTGTACTTATGATGTTTTTGATCAGCAGTTTGCAAACTTTTTTACGTCGTTTTTTTCCAGTGAACAAGTCGGTCAAGAAGCCTTTGGTTATGTCACAACTCTCGGTGAAATTTTAAATGCAACCGTCATGTTTTTTGCTCCATGGATTGTGAAAAAAATTGGTAGCAAAAATACGTTATTAGTTGCCGGTGCTATTATGTCAATTCGTATAACTGGCTCAGCATTTGCCAGCAATGCAGTTGAAGTTATTATTCTAAAAACCTTACACATGTTTGAAGCGCCACTATTACTTGTCGGGGCATTTAAATATATTACAAAACACTTCCCTATACGATTATCGGCAACCGTTTATTTGATTGCATTTTGTTTTGCTAAACAACTTTCAACGATGTTTATGTCCACACTTGCAGGTCTAATGTATGTCGAAATTGGATTTACAGGAGCCTATCTGGTGCTTGGTTTGATTGCATTTAGTTTTACATTTATTTCATCTTTCACTTTATCCGGACGAGGACCTTGGGATCTATTCATACCTAAAAATAAACACCCGTCTGAAATACAACAATAACCAAATTTTTAACAATTTAAGATAAATTGAGGTTTCTATATGAAAGTATTCGTTACTGGTGGTTGTGGATATATAGGAAGTCATACCTGTGTTCAATTGATTAAAGCAGGTTATACGCCAATTGTGATAGATAATTTATTCAATAGTAAAGCATCGGTATTAAAAAGAATCCAACAAATTACGCATCAGCCAATCAATTTTTATCAAGGTGATGTACGAGATGCCAATTTATTAGCGCAAATTTTTAATGAACATGATATTCAAGCAGTGATCCATTTTGCGGGTTTAAAAGCCGTCGGTGAGTCGGTATATAAACCACTTGAGTATTATGAAAATAATGTCTATGGCAGCATTGTGTTAATGAAGGCAATGCGTGATGCAGGCGTCAAACAATTAGTTTTTAGTTCATCCGCAACCGTTTACGGTGAATTAGCCCCCGTACCTTATGTTGAAACCTTGCCACAAGGTTTACCAACCAGCCCTTATGGAAAAAGTAAGTTAATGGTCGAACAATGTATTATGGATTTGGCTATTGCCGAACCTGATTGGTCATTGACTTTACTACGCTACTTTAATCCTGTGGGGGCTCATCCTAGTGGATTAATAGGCGAAGATCCTCTTGGTATTCCTAATAATCTTATGCCATTTATTACCCAAGTTGCTGTAGGAAAAAGAGAATCATTGGCGGTGTTTGGAAATGATTATCCGACGCAAGATGGAACGTGTGTTCGTGATTTTATTCATGTTGTTGACTTAGCTGATGGTCATATCGCCGCATTAAAAGCTGATCATAATCAACCCGGTGTCCATATTTACAATCTAGGATCAGGTGTTGGGTATAGTGTTTTACAAGTCATCGAAGCATTTGAGAAAGCGTCAGGAAAACCGTTAAAGTGGCATTACGCACCCCGACGTGCGGGCGACCTACCCGCATTTTGGGCAGATGCAAAAAAAGCAGAACAGATACTCGGGTGGAAAACCCAATTAACGCTTGATGATATGGTCAGAGATTCTTGGAATTGGCAATCGAATAACCCACAAGGTTATCCTCAAGATTAATGAAAAAGATGAATACCAGCAATATGTTAAAAGAGGCAAACATGCAAATATTTAATCCTGTTGATCATCCCCACCGTCGTTATAACCCATTAACGGCTCAGTGGGTCTTAGTATCACCGCATAGAGCCAAGCGACCTTGGCAAGGTCAACAAGAAACACTAAATCAAGAACAAAAACCCAGTTACGATCCTAACTGTTTTTTGTGCCCCAGCAATAAACGGGTCACGGGTGATAAAAATCCGGACTATACAGGTACTTTTGTATTTACTAATGATTTTGCCGCATTAATGGATGATACCCCTGATTCGCCGCCAGCTGATGATCCTCTTTTTCAAATGCAAAGCGCCAAAGGAACCAGTCGAGTAATCTGTTTTTCCCCCGATCATAGTAAAACCTTGCCAGAATTAGACTTAACGGCAATTGAGGGAGTAATTAAAACTTGGATATCACAGCAAAAAGAACTAAGCCAAAATTATCCTTGGGTGCAAATATTTGAAAACAAAGGTGCTGTAATGGGATGCTCTAATCCTCATCCACACGGACAAATTTGGGCAAATAGCTTTATCCCAAATGAAATCGCTCGTGAAGACCAGAATATGCATCATTATTTTGAAACCTATCACCGCAATTTATTAGTTGATTATGCCGAAAAAGAATTGATCTATCGTGAGCGAATAGTTGTTGAAACAGACCATTGGCTTGCTGTCGTGCCTTTCTGGGCAACATGGCCATTTGAAACGTTATTATTACCCAAAACACATATTGCACAATTAACCTTATTAACCGACGACCAACAGATTGATTTAGCGGTGGCGCTGAAAAAATTAACAAGTCGTTATGATAATTTGTTTAATTGCTCTTTCCCCTACTCTATGGGTTGGCATGGCGCACCATTTATGCAAGGTACCACTGACTATTGGCAAGTTCATGCTCACTTTTATCCTCCTTTGCTTCGTTCAGCGACAGTCAAAAAATTTATGGTAGGTTACGAAATGTTAGCTGAAGTACAACGGGATTTAACGCCTGAACAGGCAGCTGAAAGACTGCGCAATGTCAGTGATGTTCATTATAAAGATAAAAAGGATAAATAGATGAAAGCATTAATCGATAAAACTAAACAAGCTTTTGCAACCCTATTTGGTTATCAACCCGATATCACTGTGCAAGCACCAGGGCGAGTCAACTTGATTGGTGAGCATACCGATTATAACGATGGTTTTGTATTACCTTGTGCGATTAATTATGGCACAGTAATAAGCTGCCATAAACGTACCGATAAATTAATACGTGTAATTGCCGTTGACTATGATAATCAACAAGATGAATTTTGGCTAGATTCCCCTATTGAGAAACATTCACAATATCAATGGGCTAATTATGTTCGAGGTGTAGTAAAACATTTAAAAAACTATGCAAATACCCTTTATGGTGTTGATTTAGCAATTAGCGGTAATGTCCCCCAAGGTGCAGGATTGAGTTCATCGGCTTCGCTTGAGGTGGCTATCGGCAAAATGTTTCAAGTTCTAAATAATTTACCTTTAGATGGCACTAAATTAGCATTAATCGGTCAGGAAGCGGAAAATCAATTTGTTGGTTGCAATTGTGGAATTATGGATCAATTAATATCGGCACTTGGACAAGATCATCATGCTTTACTTATTGACTGCCGTACGCTCTCTGTTCATCCAGTTTCAATACCCGATGATTTAGCTGTTGTTATTATTAACTCAAATATTAAACGTGGATTAGTCGATAGCGAATATAATACTCGTCGTAGGCAATGTGAAGCAGCAGCAACAGCGCTGGGCGTAAAAGCATTACGAGACGCCACATTATCAGATTTATTGAAAATTAAACCAACGCTTGATCCTACCGTTTTTAAACGTGCACATCATGTCATTACTGAAAATGAACGGACTTTACTGGCATCTCATGCACTTGCACGTCGTGATCACAAATTACTATCGACATTAATGGCGCAAAGTCACAATTCAATGCGTGATGACTTTGAAATTACAGTACCTGCTATCGATTATCTGGTGAACATTATCAACAAGGTTATCAGTGAACAAGGTGGAGTTCGTATGACAGGTGGCGGTTTTGGCGGCTGTATTGTTGCACTGGTAAATAAAAATAAAGTTGATGCAGTAAAAACCGTTGTAAGCAATAATTATCAGAATAAATTTGGTATTAAAGAAGATATATATATCTGTCAACCAAGTGAAGGAGCGCACGCCATATGTCTTTAACAACGATCATTACACTATCTAATAAGCAAGGGATGCAGATTAAATTATCTAACTGGGGAGCGACTTGGCTTTCTTGCTTAATACCGGTTGATAATAAAAATCGTGAAGTACTTCTTGGTTGTAGTTCGTTAGCGCAATATCAACAACAACATGCTTATTTAGGTGCAACTATTGGGCGTTATGCTAACCGTATTGCTCATGCATCTATTGAATTAGGCGATAAACGCTATCCGCTTGTTGCCAATGAAGGTAAAAATCAGCTTCATGGCGGAAAGTTAGGCTTTGATAAGCAATTATGGCAAATTGATGATCAATCTAATCAACAAGTCATTTTCAGTTTAATTTCTTGCGATGGTGATCAAGGTTATCCCGGTGAACTGAAAGTTCAAGTGACCTATCAACTTACCGATAATAATCAAGTTATCATCAAGTTCAATGCCTCTACCACGCAAACTACTGTGGTAAATTTAACCAATCATGCTTATTTTAATTTAGATGGCGAAACAAGTAACACTATCCTCAATCACACTTTACAAGTCAATGCTAACCAATTTTTGCCCGTTGATAATCATGGCATACCTGATGACAATTTAGCTAGTGTCGCTGAATTTGATATGGACTTACGCCAAGCAAAACGATTATCAGACCGATTACTTGAAAGTTCTGAACGACAAAAAACAGGTGGCTATGATCATGCGTATTTACTGGACAAAACCCAGCCAATTGCCGCGCAATTAACCTCATCCGATAATAAAGTGACCATGAATGTCATAACGACCAAACCAGCGTTACAAGTTTATACCGGTAATTTTCTGCAACATACACCTAACCGTCATAATGGGGAATATGACAATTATGCAGGTATCGCGCTAGAAGCACAATTTCTACCAGATAGCCCACATCACCCCAAATGGCCACAACCTAGTTGTTGGTTAACACCTGATGAAACCTATCAATATCAAACGATCTATCAATTTTTAATTGAATAATATTATATCAATTGAGTATGTAAACGGAAAAATGAACACTTAATGCTATATGAGCTAACACCAATGGAGTTAAGTCCAACTGGATTTAATGGGACTTACTACCACGGTAACACCTCAATTTTATTCAATGCGCGTTTATAACCAACGATGAATATTCCGATAAAACCATCAAAGCTTTTTGTCAAGTTACCCTAACAATTTTGATAAGAATTCGGTATGATAGAGCTATCATGGCAAATGGACATTATGATTGATGAAAAGTAAAAGTTTAACTGCAATTTTTCCGGGAACGTTCGATCCAATTACTAACGGGCACATCGATTTGATTACTCGAGCTTCGCTGTTGTTTCCTCGATTAATTGTTGCAATTGCGGAAAATCCGAATAAAAAAACGTTATTTAGTTTGAAAGAACGGGTCAATTTAGCATCCAGTTCAGTTGAACATTTACTTAATGTACAAGTGATTGGATTTGATAATTTAATGGCAGATTTTGCACAAACTCATAATGCAACGGTCATTGTTCGAGGTGTTCGAACCACTCAAGATTTTGAATACGAAAGACAATTAGCCGAAATGAATCGCGCATTAAAACCGGATTTAGATACTTTATTTTTAATGCCATCAATGACTATTGGTTTTATTTCTTCAACCATTGTGAAAGATGTCGCTTATCATGGTGGCAATATTACCAATTTAGTTCCTTTACATGTCAAAACAGAATTGTTAAAACGGTTAACATAACGTTGAATTTATATGGTTATTTTTTATACTCCACCTTCAAAAAAACAAGCTCCACAAAAATTAACGGTCACCATCTCAGCGATAGATGCCTTCGGACAAGGAATTGCAAACCACAAAGGCAAAATGATTTTTGTCAAATCAGCCTTACCCGATGAAACTGTTGATATCCAGTTAACAGAAAATAAAAAAAATTATGCTAAAGCGAAGGTCATCAAATATCACAATCAAAGTGCCCAACGGGTAAAACCATTATGTGGCTATTACCAAAAATGTGGTGGCTGTGAATTGCAGCATATTTCAACGGATTTACAGCAAAGTACAAAATATCATGCGCTTATTAATCTGATACAAAAAGAAAGTGGGCAATCGTTAACCCATATCACTCATTCAGCACCGCTTATTATTGCTGATCAACCTTATCATTATCGCCGACGAGCCCGACTTTCAATAAATATTGTAAAAGGTGAATTATTTATTGGTTTTCGTCAGGCTGAATCAAATCAAATTATCAATATTGAACACTGTCCAGTGTTGGTCGAAAGCTTGGATCAGTTACTCGCTCCTTTGCAAAAAATATTACGTCAAATTAAATCAAGAAAATCGCTTGGGCATATTGAATTGGTTGCTGTTGATAGTGGCATTATCATGGTATTAAGGCATACTTTGCCTATGACCAATGAAGACACTCAGTTACTATCAAACTTCGCTGAAGAAAATGGTATTTCACTCTACTTTCATGGCACAAATTTACAACACATTACCGGCCATACGGAACATTATTATCTAATCAATCAGTTAAAGCTTACTTTTAGTCCTTTGGATTTTATTCAAGTTAACAGCAACGTTAATCAAAAAATGATTGAACAAGCGCTTGATTGGCTAACATTAACATCAACCGATAAAGTGTTAGATCTCTTTTGTGGTATGGGTAATTTTTCATTACCTATGGCTACCTATTGTCAATCATTAACGGGCGTTGAAGGCGTAGAAGAACTAGTTGAAAAAGCGAAATTAAACGTTATATTAAATAGCAATAAGGTTTGTGCCGAAACTCATTTTTTAACAAGTAATTTAGACGATAATCAACAATTTTTTACATGGAATCAATCACAATTTGATAAAGTTTTATTAGATCCTGCCAGAGCTGGGGCATTTAATGCAACGACAGAAATTGTTAAAATGGCTCCGTCAAAAATTGTTTATATCTCATGTAATCCCGCAACATTAGCGAGAGATAGCAAAGTGTTAACTCAAGCGGGTTATAACATTGCTCAAGTAGCAATTTTAGATATGTTTCCACAAACTAAACATATTGAATCAATGTTGTTGTTAACCAAATCAGGATCATAATTATGGTATCAATTAGAGGAGCACACCAACATAGTGAAGAGCATTACTCTCTTGCACAGTTTGATGTCGAACAATGGGCAAAACAAGAATTACAACTGACTAACGCGGATAGTTATCAGACGTTTAAACAAGTCTGGGATTTTTGCTTTGAAAGCAGTGCCGGTGCAGCTGAGCAAGTCTACTGTTTTCAAAATGCCGTTGAAATGGTTGAAATATTATCCACACTTAATATGGATATCAACAGTTTATGTGCGGCTTTGTTGCTCCCTTTCCTTGAAACTAAGATTATACGTCGAGAAGATATTCCTGAAGATTTTGACCGTGAAATGATGCACATTATTTCTAGCATTGTTCGAATGAAAGAAATTCGTCAACTTCGCGCCATCCGTAATGGCAGTGCAACGTCTGAACAGATTGATAGCATCCGCCGTATGTTATTGGCAATGGTTAATGATTTTCGCAGTGTAGTGATAAAAATTGCCGAACGCATCACTTATTTACGTAATTTGTTAAATGCTCCACAAGAAGAACAAGTACTGGCTGCTAAGGAGTGTTTTAACATTTATGCACCGCTTGCCAACCGTTTAGGAATTGGTCAATTAAAATGGGAGCTGGAAGATTTTTGTTTCCGTTATCTCTATCCGAATGAATATCGCTTTATTGCTAAAAAATTACACGAAAAACGCCTTGATCGTGAATCCTATATTAATCATTTTGTTAAGCATCTACAAGCGTTAATGAATAAAGATCATATTCGTGCAGAAGTTTATGGACGCCCGAAACATATTTACAGTATCTGGCGAAAAATGGAACGCAAACACCTTGAATTTGAAGATCTTTATGATATTCGTGCTGTACGGATTATTTGTGATCGTATTGAAGATTGTTATAACGCATTAGGTATTGTCCATAGTCATTATAAACATATTGCTAAAGAATTTGATGATTATGTTGCCAACCCCAAACCAAATGGTTATCAATCAATTCATACCGTAGTGTATGGCCCCGAAAATAAAACGATTGAAATTCAAATTCGAACTGAGCAAATGCACAATGATGCTGAATTAGGCATTGCTGCGCACTGGAAATATAAAGAAGGCAGTACTGATAAAATGACTGCTTATGATCAGCGAATTACTTGGCTACGAAAATTATTAACATGGCAACAAGAGATGTCTGAAAGTGGTGAAATACAAGAAGCCGTACGTAGCCAGATTTTTGATGATAGAGTCTATGTCTTTACGCCTAAAGGTGATGTGGTTGATTTGCCTACTGGCTCAACACCGCTTGATTTTGCCTATCATATTCACAGTGATGTAGGTCATCGTTGTATTGGTGCAAAAGTTGGAGGACGAATTGTACCATTTACTTATAACCTAAAAATGGGCGATCAAGTTGAAGTAATCACTCAAAAACAACCTAATCCGAGCCGAGATTGGTTGAATCCAAATACCGGATTTGTAAATAGTAGTCGGGCACGAGCTAAAATTCAGGCATGGTTTAAAAAACAAGATCGACATAAAAATATAGCAGCTGGTCAACAAATTTTAGAAGATGAGCTGGAACCTTTAAATATCAGTTTGAAAAGCGTTGAAAAAATGCTGATTGATAAATATAACGCCCATTCCTTTAATGAAGTTCTTGCCGGTATTGGTAGTGGTGATGTCAGAATAAATCAATTGGTCAATTTTGTTAATGCCCAAGTCAATAAACCTACCGCTGAAGAAGAAGACGAAGCGGCATTAAAACAAATTGTTCAAAAATCCAATTCACAAACGAAAAATACCAATAAAATCGGTAATAAAAAAGGAAGTGAAATTATTATTGAAGGTGTCGGTAATTTAATGTGCACTATTGCAAATTGCTGTCGCCCTATTCCCGGTGATCCAATTGTCGGTTTTGTGACTCAAGGGCGAGGCATTTCCATTCATCGGGCGGATTGTGAACAGTTACAGGATTTAAAAAATCACGCTCCTGAACGAATCACTAGTGCGGTTTGGAGTAATGAAACCAATTCAAGTTATACCATGGTGATACAGATCATCGCTAACGATCGGAGTGGCTTATTACGTGATATCACCACCATTTTAGCTAACGAAAAAGTCAATGTGCTTGGATTAATAAGTCGAAGTGATATGAAGCAACAATTGGCTAACATTGATGTCGACATGGAAATCTTTGATCAAGACTCGTTAAATCGTATACTCAATAAAATAAAACAGCTACCCGATGTCATTGAAGCAAGACGCCAGCAAGGGTGAGCTATTTTTTAAGCCACCCTCACCCCCTTAAGTTTTGCTCAGACAATCATTTCGTAATGTGATTTAGTTACGTTCTAACACTTCAAAGTTATAATCGTAAGGATTTTTATCATCAGCTTGATGATGTTCTTGAAAAACTGATTGCCAAGTTTCGGGGGCATAATTAGGGAAATAAGTATCACCTTGTAAATCAGCATCAATATGCGTTAAGTAAAGTCTATTGATAAACGGTAAAACTTGCTGATAAATATTTCCACCACCAATGATAAAGACTTCCTGACATTGTTGACTATTGGCCACTACCAGTGCCTCATCAATAGATGTGACCCAACTTATATTAGGGTTTATATTTGATTCGGCTTCGGTTTTTGCTTGCCTTGAGATAACAATATTATGTCGATTGGGTAACGCTTTGCCGATAGATTCAAACGTTTTCCTGCCCATAATAACAGGTTTATTAAGCGTATTTTTTTTAAACCATGCCAAATCAGCAGGTAAATGCCAAGGCATCTGATTGTTAAAACCAATAACACGATTATGTGCCATGGCAACAATGATACTAAGTGTCATGTGAGTTTGTTTATACATAACCTAAAGCTTTAATTCGTTGATTTACATTTTCGGGAAAAACAGTTTGCGCCCAAAGTCGTTGACTTAAAGAAAGCAAAGACTCTTTTTGCCCATTAACAATCCAATTAGCAAGTTCAGTTGCAACATCAGGATAGACCGTTGGTTTTGGCGAAGGTAAATCTAACCAATACTTAAGTTTAATGCTATTTAAGGTTTCCATCACCGTTGCCATATCTAATGTATGTAAACATTGAGCATTATAGATTTGTTCAAACTGACCCGAGACAGGTTTAGTCAAAATCTTTTTACCCAAAACTAATGCTTCAGATATTAGTGCAAATCCCGTGTTAGAAATAATCCCCGAACAGCTTATTACCGCATCCATAAAACCGTCACGACAAAGAGGGTGCAAAGTAACATTATCGTTTTGTGATAATTGCTTTATATTTGGATGAAAACAGATAAATTGATGTTTAGGAAATTGTTTAAGTAATTCAACAATTTCAGTCATATTTTCAAATGGCAAATAAACAACAATGGAACCATTTTCGGTAGGCGCTACTTGAAATGAATCAATCATGGGTGGCAATAATTTATGTCCAAAATGAAACCAGTGTAAACCAATTGGCTTGGTTACTGGCGCATAATACTTCATGATCACATTTGCAATCAGTCCATATTCTTTGGGTTTTAAATACTGACAAACCGCCTGATTACTGATACCTAAGCATTCTCGATGCTGATGATGAGCAGCCCAAGCGCTTACCGGCTCAAAATCACTAATAATACAATCATACTTTGATAAGTCCAGTTCGCGAACATCTTTAATTAACCGAAAAGCACGGATGCGTTGAACCGTTTTACGAAAATTTATCTTTCCATTGACTGTTGCAAAGGTAACACCCCGAAAAGTCTTATAATGACCAAAAACGTCCATATCAAAATAATCTTTTGGATCACGCCCACTAAAAATATACTCAACATCAGCGCCTGCCTTTTTTAGCGCTTTGGCTAAAGTTCGACATCGGCTAATATGACCATTTCCTGTTCCTTGAACACCAAAAAGAATTTTCATATTGTAATGATTAGTCAATTAAAATTACTGCATATCATACCAGAAGCCTAAACAATTATCTTGCTTATTTTAAACAATAAAGGGGAATTTTGAGACAAATTTGAAAATGAGTTTAAGGGTCAATCGCAATACGAATTTCATGAACTCGCCAAACTTAAAAAAAGTCTATAGTTGATTTTTATAATTAATATAGTTATTCAATCTGTTAGCTTTCAATTATACTGTTTAAAAATAAGAAATGTTTAAAAAACGTGCTATATCGTGACGTTTGAAGTACAATATTGCTTATTAGCGATTTGATGCGTTGTGAGATTGTAATATGTCAATAAGGATCCTCAATATACAATTTAAAGGCATCGTTGTGTTAACAGCGGTTTTGTTGCTGTTTGGTTATTTTTTACTACCATTATCAAAAATGGGAAAATCTTTTGACTCGACTTGTTTTTCAACGACTCATTCCATTTTAACATTCGATCAAAGCTCGGATCCTCATCACGCTAAATCTTTATCATCAAAAATAAATTGTTCATTAATCAATCATTGTGCTGTATGTGGGGCAATCGTTTCAAACTATGCCATTAACCTCGATAGGCAAATCAACTTTACACATTTTTTATCACTTAAATTCATTGCAAATGATAATGAATTTATTCCTGAATTAAGACCACCACGAATTGCTTAATAAGTTATCGCTATTAGATAGTAGTTGTTAATCACTATCAGTTATAAACAAACGTTATCTATCGTTATGTTTGCTCACATCACGATTTTCAGCGTTATTGTTAAATCAGTTAATTTATTATGGGAATATTATGAAACGTCGACATTTTTTAATGAATTTTACGGCTGCTGTAGGTGGATTAGTTGCAACCAAAGCCATTGCTAAAATGGAACATACCAAGATGACGGGTATGACCTGCGAACTCAATTCTGATGATTGTAACAAGGGGGATAATATGCACGAACATATGAATATGAACATGAATATGAATCACGATCAAAAACCACAAAAGCTTTTGCCTACTTCCTCACTAAAACAGAACGACAATTTACCCAGCTTGATCAATTTAAAAAATGAAAGTAATCAACCGGGAGTATTTGAAGCGACCTTACACCTCAAACCCGTCAAAATTGCCTTAACACCTGAAATTACGACGGAATTTTGGGCATATAACGGTATGATTCCCGGCCCTAAAATTGAAGTTAACGAGGGTGATCACGTTAAAATCACGGTGAAAAATGATCTGCCACAAGCCACAACCGTGCATTGGCATGGGTTACTTATTCCATCGAATCAAGACGGTAACCCTCAAGATGCCATTCCAGCGGGAAAAAGTCGTGTTTATGAATTTGACGTTCCTAAAGGAAATGCAGGCACATTTTGGTATCATCCTCATGGACATGAAACAGTAGCTGAACAAGTTTATCGAGGTTTAGCTGGAACATTCATCGTTCGAAGCAAAGATGACCCTTTAAATTCTCTTCCTGAACAACACTGGTTCTTTTCAGATTTAAAATTAACGGATAAAGGTGAAATTGCCGATAATACCATGGTTGATTGGATGAACGGTCGTGAAGGTCAATTTGTATTAATTAACGGGAGTTATCGACCTAAAATTAAAGTTGATTCAGCGACACGTGTAAGAATCTGGAACGCTTGTTCAGGTAGATACCTTAACTTATCCATTCCTGATTGTGATGTCTTTTTAGTGGGGACTGACGGTGGATTATTGTCTGAACCGGTATCACTAAATAAACCATTACTGTTATCCCCTGCCGAACGGGCAGAAATTGTTATTCTACCTAAAAAAACGGGGACGGTTTATTTGCAATCTATCGGTTACGATCGAGGCAAAATGGGCAATGTACCACCTGAACAAGATATGTTACTTGCAGAGTTAGATTTAACGCAGTCAAACTCAATCACCTTGCCATCAACACTTCGTACCTTACCAAAACTTGGACAAGCCACCGCACACAAAAAACTGGAATATACCGAAGTGATGGACATGAAAGAGCCGCGTGGCGGAATGTTATTTTTAATCAATGGCAAACGCCATGATATGAATCGTATCGATCTTGAAAGTAAAATTCACGAGGTTGAAGAATGGACTATTCATAATAACTCTCATATGGATCATAACTTTCATATTCATGGTGCACAATTTATGGTCGTTTCACATGAATTTAATGGTACCAAAACACCCCCCCAATACGTGGCATTAAAAGATACAGTAAATCTTCGACCCCATGAAACAATCACGATAAAGATTCAACAAAATATGCCCGGATTACGCATGTATCATTGTCATATCATTGAACATGAAACACTGGGTATGATGGGTCAATTGATGGTAAAATAGTTTTTTATCTTTATCTATCTTGTCATTAAACGTTCGACAAGATAGATAAATTTCCTTTTTAACTGAATCTTCATTTTCTTGATAACAATACAAGTAATAAATGTTTTTCATTTTGGCAAATAATGCTAACATATTGCCACTATGATCATGACTAATTTCTGGCAAATACTCAGTAAACGCTTAACAATCAAAACAGCTCTATCGCACTTATTATTAGGTGTAATTGCTACTGGGTTTAGTTTATGCCAGCAAGAAGCAATCCCCAATGAATCAACGGTTTCTCACGTTGGGATTATGGCGAACAATGAAATCGTTCAAGATCAACAAGTGTCAACCCGAAAGGTGTCACCATCGTTAACCAACCCCCAAAAATTCAGTACCAGTACTGTCTTTATGGCGATTAATTACGATATTTTATCCACCAATAAACCCATTCAAATAACTTCACATAATGCGATAAGAGCAGGCCCTAAAAACACTATTTAACTTAAGAGTTTATTACTTAATTTTTATGTTGTTATCTAAGGTGTCGACCTTACATTCCCTATTAAAAGAAGAAAGAGAAATTTATGTTATTAAAATTATTAACTAAAGTTTTTGGTAGCCGTAATGAACGTGTGCTAAAAACCCTGCGTAAGCGTGTTGAAAGAATTAATGCATTAGAACCTGCAATGGAAGCATTAACTGATGATGAACTTAAAGCAAAAACAGTTGAATTTAAACAAAAATTAGCATCAGGTACCCGTTTAGATGATATTTTAGAAGAAGCTTTTGCCGTTGTCCGTGAAGCCAGTAAACGTGTTTTTGGTATGCGTCATTTTGATGTTCAGTTAATTGGTGGTATGGTTTTAAATGAGCGCTGTATAGCCGAAATGCGTACAGGTGAAGGTAAAACGTTAACCGCAACATTACCCGCTTATTTAAACGCATTAACAGGCAAAGGTGTGCATGTCGTCACGGTCAATGATTATTTAGCACAACGTGATGCTGAAAATAATCGTCCTTTATTTGAATTTTTAGGTTTAACCGTTGGTATTAACCTGCCCAATATGCCGCCAGCAATAAAACGAGAAGCTTACAGCGCTGATATCACTTATGGTACCAACAACGAATATGGATTTGACTACTTACGTGACAATATGGTGTTTAGTAAAGATGCGCGTGTTCAACGACCATTACATTATGCTTTAGTCGATGAGGTTGACTCAATTTTAATTGATGAAGCAAGAACACCGTTGATTATTTCTGGGCAAGCCGAAGACAGCTCAGATAAATATGTGAGTGTTGATAAAATTATCCCTCATCTTATTCGCCAAGAAAAAGAAGACTCAGATCAGTTTCAAGGAGACGGTGACTTTTCAATTGATGAAAAATCACGTCAAGTTAATCTAACTGAACGAGGATTAATTAAGGTAGAAGAACTACTAATTAAACAAGGTATCATGAAAAATGATGAGTCGCTTTATGCGCCAAGTAATATTGTGTTAATGCATCATGTCAATGCGGCACTACGAGCCCATCATTTATTTCATCGTGATGTCGACTACATCGTTAAAAATAACGAAATTATTATTGTCGATGAGCATACTGGACGAACAATGGAAGGACGTCGTTGGTCTGACGGCTTACATCAAGCGGTTGAAGCAAAAGAACATGTTAAAATTCAGAATGAAAACCAGACGTTAGCTTCAATCACTTTCCAAAACTATTTCCGTCTATATGAAAAATTAGCCGGTATGACGGGTACTGCCGATACTGAAGCCTTCGAATTCCATCAGATTTATGGTTTGGATACCATTGTTATACCAACTAACCGCCCAATGCAGCGTAAAGACCAATCCGATTTAGTCTATATGACTGAAAAAGAGAAGATTGCAGCCATTGTCGCTGACGTACAAGATTGTGTAAAACGAGGACAACCAGTACTAGTGGGGACTGCATCGATTGAAAAATCAGAATTGGTATCCAATGCATTTAAAAAAGTTGGCATTAAGCACAACGTATTAAATGCCAAGTTCCATGCCCAAGAAGCAGAAATTATTGCTAATGCAGGGAGTAAAGGCGCTGTCACTATTGCAACCAATATGGCGGGTCGAGGTACCGATATTATGCTTGGCGGTAACTGGCAAAGCGATTTAGCAAAACTTGAAAATCCTACTCAAGAAGATATCGAAAAAGCTAAACAAGCATGGCAAGTTAAACATGAAGAAGTTATTGCACTGGGCGGGCTTTACATTTTAGGTACAGAACGACATGAATCCCGTCGGATTGATAATCAGTTACGCGGTCGTGCTGGTCGTCAAGGAGATCCGGGCGGTTCACGTTTTTATTTATCGCTTGAAGATCCGCTGATGAGAATCTTTGCGTCAGAACGTGTTGGTAATATGATGCGTAAATTGGGTATGAAAGAAGGCGAAGCGATCGAACACCCATGGGTCAATAAAGCGATTGCGAATGCTCAAAAGAAAGTTGAAAGTCGTAACTTTGATATTCGTAAACAATTGCTTGAATATGATGATGTTGCCAATGAGCAACGTAAAGCAATTTATCGTCAACGAAATGAGATACTGGATAATACTGAAATTAAAGATACCATTACCGTAATCCGTGTTGATGTATTTAATGCGCTCATCGATCGTTATATTCCACGGGAATCAATCGAAGATATATGGGATGTACCAGGACTTGAATTAGCGCTAAAACGTGATTTTGATTTGGATCTTCCAATTGCTAAATGGTTGGATGAAGAACAAAATCTTTATGAAGAGTCACTTCGAGAACGTATTATTCAAATTGCTCAACAAGCTTATGAAGAAAAAGAGCAAGCAGCAGGTTCAGAAGCATTTAGACATTTTGAAAAAACAGTTATGTTACAGACGCTTGATAACTTGTGGAAAGAACACTTGGCTGCGATGGATTATCTACGTCAAGGTATTCATCTACGAGGTTATGCGCAAAAAGATCCTAAACAAGAATATAAACGTGAATCCTTTAACATGTTTGAAGACATGTTAGAATCACTAAAATATGAAGTTATTGGGATATTAAGTCGTGTTGTTATTCGTTCACAAGAAGAAGTGGAAGAAGCAGAACGTCAACGCATTGCTGAAATGGAAAAACTATCAGCTAAGCAACATGCAAGTCATGAATCAGCTTCTAATATCGAAGGTGAAAGCGAAAACAATACAAGCTCAACTCAACCTAGAGTTCGCACTGAAGCCAAAGTGGGACGAAATGATCCATGTCCTTGTGGTTCAGGTAAGAAGTATAAACATTGTCATGGTGCTGTTCAATAAGCAAAAAATTTAGTATCATCAAACATTATTGATGATTTAATCAGCGATTATCATCGTCGTTTAAATTCAAGGGAAAGTGTTCACTTTCCCTAATTTTACGGATAGATAAACAGAATTATGAGAAAACATACTGAAATAGCAATAGGAATTATACGTTCGGAAAATTGTCAAATTTTTATTACCCAACGTGGAGAAGACTCTCATTTAGCGGGTTTTTGGGAGTTTCCCGGAGGAAAAATAGAAGTAGGTGAAACACCTTATCAAACTTTGCAACGCGAGATTGCTGAAGAAGTTGATATCCAAATCCATGATGCTCAATTTTTAAAAGTAGTGAAACACAGCTACGATGATCGTGATATTACCATTCACGCTTATTTAGTGGAAGAATGGGACGGTGTTCCATTTGCTAAAGAAGGACAACCCAGCCGATGGGTAGATCAAGAAGAATTGAATGCGGATGAATTTCCTGATGCAAATCGACCTATAATCGAAATGTTAAAGAATCTCGATAAACAAATTTAAGAAGTAATTGCCATAAATTGTTAAAATCACATCATTTTCAAATTAGCTATGCGCTATTTAGACTTTTGGTGAATTCTTTGTTCAGCTAACGCTAAAAAAATAATCCCGATGATTATACTTATTGCGCCTATAAAGCGTGTTAATGTAATCTTTTCATTAAACACCATTACCGACACTAACATTACCGTAACAACTTGTAAATGCGAGGCTGCAAAAGCAGGGCCAACTGGTGCTTTTTTTAACAGTACCATCCAGGTCACAAATGCACCGGTATAACCTATCATGACTAAATAAGCCCAACAGTGGCTAAAAATACGTAATAACCAATCAACACTCAATTCGAAAGGCAAAGCCGATATTGCTGTCAGCTTAAAACTGGTTTGACCAAAAGTATCAAAAAAAAGCAGTAATATAAAGCCAATTAAATAGAATTTTTTCATTCCGTGAGTCCTACTAAAACTACTCCTGCTGTAATAAAAAATATCCCTAACAACCGAAAACACGTTAGGTGCTCTTTAAATAAGATTCGTCCTGCTAACATGACCGTTATCATATTAAACGAACCCAATAAAATACCTTGTGACAAAGGCACTTCGCTTAAAAAAGCTAACCAGAAAATAAAACCAACAAAATAAGATCCAAAACCAATCCAAAGCCAAAAATTACCAAATAGTTTATGCCAATAATCCAAACCTTGATTATGCTTTGAGGTAATCGCTGCATATTTAAAGGCGATTTGACCGACCGTGTCACAGCCGATATTTAATAGCCAAAGAAAAATAATTAAGGTTGACACGACTGACACACTCCATGAATTTCCAACACGCTGTGTTTAATCAAAAATTGACTTTGTTGTGCCAGTTGTTTTAGTTGTTGTTCAATATTTGCTGAGTGTTTTTCAAAAATTTGTCGGCATTTATCACAAATAAAGAGAATTGAAAGATGATCGGGGTCTTGAAAATGTGGGCAAACAATATAACTATTGCTTGATTCAACTTTATGTATAAAGCCTTGCTCAAGCAGAAATTCAAGGGCACGATAAATAGTCGGTGGTTTGGCTTGGGGTTCACTGACTTTTAATAAATCTAAAAGATCGTATGCACTCATAGCCTTATTTGCCGTTAACATGATATCTAAAACTGTACGACGTTGGGTTGTCAATTTAATACCGCGTTTTTTGCATAAGGTTTCAATCTTTTCAATTATCAGATTATGCATCGTGTTTCCCTTGCCAGTAATCATTATTTATTTAATGCTGCTCTTCTTCGTCTTATTTCTTTAGGATCGTTGATTAAAGGGCGATAAATTTCAATACGATCACCCTCTTTCACTAGTTCATCAAGCGAACAACGTTTTCCATAAATACCAATTAGATGATCATCTAATTGAATGCGACAAATAGATAAGATATTGGATTTTACTATTGCTTGCAAGATATTCGTCGATTCTTCAACCTGACAATCAATTATTGTCGGATTATTCGGTAACGCATACACAACTTGAACCGTTATCATATTAATAAATCTGCCTTGCTCGATTGGAAAACGCTTTAACCATATTTATCATCACATCTTTAAACATTGGGGTAAAAGTCATGTCTAATAATTTATTTTGAAATTCAAAATCTAAACTAAAACTGATTTTACTTTGGTTGTCAGAAAGTGTAGTAAACTGCCATTTGCCCGAAAGGTGCTTGAATGGGCCTTCTAAAAGGGTTAAATCGATTGAATTAGGTTCATTAATTTGATTTAATGTGGTAAATGATTTTTTGAAACCAAATTTTTCAACTTCAATAAATGCAGCAATAATATTATCCTGTTTTCTAATAATTCCCGTTGCGATACAATCGGGAACAAATTCAGGATATCGCTCAATGTCATTGACTAATGAAAACATTTGTTCAATTGAATACGGTTCAATAACTTCGTGAAATATATGTGCCATAACATTAATTAATTAAAAATAAAATTTGTGGCATATATTAACACGTAACTCTATAATAACGCACATTATGACTAAGAAAAAATCACACAAACTCGGTTCGGCAACCATTGCATTAAATAAACGCGCACGCCATGAGTACCTTATTGAAGAGGAAATTGAGGCGGGATTATCCCTACAAGGTTGGGAAGTTAAATCCCTGCGTGCAGGAAAAGTAAATATTAGCGATAGCTATGTACTGCTTAAAGACGGGGAAGCATGGTTATTTGGTGCAACCATTACACCATTAAATGTGGCTTCAACACATGTTGTCTGCGATCCCATGCGTAACCGTAAATTGCTTTTGAATGAACGTGAATTAAATTCGCTATTTGGTCAAATCAATCAAAAAGGTTACACAGTTGTTGCGCTTTCATTATATTGGAAAAATGCTTGGGCAAAAGTCAAAATTGGTGTGGCTAAAGGCAAGAAAGAGTACGATAAACGAACGGATATCAAAGAACGGCAATGGCAGGTTGATAAAGCGCGTATCATGAAAAACGCTAATCGCTAATCGCTAATCATCTTATTATTACTTTTGTCTCTCATCGTAAAAGCTATGGATGGCGTTTAATTTGTGGTTTGATGAAAATCGCGTTATGCTTTAGCGCTTTAAAATTAAGCAGATCATCAATAGTGTTTACACACGTCAGTGCCATAGTTTGAAAATCTTGTGCAATAGCATCAATCGGATAATAAGAGTAATCCAGATAAATATTATAATCATACGAACATAAGCAAATTTGGTCTGGATTAACTTTAACCTCGACTAAATAGCTCAACACTTCCTGCAATAAATTACCGGACGGAGTAAAAATAGCTTTCGGTAAACGCCCTAATTTTTGATGCAATCGTTTGAGTAAGTCATAACCTTTATTTGGGCAATAACTATCACAAATGATCCAGTCAGAAGCTGGCGTTAAGCCTGCATTCGTTAAACCTTGTTTAAATCCTTGTAACCGAGCACGAATTGAAGTGAGTTGTGCATCACAACCAATAAAATAAAACTCATTTAATTTTTTTGCATAAGGTTCGATTAATTCAGCTACCGATCCTATTGCCTCACTTGTAATAAATGGAAGTGTGGTATGCTCAATATAACGATCAAAAAATAACACCGGAGTATGTTGATTAATACTCATGTAAAACTCATCGCTATCTAGTGATGTGACCACTATCATTGCATCCACTTTTCGTTCAACCAAATTTTGCGCTACATTAATTTCAACCTCTTTATTATAGTGGCTACAAGTAATTAAAAGCTGAATATTTTTTTCCCGAAATGATGCTTCTAAATGGTGTAAAAACATCGAAAAAAACGAGTTCGACATATCAGGAACAATGACACCAATTGTATTGGTACTCTTCGCCTTGACTAAGTATCGACGAATATGCGATTGCTCTTTATACTGCTCAGCTATTGCAAGCACTTTTTGGCGTGTAAGAGATGAGATTCGATATTTTTTATCTCGTTTATTAAAAATATGGCTGACGGTCGTTGCCGAAACGCCAGCCAAACGAGCAATATCATTGATTCTTAATTTATTACTCGCCATATTTCACCTTCCAGACTATCGTGGTGTGCGTTGTTGTTTATTGGGAAAAGTCGGGTTGTGATTTTCCGACGGATTTTGATACCAATACGCCACGCTGGCAATATCATCACAACGTTCATACAATCTTATATCATCATTTCCGATCTGTTGAAAAGCTAACTTAATATTTTTATGGAAAGCAACCGGATCAGGTAAATGCCAACGGTATAAACCATGCATCGGAAGTGCATCATCGCCGAAGCCATGTACCGGATTTGAATCACCTGTTTGAAAAAAATCCCGTGTAGCATCTCGATTAGTTTGATAAGGATAGCCCATAAACAGTGTTTGAAAACATTTTGCTTTAGGCTTACCTTGACTGTCACGATTATGAAATGCCCATGCCCCACCAAAATAGTCTTCTGAGCCAGTTGAATGTTGTGTTGGATACGCACTATCATCATCCAGATAAAATTTGAACTCGCCTTCTCCCCACCAATACCGTTCTAAAGCGGTTAAGGCTAAATACGTCCCCACATAATAGCCATGACCTTGTACGTTATCTAATATGACATAATCTTGTGCATACTGAGTTACACGCTGACGACGCCATTGTGCATGAAAATAGAGAGGCTGTTCGAACGGTTTTGGCATGATGGCATAATTAATAGTGAAAAAGAAATGTTGTAAATCTGCTTCATGCTCATTGTGAATTTCTATCCTGGCTTTTTTATTGAATGGCATTCTAAAATAACAGTTAAATCCCCCTGTTGGATTAACCACAATCGGTAATGAATTGATATCACATCTTGCTCCAAATCCATTACAGAAAAAATCACCAATTGGGCTTTCAACTGACGGTATTGTTTCGTCATCCCAGTAGATACGAATAACCACATCACGCAAGACAAAACTACCACAATGTGTTCTATCGGTTAAGGTAAACCACATATGTCTAATTTCAGCAGGCCCGCTAATTTCTGCAATTGTTATTTTTTCCCCTGCCGGAATCGAGATACACCCTTGTCCTTTACGGCTAGGGCCTAAAGCACTCGCTTTCATACAAGACTTACCCTTTTCGCCTGTCATATTTTCAGGTGAAATAGTTCGAGTTTGTTCAAAGTTAAATTGTGTCACTGAATTGAATATATTCATTTTTAATCCTTAATATGTCTTAATAAATTCTTATTATTACCGTCTAAAAGATATGTGTTTTTATTAATCTTTTTTTAATGTGTTTGCTTTTTGGTCTCGACTTAAGAAGAAAATGGCAAAAATCATAAAACCTAAAACCACCAAACCTAAATTATTAAACGTCGTTGCTGCGCCAGCGGTATCATAAATGTCGCCAACATAAGTTGAGAACAAAATAACCCCAACTGAACCTGCGACTTGATAACCAATCAGAAAAACAGTGGCAGAAAGACGAGCATTAAAATTGTTATCAATATACTTAAATACTGAGACTAAAATGGTTGAAATTTCTAAACAATGCATCAGCTTAATAATGGATATAATGACAATGCTATCAACATGAGCAGTTAAAAATATTCGTGATGCCGATATAAATGCAGCAAAAATAAGTGCATTTTTTGCGCCAACTCGATTAACAACAAAAGGAACACAAAACATGACTGCAGCTTCTAAGAACACTTGAAAAGAATTTAATAAACCATATAAATGATAACCATCATTTACATCGGTAAATTGTTGTGTGAAATAGACAGGAAACAGTTGCTGATCATAAATATTATAAAGGCTATAAGTGCCTAATACATAAATAACAAATATCCAAAACTTTTTGAGCGCAAACACAGAAAGGATTTCATTAAAGGTCAATTTTTCTTTCTTTTGAAATACCACACTTGAGGATTGAGTTAAGTCAGGTTTGAAATTGAGATTTAAAATCATAAAACAGAGACCGACAATTGACGCTGCCCAAAAATTAAGATGGGGATTAATACTTATTAAAATTCCGGCGATAAAAGTCCCTACTGCATAAGCAATACAGCCCCAAGTTCGACATTGTCCAAATTCAAATCCAAACGCCCGACTAATCTTTTCACAATATGAATCAATCAATCCCATACCTGCGACCCAACCAAATCCTAAAAAGAAACTGCCAAAAATCACACCAACATAAAAGTTATGCTTTAAAAGTGGTTCATAAATATAAATTAATGCAGGTGCTGCGCAGGTGATAATAATACTTTGAAACCAAATAAGGTGTTTTTTTAAGACTAATTTATCTTGATAAACACCATATATAATCATGATAATTAACGAAATAAAGTAGTTAAATGAATAAATGATACCCGTTTGTTTCGCTGTTAAACCAATCTCTTTACTAAGCCAAATTGAGTAAAAAGAGAAAACAAAACTGCCTGCTGCGTAATACATAAAGCTATAACAGGAAGCAAACCAATAAGTTGGTTTTTTATAAAATTCACTTGTCATAATTTATCCTATGAAGAGTTAACCACTGATAAGGAATATAAAGAGCTAAAAATTTAGCTTTAATGGGTTTATTGGATAAATGTGATCCACATCAAAAATTATTTCTAAGACTTGCAATAAACAGCAAAATTCATCATGGTGTTTTGTTAACAATAGGTAAATCTAAAAGTAAGATAATCATTATGCTGATAAATTCAAAAAAATTTGAACGTTGAACTTTAAAACAAGATATCAGACAACTTTTTAATTCATAAATCGCAACAAGATGGGTTTACCCATTGAATGATTAAAAATGTTTTAATTAGACGCCATTAACTGTGTTTTAAATGATCAAAAAATGAGGAATGTCGATTCAGCAACTTGCGTGAGACGATAAAATGTAACACGGTTAAGTATCCCTAAAAAATCTAACTTATAACTGCAAGATAGTTAACCTATATTAGATATATAAATTTAGTGAAAAAGACATCAAATTTAACTCAAACATATATGACAATCTAAAAAGTTGACACACATGATATAGCTAAAATATAACAACAATTTAAGATGGTTTATCGACTTGTCAGTTATGTAAGAATTGATAAAAATAGTATAAAAAAAATTAGAGTTACATTATTTAACTCTAATCAATTAGATGTTATTTTAAGGTTATATTTAAACGACTTAGGTATTTTAAAAAAATAAATTATGACCGAAAAACAAAATGAATATCACAGGCTTTATCAAGTCATCGCATCAGAATTAAAAAATCGGATTATTAGCGGTATTTACCCAATAGGAAGCAAATTACCTTCAGAAAGATTGGTGTGCGAAGAGTTAAAAGTTAGTCGTTCTGTCGTAAGAGAAGCAATAATCATGTTAGAAGTTGAAGGTTTTGTTGAAGCACGTAAAGGATCGGGTATCCACGTTATTGGCAATAGCTCGCTTAAAAACCTTTCATCAACTTCAGGAGGATTAAATTTTGTAAAAAGTGGGCCTTTTGAACTGTTGCAAGCACGCCAACTTATTGAAAGTAATATTGCTGAATTTGCTGCCACACAAATCACCAAGGGAGATATTGTTAAATTATTAGAAATTCAACATAATGCTCAAAAAGAAGATCATCATCGCGATCCCTATTGGGATATTAAATTCCATACTCAGATTGCCATGATTACTCGTAACAGTGCTTTAACTATCATTGTTGAAGAGACATGGCAACAGCGCACGTTAAATCCTTTATGGAAAAAACTTCATGAAAATATGCCAGAACAAACCATTAATAATTGGGCAGATGAACATAACCAAATTTTGGAAGCTTTAATTAATCGAGATCCTAAAGCAGCAAAATTAGCGATGTGGCAGCATTTAGAAAACACTAAAAAAGCACTTTTTGATGCTGCAAATAAAGATTTTGAAACAAGACGTGATCACTATTTATTTTCTGATAATCCCGTCATTAGTATCAATAACAATGAATTAGACTAAACTAAACAAATCATCAAGCTTTAACTCACTCGTAGCTATCAACTAATTAAAAATAAATTTAGCAAAATTAATTGACGCTATCTTGTGTTTAAGGCTCAAAATGATAATCGATAATGACTTTTATTACTTTAAATGCATTGATCACTTATCGTTGATCGTCAATTTGAATGCCTAAAGGCGGTTCAAAATGAAACTTACTGAGTTCTACTTTTCCAAGTTTTTGGTGCGATAGATCATAAAAACTGCGTTGTCCATCTTCCTCAATAATCGTAAAATTGGAAATCATTCCGCTTGGTAACACTGAAATGATAAAATTCTGACTTGAACTGTCTGTTGGCTTTAAAGTGAATGAATCTTGTTTACGTGTAACTTGATAGTGGTTCCAAATAGGATTATGACTATCGGTAATTAAAAGCATTAAACGATTATCAACGGCTTTTTTTAAATCCATCACCGTGACTTGTTCGACTGTTGGCGTATAGACCCACATATTACTTCCATCCGAAATAATAGTTGTTTCCTCTGGCTCTGTCATTTTCCAATTAAAATAGTAAGGTCTTGTTACCCAAAGATCCCCCTTTCCTTCCTGAACTTGCTGATTATCTGCTGTTTTTACATCTTGTGAAAAGCGTGCATAAAATCCGTCAACTTTGTCTAAACGCTGTTGTAAGACCTCTTTATCACCTGCCCAAGCGGATACGCTAACTAATAATCCCATTAATACTAAAAATTGTTTCATAACGAATCCTTACTTTTTTTATCTATAACAAAGCGTTAAATAGTGTTCGCAAATCTGATTAGGTCAAAATATTACCGTTTTTCGTTAAGTTCGAAAAGTTATTTTCTTTTCTTTTTCACTTATCAATTAACAAGTATATAATATAATGAATTTTTCAAACTTGGATACCACCTGTTATGCCTAGCATGTCATTTGATTTTACGACTGATGAATTTCAGCCTTTAGCGGCAAAAATGCGTCCACGTAATTTATCAGAATACATTGGACAAACTCAGCTACTAGGAGCAGGAAAACCATTACCGAAAGCAATTGAAGCCGGAAACCTCCATTCAATGATCTTATGGGGGCCTCCGGGAACTGGGAAAACCACATTAGCTGAAATTATAGCGCATCATGCTCATGCTAAAGTCGAAAGAATTTCGGCAGTCACATCCGGAATCAAAGATATTCGTGAAGCCATTGAGCGTGCAAAAATCAATCAGCAAGCGGGTATCCGTACGATCTTATTTGTTGATGAAGTTCATCGTTTTAATAAAAGCCAACAAGATGCATTTTTGCCTTATGTTGAAAATGGTACAGTTACTTTTATTGGGGCGACAACTGAAAATCCGTCATTCGAACTCAATTCAGCGCTGTTATCACGAGCTAGGGTTTATTTACTCAAATCATTAACCAATGCCGATATCGAAAATATTTTACAACAAGCCATTGATGATCCGGTTCGAGGTTATGGCAATAAACATGTCGTGTTACCACCAGAAACAAAAAAACAGATTGCTGAATTTGTTGGGGGGGATGCCAGACGTGCACTGAATACACTTGAATTATTAGTGGATATGTCCGGTGGCAATGAACTAACACCAGCGTTACTCAAAGAAGTCATGGGTGAGCGTAGTGCCAGATTCGATAATCAAGGTGACCGATATTATGATTTGATTTCTGCCGTCCATAAATCAATTCGTGGTTCTGCGCCTGACGCTGCATTATACTGGTATGCAAGAATCATTACTGCTGGTGGTGATCCCCTCTATGTTGCTCGTCGATTACTGGCAATTGCCTCTGAAGATGTCGGCAATGCCGATCCAAGAGCAATGCAAGTTGCATTGGCGGCGTGGGATTGTTTTACGCGTGTTGGCCCCGCCGAGGGAGAACGCGCCATTGCGCAAGCTATAGTTTATTTGGCTTGTGCACCGAAAAGTAACGCCGTCTATCTTGCTTTCAAACAAGCTATGAGTGACGCGCAGTCTAAGCCAGACTATGATGTACCTGAACATTTACGTAATGCACCAACCAGTCTAATGAAAAATTTGGGCTATGGAGCACAATACCGTTATGCACATGATGAACCTAATGCTTTTGCTGCAGGTGAAAATTATTTTCCGCCTGAAATGGCTGATAGTAAATATTATCAACCAACTGATCGTGGTGCAGAAAAAAATTATGCCGATAAACTTGCATGGTTAGAAGCCCAAAATAAAGCAAGCCCAATTCAACGTTATAAAAACCAAAAATGATCCATAAGTAAAACCTTTCTAAACCATTTTATTTTATTACAGAAAAAAACGTTTACTAACCGATAGTTAACAAAATAAAAAAATGTTAACTGACTAATAAATACACTATATATAGTAATAAAATGATTAATAGGCACTATATATTGTATATTTTGACAAATATCAATTATGATAAGCTCCACAAAAAACGGGATAAAACTGGATGGAAAATGAATAAATCAATATTTGTGACCAAGCGAGATGGTAAGAAAGAACCTATCAATCTTGATAAAATTCACAAGGTAATTACATGGGCAGCAGAAGGATTAGAAAATGTTTCGGTATCTCAAGTTGAATTACGTTCACATATTCAATTTTATGATGGGATCCGAACATCTGATATTCATGAAACAATTATTCGAGCTGCCGCCGATCTTATATCGCAAGATTCACCAGATTATCAATATTTGGCTGCACGTTTAGCCATTTTTCATTTACGTAAAAAAGCGTATAACCAATTTACTCCTCCACCACTTTATGAACATGTAAAAAAACTAGTGGCAAGTGACCGTTATGACAAACACTTACTTGAAGATTATACGCAAGAAGAGTTTGAACAAATGGATAAAATTATCGATCATTGGCGTGATATGTCTTTTTCATATGCGGCAGTAAAACAGCTTGAAGGAAAATACTTAGTTCAAAATCGGGTAACAGGCGAGATTTATGAAAGCGCACAGTTTTTATACATTTTAGTCGCAGCTTGTCTTTTTGCTAATTACCCTAAAGATACGCGTCTTAGCTACATCAAACGCTTTTATGATGCAGTCTCAACTTTTAAAATTTCATTACCAACGCCAATTATGGCCGGTGTTCGCACCCCAACACGCCAATTTAGTTCATGTGTACTTATCGAATGTGATGACAGCTTAGATTCTATTAATGCGACGGCAAGCGCAATTGTCAAATATGTGTCACAACGTGCAGGCATTGGGGTTAATGCGGGCAAAATTCGGGCGCTTGGTAGTTCAATTCGTGGTGGTGAAGCTTTCCACACCGGTTGTATCCCATTCTATAAATATTTTCAAACAGCGGTAAAATCCTGTTCACAAGGCGGTGTTCGTGGTGGTGCTGCAACGGTATTTTACCCGCTTTGGCATTTAGAAGTCGAAAGTCTATTGGTTTTACGTAACAATCGAGGTGTTGAAGAAAACCGTGTTCGACATTTGGATTATGGTGTTCAGATTAATAAATTAATGTATCAACGCTTAATCCAAAACGAAAACATTACCCTTTTTAGCCCGTCAGATGTTCCGGGTCTATACGAGGCGTTTTTTGCCGATCAAGCAAAATTCGATGCGCTGTATCATCAATATGAACAAGATGTAAACATTCGAAAACGTGTAGTAAAAGCGGTAGAACTCTTTGCCTTGTTAATGCAAGAACGTGCATCAACTGGACGTATTTATATTCAAAATGTTGACCACTGTAATACTCACAGTCCATTCAATGCTCAGCTTGCGCCTGTACATCAATCTAATTTATGTATGGAAATTGCGTTACCAACTAAACCGCTGAATAATGTCAACGATGAAAAGGGTGAAATAGCACTATGTACACTGTCCGCCTTTAATTTAGGTGAAATTCAATCGTTAGATGATTTTGAAGAGTTTGCCGATTTAACGGTTCGTGCCCTTGATTCACTGCTTGATTATCAGGATTACCCTGTTCCTGCTGCTCGCAATTCATCCATTAATCGCCGTACATTAGGCATTGGTGTCATTAACTATGCCTATTATTTAGCAAAACATGGGGTAAAATATTCAGACGGCAGCGCTAATAATTTAACCCACCGCACGTTTGAAGCGATGCAATATTATCTTTTAAAAGCATCAAATAACCTAGCGAAAGAAAAAGGTGCATGTAACTTATTTAACGAAACGACCTATTCACAAGGAATATTACCGATAGATACCTATAAAAAGGATCTTGATACCATTACAAAAGAGCCATTACATTATGATTGGGAAGCACTGCGTGAATCAATTAAAACTCATGGTCTACGTAATTCAACCTTATCGGCGTTAATGCCTTCTGAAACGTCTTCGCAAATATCTAATGCGACTAATGGTATCGAGCCACCTCGAGGGTATGTCAGCGTTAAAGCATCGAAAGATGGCATCTTAAAGCAGGTAGTACCTGACTATAAAGATTTAAAAAACTTCTATGAACTACTTTGGCAAATTCCTAATAACACGGGTTATTTACAATTAGTTGGTATTATGCAGAAATTTATCGATCAATCAGTTTCGGCTAACACCAATTATGATCCAACAAAATTCCCGAATGACAAAGTACCGATGAAACAGCTACTTGCTGATTTATTAACCGCATATAAATTTGGTGTCAAAACACTCTACTACCATAACACACGCGATGGGGCTGAAGATATTCAAGGGGATATTGCACTAACTGAAAGTGATGACGGTTGTGAAGGCGGGGCTTGTAAAATTTAATTGCCCTTTTAGACAAAAACAAAGCATCACTTTAAAAACATTCAATGGGGGATTTTGATCCCCCAATATTGCCCCTTTTCCGCTGTCGACAGGTAGTGGTAAAAGTAACTAAATTCAGTTAGGAGTACGATTATGAATATGAATTACAGTACCTTTTCGCATGTACATAACGATCAGCTTAAAGAACCCATGTTTCTTGGTCAACCAGTTAATGTGGCGCGTTATGACCAACAAAAATATGAAATGTTCGAAAAATTAATCGAAAAGCAACTTTCTTTTTTTTGGCGTCCGGAAGAAGTCGATATATCACAAGACCGCATTGACTATGCGGCACTACCCGAACATGAAAAACATATTTTCATCAGTAATTTAAAATACCAAACGTTACTGGATTCGATTCAAGGTCGTAGTCCAAACGTTGCTTTACTCCCTTTAATTTCAATTCCTGAACTTGAAACTTGGGTAGAAACGTGGTCGTTTTCAGAAACAATTCACTCTCGCTCTTACACACACATCATACGTAACATTGTCAATGATCCCTCTGTGGTATTTGATGACATTGTGACAAATAAAGAGATCCAAAAACGTGCGGGTGACATTGCGGGTTATTATGATGATCTGATTAGTTATGCAAGCTATTACAACTTATTGGGTGAAGGGAATCACACGGTTAACAATAAAACCATTACTATAAGCTTACGTGAATTGAAAAAGAAACTGTACCTTTGCTTAATGAGTGTTAATGCCCTTGAGGCCATTCGTTTTTATGTCAGCTTTGCTTGTTCATTTGCTTTCGCTGAACGAGAACTAATGGAAGGAAATGCAAAAATCATCAAACTCATTGCCCGTGATGAAGCCCTACACTTAACGGGAACTCAATTTATGATTAATACGCTTCGTAGTGGTGAAGATGATCCTGAAATGGCTGAAATCGCAAAAGAGTGTGAACAAGACTGCTATGACCTGTTTTTACAGGCAGCGAATCAAGAAAAAGAGTGGGCAGCATACTTATTTGAAGGTGGTTCAATGATTGGCTTAAATAAAGATATTTTATGTCAATATGTTGAATACATCACCAATATTCGTATGCAAGCGGTCGGATTGAAATTGCCTTACGAAGTAAAATCTAACCCGATTCCATGGATCAATAACTGGTTAGTATCCGACAATGTTCAAGTTGCTCCACAAGAAGCCGAAATGAGCTCTTATCTAGTCGGTCAAATTGATTCTGAAATCAATGAAGATGATTTGAGTGATTTTACTTTATAATTTACGCTGTCATTAAAACTTCCTATCCTGACTTGCACAGGTTTAGTACTAAAGCCTGTGCATGTTTTGTCTTTAGCGGTTAACCAAATCCAAGTAATTACAATCCAATTTCTTTTTTTAATTTATATTACATTTCTTAATGTTTGATTAATAATCTTTTTAATTGTATTATTTAACCGATATTAGTTAAATAAATCAAAAGGAAATAAGAAGTAAAATGAATAAATTCATGGTAAGTTTAATTGCTATTACGTTACTATCAGGTTGTAAAGTTGAATTAGCACCGACAGTAAACCTTAGCGACGTGCAAAGTGAAACAGCAAAAATCGTACAGTCAAAAATATTGATTGAAGTTTCATCATGTACTGACTTTAAAGATTCACGACAAGAATCATCCACGTTAATAAAAGCAAAAAATGAAATTCAAAAAATTTTTGCGGATGCAAAATATATTGAATGTTATCGAGAAAAAATGGATTCTAAAGCAGTATTTGAAATACCGATTATGGTAGGAGGAAAAACGGGTAATGGTGATATCCAAATACGCAATAACGAGTCAGGTGGTATGGTTGTTGAAATGTCAAAAAAATTAGAACAAAAGATCAGTAATCACCAAAATTCGACATTTCGCAAAATCAATACATCAATCAGTATTAACGTCAATAATGATTTGAATCAAGCACAACAAATTATTGGTTATGCTATCTATCTTGATAACAATGCGATTCCTGTATCTAAGTATGATTTAAAACCAGGTCAGCATACGATAAAATTATCTGATGTTTCGGTATCTGCAATATTAACTAAGGGTTCCGCTTTAGTTTATGAAAATGCTAATGATTCAATCGATACAAAAAATTAGCTATAACTAAAATAAAAGCCTATCAACGCTTTTATTTAGTTTATGATATTTAAAATGTAAGGTAAAAACTATCGAATTGCTATTTAGCTTGACGAAATTATGTTGTTTTTTTGGGGTATAAATCATAATAGATAACAGTAAATGTTTTCGTGTTAATTACTATCAATATTTGAAGCATAATTAAATAAAACTGTGTTATATTGTAGTTGCACTAACGTTTGAAACAGTACTATTCATCGATCTTGAAAAAACTTACTTCATTTTTACTTACATTAATTATAGGTTTTAATATGAAAAAACTTTTATTGAGTAGTCTTGTCGGTTTAGTTTTGGTTGGTTGTGGTGAAAAAAAAGTAACTGAAGAAATGCTTATTGGTGAGTGGGATTGCACATTTTCAGGGCAAGAGGCAAAATGGGAAAATGGTAAATTTTCTGACTATGCACCACTCAAACAAGATAAAGGGATGATTAGGTATTTTATGAAGGACAATACCTTATTTTTCAATTTTGGTACAGATACATCTTATCCATATAATTTAAAAGCTTATTATAATGATTCAATGGATATAAAATCCAATAATGGTGTTACATCAAAAACGCAAAAGACCATGAACTATTTATCACCAGACAAATTCAAAACAACGGAAGTAACTGAAATTCTTATCGATAATGCTCCAAACGCAAATCGAAAAATGAATGTAGAAATAAATTGTGACCGTATAAAAAATTAAAACAAAAGTTCAAGCAACAAACTAAACTGTTGCTTGACAGTCTGTGAAAATCAGGTGACGATATGATTATTGAATGGTCTTAATTTTATTCCCATGACGCAAGTGCATTTAATTTATCCTATTTCACCACTTGATTTTAGTGATGCTGAGATAAATATTAACTTTCTCAAACAACACCTTGACCAATTTCAACAATGGTCGATGAAGCAATTTAAACAAAATGCAGATATTGATGAATTAGTGCATCTACGCAGTCAATTTATCGATAAATTACTTGCACGATTATGGTGCTATTTTCAAATTCCCGATCAAACTTCATCAGCTTTAAAAAATAATCGTATTGCATTAATCGCTGTCGGGGGGTATGGGCGAGCAGAGCTGCACCCTTTGTCAGATATTGATATTTTGATATTAAGTGATTACCCGCTTAATCATGATATCGAAAAACAAATCGGCGAGTTAGTACGGCTGCTTTGGGATCTTCATTTGGATATAGGTCATAGTGTCAGAACGCTAAAAACGTGTTTGCAAGAAGCTAAAAACGATATTACTATCATGACCAATCTAATTGAATCAAGATGGGTTGCGGGTAATAATCCATTATTACAAACCCTTCGACAACACATTTTTAGTGATAAAATTTGGCCTTCTCCTGCTTTTTATCGTGCTAAAATTGCCGAACAACAAGCCCGGCATCAGCAATATCACAGTACAACTTATAATCTTGAACCTGATTTAAAAAATAGTCCGGGCGGTCTACGGGATATGCAAATTATTCAATGGATTGCGATTCGTCACTTTGGCGATGAATTTTTGCAAAAAATTGCTGATTTTCATTACCTCACTCCCGAAGAGGTAGACGAATTTAGAACTTGTCGTAAATTTTTATGGCGTATTCGTTTTGCCCTTCACAGTGTCATTACTCGCTATGACAACCGATTGCTTTTTGATCGTCAATTAAGTATCGCCAAGCTTTTAGGCTATCAAGGTCAAGGAAATGCACCTGTTGAACAAATGATGCATGATTACTACCGAATTGCACACAACGTTACTGAACTCAATCAAATGTTACTGCAATTATTTGATGAGTCTATTCTTGAAGTTAATCCAAGCAATAAACCCTATGCTATCGATGAGCACTTTCAAATCCGAGAAAAATTAATTGATGTAAAAGATGATAGTATCTTTAAAAAAGATCCAACAATGATACTGCAACTGTTTTACACCATTTTGCTCAATCCTCAAATCATCGGTCTCTATTCTAATACCATTCGTCAGTTACGCTCTGCAAGGCGAAAACTCACCACATTATTATGTGAACACCCTAAAGCCAGAACACTATTTATGTTAATCATTAAGCATCCGGATGCCATTGCAAAAGCAATTTTACCCATGCATCGTTATGGTATTTTAGCGGTCTATATACCTGGTTGGAAACATATCGCTGGTATGATGCAATTTGATCTATTTCATACCTATACAGTTGATGAACATACGGTACGATTATTAATAGAGCTTGATAGTTTAAAATCAGAACAAGGGAAACAAAAGCATCCTAATAGCTCAAACGTTTTTGCTAAATTATCCAAACCTGAACTGTTAATTATTACGGGTTTATTTCATGATATCGGTAAAGGTCGACATGGTGATCATTCTGAAATTGGTGCTAAATTAGTTGAAAAATTTTGTCAATTACATGAGCTTGAAACAAAAGATACTGATCTGATTATTTGGTTAGTACGCTATCATTTACTGATGTCAGTCACGGCACAAAATCGAGACTTACAAGATCCTGCTGTGATTCAAGAATTTGTTCAACAAGTTAAAAGTCGGCGTCGCCTTCAATATTTACTCTGCTTAACCGTTGCTGATGTGTGTGCGACGAACGAAACACTTTGGAACAGTTGGAAACAAAGCTTAATACGTCAACTGTATTTTAATGCCGAACACTTATTTGATATTGGAATACACCAAATACCGGAACAGCGGAGTATTGCTCGTCAACACAAGCAAGAAGCACTATCCATCTTAATCGCTCAAAATTATGATGAGCAACACATCAAAAACTTTTGGCTAAACTATCGGGTGGATTACTTTTTGCGCTACACTACCGAACAGATCGTGTGGCATGCTCAAAATTTGTTAAACCACGACTTAACGCAAACACTAGTTATGATCAATCCGACGCCGTATCATGGTGGTACAGAAATCGTTATTTACTCACCAGACCGACCTTATTTGTTTGCTACCGTCTGCAACAACTTAAGTATGCACAATTTAAATATACTTGAAGCGCTTATCATCACCAATAAACAAGGATTTGCGCTTGATACCTTTATTGTACTGGAACCTAACGGCAATACCGTTCAATCTGATCGCCATGAAGGTATAATAAATGCACTTGAAAAAACATTACAACAACCGACTTATAAAGGTGTTACGGTAAAACCACCTAAACAACGATTACGCTATTTTTCAGTGCCGACACAAATTAACTTTTTATCATCCTTTAACGAAAGTCAAACCTATATGGAATTGATTGCTTTAGACAGACCAGGACTTTTAGCTTGTGTTGGAGAAGTTTTTGCGAACTTAGAAATATCTTTAAGGAGTGCCAAAATTGCCACTATCGGCGAACATATCGAGGATCTGTTTATTTTGACCGACAAACATAACCATGCCCTTGATGATGATACTTGTCATAAACTAAAACAATCCATCATTGTTGCGCTCGATGCAATGAATTAATCACATAAATTAAAGATAATAACTATGCAATTTTTTACTATTTTGTTTCCTATTTTTTGTATTTTCGTGGTGGGATTTATTGCGCAGAAAAAATTACATTTTGATGTGGCAAACCTATCCAAAATGTCACTGTATGTGCTTTCACCCTTTTTGGCATTTAAAACATTTTATACACATACCTTAACAACAGAATACTTATTCTATATTTGCTATATTTTTGGTCTCTGTTTTGCTTTAGTCATCATTATTTCGATTTGGTCTATTTTGATGAAATACTCAAGCAAAGAACGCTGTGCAATGATTTTAAGCGCTTGCTTTATGAACAATGGTAATTATGGCACACCCGTATTGCTTGTCTTTTTTGGCACAATAGGATTTGATCTGGGCGTAATTATGATGGTGCTACAACAATTTGTCATGAGTACTGTTGGTATCTATTATGCGGCAAAAGGAAGTGCTCGTGATGATATCGTTACGCAAAAAGATGTCATTAACAAAGTTATTCGAATGCCTGTGGCGTATGGGGCGTTTTTAGGAATTCTTTTTCAACTTTGTAACATTCCCTTATCTAAATCGATTATGACGTCCATTGGGATGATTGGTGACGCATCCATCGTGGTTATTATGATTATATTAGGTATGCAATTAGCGAAAATAAAAATCACCCAACTGGATTATCCTAAATTATCTTTTGCACTCCTCACTCGGATGATTCTATCGCCAATTGTTGCTTGTGCCATGGTCTACTTCATGCCTATTGCACCGGTATATAAGCAAGTGCTAATAGTACTAGCTGCAATGCCAAGTGCGGCAAACACGACATTAATGTCGGTACAATTTGACACGCACCCTGAACTTGTATCAAGTGCCACTTTTTTCAGTACTTTAATCAGTTTAATTACCCTACCGATTGTTCTATCCTTAGTTGGGGCGCCCATTCCTTACTGATTCATGATCTCTCGATCAGAGAGATCTTATCTTTCACCATCAAAAACCATTTTTTTGATAAACGTTATCTGGATTCGGCCCTACGCGCAGATTTTGGTTAAGTCCATTAATGGCTTTTATTTCATCTAAAGTGAGTTCGAAATCAAAAATATTAGCATTCTGCACAATTCGATCCGGATGTGCTGATTTAGGGATCACAATGTAACCATTTTGAATATGCCAGCGTAATGTCACTTGTGATGCTGATTTCTGATATTTATTACCAATTTTAATAAGAAGCGGATCATTAATGACTTTGTTACGAGCCAACGGTGACCAAGCTTCAATAGCAATCTTTTGTTGTCGTAAATATTCCACTAATTCGATTTGAGTTAAATAAGGATGAATCTCGATTTGATTAAGCATGGGTTTAATGTTTGCTTTGGTTGAGAGTAATTCTAAATGCGAGATTTGAAAATTACAAACGCCGATTGCCCGCACACGCTTTTCTTCATACAGTTTTTCGAACGCCTTCCATGTATCAAAAAAAGTGTCACTTAATGGCCAGTGAACTAAAAAAAGATCGAGGTAATCAAGCTGTAAATCTTTTAGCGACTGATCAAAACCCGCTAATGTTTTATCATAACCTTGATTGCTATTATTGATTTTAGTGGTAATAAACAATTTATCACGTGCGACATGGCAATCTTTAAGAATTTGCCCGAGTTGCTTTTCGTTCTGGTAAAGCTGAGCGGTATCAAACGCTCGATATCCCGCATTAATAGCCGCATTTACTGCACATGATAATTCATCAAAATCAGTTAATTGATAAGTGCCAAAACCGAGTTGCTGCATTGCTACATGATGACTAAGCATTACTTTACTGTTGATCGAAATCGTCATGATAACCCCTTCTATTTTATTTAGATTATTGATCAATTATATCGATCATATCGATATTATCAATTAATTTAGAGTATTATCTCTTCTTCATCACCATCCCACTCTTTTTCGAATTGCTTCACAAACTCAACCAATATAGCGTGACGTTTTAATGCGATTTTTTTAGCAATTTGTGTATTCATCCTATCTTTGAGTAAAAAGAGTTTTTCATAAAAATGGTTTATCACTGTATTAGGTTGTTTATAGTTTTCTTCATTTAATGATGTTCTGGGTAATATAGTGGGATCATACATAATATTGTGCTTGTTACCCCCATAGTAAAACGTCCGAGCGATACCAATAGCACCAATGGCATCTAATCGATCTGCATCTTGTACAATTTGCCCTTCTAACGACAATTCTTTTTTTTGAGTAAGATTTTTTCGATATGACATATTTTCAATAATGTCAAAAATATGTTTAATTTCGCTTTGACTGATCGTTTGTTGAATTAAAAAATCGTGTAACTCACTCATGGCGTGATTCACATCTGATACCACTTTTTCATCGATAACATCATGAAGATAGGCACTTAAAATCACGATAAAGTCATTGGCTGTTGGCTCATGTTTTAAAATTTGTTTTGCCAATTTAACTACTCTTTCAATATGCGCCATATCATGACCAGAAAAATCGTCAGCAAGTTTTTGTTTAACAAAAGTTTGAACATTATTGATAATTTTTTGTTGATCGACCATTTTCTTTGATTCCTGACTCATTCGATTTATCACTTCCTTAATGTGGGACACTATTTTGAGATATGATTAACATTTAGGTCAAATTATGCTTGATGCCATTGATAAGCGAATAAACTAAGATGACCTAAAATTTTAGTTAACAAAAAAGAGGCGATTTTTTTCTACTTTTTTGATTTGATAGAATGATATAAATCAAACTATCTTTTTAATTTAACTTTTCGCTCGGATAATAACACACCACAGAGCGTAAATAATGTGCCAAACGCAGCAAGCCAAGTAAACGGCTCATTCAATATAATTACCGCACCAATAATCGTTAACACAGGGACCAGATAGAGATAAATGCTAATCTTTACAGCCCCCACTAATTTCACCGCATAATTCCAAGATGCAAAACAAATTGCAGATGCCCCTACGCCTAAAAACAGGATATTAAATAGATTGGTTGTATTGCTAAATCGGGCTAAATTTAGTTTAAAATCGAATAAATAAAGTGCTGGAAGCATGAGCAATAAACCATAAAAAAAGAATCGTCGGGTTAATAAAATCGTGTTATACCCTCGATGACTACTTTTTTTAGTTAAAATCGAATAACATGCCCAAAATAAACAGGCTAACATAGCGAGCAGATCACCAAGCGGATTCATGGCAAGCACATATTTGCCATTAAAGCAGATTAATCCAACGCCAATCGAGGCAAATAAACAACCAACGTAAAAACGCTTAGGTGGTGTTTCAGCCTTGAGAAAAAACATAGCTAATAGCGCAGTAAATATGGGGGCTAATGTTGTGATAATTCCTACATTTGAAGCAGTAGTATAGGTTAATGCAATATTTTCACATAAAAAATAACAGGTAATGCCACATAATCCAGCACATAAAAACATGAACTCTTGTTTTACTCCTTGCCAAACTAACAAACGAGGGCATAGAATCCAGAGCGTTACATAACCCAGTAAAAAACGAAAAAATAAAATCTCTATCGGTTTAAACTCAATTAATAATGTTTTGGTGGAAATAAACGTCGTTCCCCAAAAAAACACAGTCATTAATGCAATTAAATGCCCCTGTGTTCTTTTTGTTAATAACATAAAGACCTCAATCTTACAGCAATGTAGCCCTCTCTGAGTAAATTTTTACTCACTTTTCAAAGGCATTGATAAATATATTAGGAATAATACAAAAATTATGTCTAGTGCTTACTTGATTTTGTTAAAAATAATGCTATTTAAGAATATGCACTTATACTAACGCTATGCTCTTTTGTGTGCAAACAAATTAAAGTCGTTATAATGATAGGTAAATATAAAGAAGAAAGATGACAGATAAAAAAAATCCACCCGAAATTCGAGTGGAGGGCAAAAAATGAAAAAACGTAATCTGTTAATATAGACAAGCAAAAACCCAAAAAGTTCAATTTAATTTCAGATATTTTTGAGATTTTATTAAAATAATTTTTAATTATTTGATTTATTATTATTTATTTAATTAAATTTTTTTCAAAAAAGTAAAATTTTTTACTTTTTCAACATCCACTAATTAATCATGTCAGCTTTGTAACTCATCCGCTTTAACGCTATTAATAAAGTCACATTTACAAATGAAACTATTTAATGTTTCTAATAAGCGCAAAACTATCATAAAACAAACATTTGATTGCCAACCCCAAACGAAGCTAACTTGTATTCATGCTTGATTTCACCTATAATGCCCCGATATTGTACTAAGTTACTTATCACATTTGGGGCTGATTCTGGATTCGACGGGATTTGCGAAACCCAAGGTGCATGCCGAGGTGCGGTTGGCCTCGTAAATAAACCGCAAAAAAATAGTCGCAAACGACGAAAACTACGCACTAGCAGCTTAATAACCTGCATAGAGCCTTCTCTCCCTAGCCTCCGCTCGTAGGACGGGGATAAAGAGGAGTCAAACCCAAACGAGATCGTGTGGAAGCCTTGCTTGGGGCGGAAGCATTAAACTTAATCAAGCTAGTCTATCGGTAGCGTGTTTGTCCGCAGCAGGTAGGCGAAATATAAAGACAAACTACGCATGTAGTACCAAGGATGTAGAAATTTCGGACGCGGGTTCAACTCCCGCCAGCTCCACCACCGATTATAATTTCCTCCTATACTTGATGACTTGTATTTTGTATAATTTATGTTCATAATTATATATATTTAAATAATAATATTATTTTTATGGAAAAACTTAAAATATTAAGAAAACAATGTAACTTTACACAAAAAGATTTAGCTAATTTGTTGGGTGTAAAAACCAAAGATATCCAAAATTGGGAATTGAATAAAGCTCAACCTGAATTAAAAATATTACGAGATCTTGCTGATATTTTTAGTACAAGCGTTTACGATATTTTAAGTAATGAGTCAATTGCAACTACAGATTATAGTCCATGGAACTTCAACGAAACTATTGATTATTTTTGGGGGCATATAGGTATTCTTTTATATAATTCTAACATAATTAAATGGTATCCTATAACTAACTCTACATTTGATAGAGTTGAAACAATCTTAAGTAATGATAAACCAAGTAAAGAAAATGATATTTTCTCTTTAGACACATTAAATAATCGATTACTTCTAATCAATAAAAATATTGTAAAAAAAATTTCACTCCTCAGTGATGCTTCAGATTCCCCAAAAGATTGGGAGATTCCGTGGGATGGATATCAGGGGCTAGGCTCTGAAGAATTTTATAACTTGATAGATGAATACTTTTTTGACTATGAACATTTTTGTCAGAATACTTCAGAAGAGCTACAAAATAAGGTAGTAAATTTAATTGAAGAAAAAAGAATTACTGAGGATAATGTACTTGAGATTTTAAATCAGGTATATATTTATTATCATGATAATACTGTTGAAACGATTGACATAGTAAATGCTCAGGAATTATTTAATGATGTTAGGTTAATTGAATTTGAACTCAATAGATTTATTCAATTTTCTGATGACAATGGTGAAATACATTTTATTCCCTTGAATAGTGTGGGTTTAATTGATATTCCCCTGTACTTATATAAAATTGGTCGTAATGAAATATTTGAAAATAAATAAGGAAATAAAATGGATGAAACAGAAAATGTTGAAAATATTCATATAGAGAGTTTGGTTGAATTTATTGATCAAATATTGAAGATTGAAAATAAGAATCATCAAAATATATTCTATCGAGGTCACTCAAATGAAAATTATCTTTTAGAACCATCCTTATTTAGAAAAGATAATCAAAATCAGCCTAAATATTGTAGCCAAGAGCACATATTATATCGAGAACTTTATATGTCTGAATATAAAGAGTTTATCAATGATAAATATACATTAGATAAATTAGTTAGAATGCAACATTACTCTATGCCCACCAGATTACTCGATCTAACATCAAATCCATTAATAGCTCTCTATTTCGCTTGTAAATCTAGTATTGAAATAGACGAAAGAGTTGGCGAAGTAATTCTATTTTTTATAGATAACGAATATATTAAATATTATGACTCTGATACAGCAAGTTGTATTGCAAATTTAGCAAGACTATCCCATGATGAAAAAGAAACAATTAATTTTAATAGAGAAAAAGAACGTTTTAATCAGCAACCAAGTATAAAGAAACTGTTACATTTTATTAGAGAAGAAAAACCATTTTTTGAACCCAGAATTGATAAATATGATTTAGAAAACATTATTTGTATTAAAGGAATAAAAAATAATATTAGAATATCTTCTCAATCAGGTGTTTTCCTTTTATTTGGCTTAAATGCTACTTTAAATGAAAGTGGTAACGAAAATATTGAAATTCAAAGAATAAAAATTCATAATCGGAAAAAAATTTTACAAGAATTAGATTTAATCAATATTAATGAAAGTACAGTTTTTCCCGATATCGAGAGCTCTGCGAGATACATATCTCACAAAAATGGGACACCAGTCTAGACAAAGAATAAATAATCTTCTAATATGAATCACTAAAAAATTTTAGTTAACTTATTGATTTTTATATGTAGTTCTTATTGAACTTTTGTATAAATAGCCTTTAAAAATACATAATACAGGATTTGAATAAGTTTATTTTAAAAATAAATATTCTATGAATTTTGCAATAAATTTCTCAATCATATAATGATTATTATATGATTGAGAATTTAAGAAAGTCTTCTTAAGTTAATCCCCTCTAGACAATTTTTTCTACTTGCCAATACAAAACGAACTGAAGATACGACCTAATAAATCATCTGAAGTGAATTCACCAGTGATTTCGCTTAGCGCTTCTTGGGCAAGTCTGAGTTCTTCGGCAAGAAGTTCACCAGCATGGAAAGCCGTAAGTTGGTACTTACCATTGTTGAGGTGTTCTGACGCTTTTTCGAGTGCTTGCAGGTGTCGTCGACGTGCTAAAAAGCCGCCTTCAGTACTACTGGTAAAACCCATGGCTTGTTTTAAGTGATCACGAAGTAACGTTACCCCTTCCCCTGTTCGTGCAGAAAGTTGGATAAGTGAGTAACCATTGACTTGATTGTAACCTAATGCTTCACCAGTTAAATCTGCTTTGTTGCGTATGACTGTAACAGGCATATTTTTGGGTAGCCGTTCTATAAATTCTGGCCATAACTTTTCGGGATTGGTTTCGGTTGTGGTGGTGCTATCGACCATAAATAGTACCCTATCTGCTTGTTCAATTTCTTGCCAAGCTCGTTCAATACCAATGCGTTCAACTTCGTCACTGGCATCACGTAAACCCGCAGTATCAATAATATGTAGGGGCATACCATCGATATGAATATGTTCACGTAATACGTCACGCGTTGTGCCTGCAATATCGGTAACAATCGCCGCATCACGACCCGCCAGCGCATTCAGTAAGCTTGATTTACCGGCATTTGGACGACCAGCTATCACCACTTTCATCCCTTCTCGTAACAGTGAGCCTTGTTTTGCTTCTTGGCGAACTTCGTTTAAGCGAGTAATCACTTCATTAAGTTGTGCTTCTATTTTGCCATCTGATAAAAAGTCGATCTCTTCTTCAGGAAAGTCTATTGCGGCTTCGGTAAAAATGCGTAAATGAATTAATGATTCAACCAATTCATTAATTTTTTTCGAAAACACGCCTTGCAAAGATGAAATCGCTGATTTTGCAGCTTGCTCAGAACTTGCATCAATTAAATCGGCTATGGCTTCGGCTTGGGCTAAATCTAATTTATCATTCAAAAAAGCACGCTCTGAAAATTCACCCGGCTTTGCAATACGGACGTTAGCAATCTCTAATACCCGTTTTAAAAGCAAATCTAAAATGACAGGCCCACCATGCCCTTGTAATTCTAGTACATCTTCGCCCGTAAAAGAGTGAGGATTAGGAAAAAATAGCGCTATTCCTTCGTCTAAGGTTGTGCCGTCAGAAGCTAAAAAAGGAAGATACTCCGCATAGCGAGGTTTTGGTATTTTACCGAGTATCGCTTGCGCAACGGTTTGCGCCTGTGGCCCCGAAATTCGCAAAATGCCCACACCACCTCGACCGGGTGGCGTTGCTTGTGCAACAATGGTATCTGTTTTCATATATGTTTGTAGCTGATTTAAATTTGAATACCTAATAATAGCATGGACGCACGGCAAAAACAGTAGTGACTATGGGTTTTGCCGTTATTCATTGATTATTTAAGTGATAGAATCAGTCGGCTGATTATTCATCTTTCTTTGGATGATCGAATAACCAAGAATTTGCCAATGCTAGGGGTTCTCGGATTAATGCGACATATTTTTCTTCATTTCCCCACCCTAATGGTGCCGATAAACCTGATATTTCGTTAAAGCCTGAACGTTTAGCCAGCATTAGCGAACGCAGCATATGAAAATCATTAGTTACCACAACTGTCTTGCCTAACGGCAATACACGATTGGCATACACAAATTGTTGAGCTGTTCGCGTCGATTTATCTTCTTGGTATACCCGTTTTGGATCAATACCTTTATTAATTAGATATTGTGCCATCACACTTGCTTCGGTCGCCGACTCATTATTACCTTGTCCCCCACACACAACAACTTTCGTTCGTGGATTACGTTGTAAATAATCGTAGGCAACATCTAATCGTTGGGCTAAGGTGTAATGAGGAACAGCAGGATTACCTACAACAAGTGCACCTAATACAACTAAAGTGTCGGCATCTGGCGCTGGCTTTTGTTTAGAATAAAGATAAATAACGATGTTAGTGATAACAAAATAAGTCAAGATTAACGCTAAGCCATACTTAAATAATTTGGCGATCATTTCTTTTAACTCCTATTTTTTATAACAATGTTCAAAATGGTCATTGACTAATCCCATTGATTGCATAAAAGCGTAACAAATTGTTGACCCAACAAAAGAAAAGCCTCGTTTTTTTAATGCCTTTGATAGTTTATCAGATATATCGGTACTGACAGGCACTTCACTAAGGTCTTTGTAGTGGTTAATAATTGGTTTACCGTCGACAAAAGACCAAATAAATGTCGAAAAATCTTCATTATTACTTTTCATTGTTAGATAAGCTTGTGCATTTTTTATAATACTATTTAGTTTTAATCGATTTCGAATCAGTCCTTTGTTTTCGAGTAAACGTTCAACATCTTTTTGGGTTAATGTAATAATTTTTTCAGGGTTAAAATCAAAAAAACAGCGCCGATATTCTTCACGTTTTTTCAATACGGTGATCCAAGATAATCCCGCTTGTTGTCCTTCTAAGCAGATTTTTTCAAATAATTTTAGACTATCATACTGGGCAATTCCCCATTCGTTGTCGTGATAATTTATGTATAAAGGATCGTTTGAAACCCAGTCACAGCGTATTTTTGTTTTAGTCATCATCCCCAAATTCATCCTTAGTTAAAATAGTTTATTGATAGTACAACATAAAATAATTAAATGTTTTAATTATTATAAATCAAATGTTCAGTTTTACCGCATTCATTAAATTTTTTTATGATGAAATTAAATACAATTTTTTATGGCAGAATGTTATTTTTATAACAAGTTTTAGTTATAAAAGAGTCATTTTCTTTATTTTCTATTTTATATTAACCATACAATTAAGGTTTTTTCATGAGTCAATCTGAAATTAACGCAGAATGGCAGCCTGCTGCAAGGCCATTAAACAGTAAAGATTTAAAAACATTAGTTTTGTCTTCTTTGGGGGGAACGTTAGAATTTTATGATTTTGTCATCTATGCCCTGTATATCGATACGATTGTCAAACCTCTTTTTTTACCTCATACGTTATCACCTTTAACATTAGATCTTTTTGCATGGGGAATTTTTGCTGCTGGCTACTTGGTTCGCCCTGTTGGCGGTATCATTATGGCTCATTTTGGCGATAAAGTCGGTCGCAAAAAAATGTTCACACTTAGCGTGGCAATGATGGCTTTACCCACATTTATTATTGGTATTTTACCCACCTACGAAACCATTGGAATTTTTGCACCGTTGTTATTATTAGTGATGCGTATGTTGCAAGGAGCAGCCATTGGCGGTGAAATGCCGGGCGCTTGGGTTTTTATTGCTGAACACGTGCCAAAACAACGTTATGGCTTTGGTGTCGGAACCTTAACTTCGGGTATTACTGGGGGTATTTTACTTGGTTTTATTGTGACCATTATTATTGATCTTTGTTTTAGCCACCAAAATATTTTAGATTATGCTTGGCGGATCCCTTTTATTGTTGGTGGTATTTTTGGTGTCATTTCGGTTTATTTGCGTCGGTTTTTATCCGAAACCCCTATTTTCAAAGAATTAGCTGCCCGTAAGGCAATTGAAAAAAATATTCCTGTCATCTCTGTTTTAAAAAATCATAAAACGGCGTGTTTGATTGTAGCACTTTTAACTTGGTCATTATCCACTGCGATTATGGTAGGTATCTTAATAACGCCTGGTCGTATTGTTGGTGGGATGTATCATTTTGCTAATCTGGATTGGCGAATTGGTGGTTGTATTGCAGCATTAACCTTAACTATCGGTTGTGTTATTTCTGGTTGGTTAGAAGACAAACTGGGGACAACAAAAACAGTGATCATAACATGGGGTGGTTTGGCCGTGATGAGTATCTATTTTTATAGTACTTTGTCACCAACAATTTCACTTACTGAATTATATTTAACTTGGGCAATATTTGGTTTATTTATTGGCGCTGTCGCCATGACACCAATCATTGGTACAAGAACTTTTCCACCTGCGATTCGTTATTCGGGTTTATCGTTTTCTTATAATTTAGCCTACGCTTTATTTAGTGCCATTACACCGACTTTAACAATTTATCTTTTAAGCCCCGACCATTTACTGGGTCAATATAGTTATCTTGGTGCAGGTATTTATATCTCGTTTGTCGCGTTAATTGCAGTTGCGGTGGGTTTTTATCCGTTAGCAAAAAAAGGTTGGTCAAATAAACCCAATAATAAATAATTCTATCAATAAAAAAGCAGGATGTTTCCTGCTTTTTTATTCTATTTTAAATCCAGACAAATCGACATTTACCGCATGGTGACAAATTCTTCTGCAGCGGTTGGATGAATGGCTATGGTGTTATCAAAATCTTTTTTGGTTGCGCCCATTTTGAGTGCTACCGCAAAACCTTGTAATATTTCATCCATACCATAACCGATACCATGAATACCGATAATTTTTTCTTCATCACCAACACAGACTAATTTCATTCGACAAGGTTGGCGATGCTGTGTTACAGCTGTATACATCGCGGTAAAAGTTGATTTATAGACTTTAACGTTTTCTTGTCCATATTGCAAAATCGCTTCAGGTTCTGTTAATCCAACAGTACCAATTGCAGGATGCGTAAAGACAACAGTTGGAATATTGTTATAATCTAGATGTTCATCAGGTTTATTATTAAATAACCGTTCAGATAAACGACGTCCTGCAGCCACAGCAACAGGGGTTAGGGCTGTTGCGCCTGTATCATCGCCAACCGAGTAAACACCGGCAACATTAGTATTTTGGTACTTGTCTACAACAATAAATCCATTATCGTTAACCTTAATACCTGCCGCTGCTAAATTCATATTTTGTGTTGCAGGTTCACGACCAATTGCCCAAATTAGACAATCAACAGTATAACTTTCTCCATTTTCAAGGTTTAATGTTAACGAGTTATCACTATTTTTAGTCACTGATTTTGGTATCGCAAACGTGTGGAGTTGTTGACCTTCGCTGGCTATGACTTCCATTAAGGTTTCAATGATGAGTGGATCAAAACTGCGTAATGGTGTCGCTTGGCGTATAAATTGATGAGTTTGAGAACCTAATGAATGTAATACGCTGGCTATTTCACAAGCAATATACCCTGCTCCCACGACAGCTACACGTTTAGGTAAAGCTTTGAGCGCAAAAAAACCATCCGATGTAATACCATGTTCCGCACCAGGAATATTTGGTATACTCGGTTTTCCACCAACCGCTATTAATATGTGATCGGCGGTATATTGTTCGCCATTAACGTCAATAGTGTGAGAATCAACAAATTTAGCATAACCATAAATGACATCAACTTTATTATTAGTTAGTACACGGTCATAAGATTGATGTATTCGGTCGATGTAGGCGTTTCGGCTAGCCAGTAGTTTATCCCAACTAAATTGATTGATAGTCGTATCGAATCCATAATCAGGGCCATAATGATTGATTGCTTCAGCAATTTGAGCGCCATACCACATGATTTTTTTGGGCACACAACCCACGTTGACGCAAGTTCCACCTAAAGATTTTGCTTCGATGATTGCGCATTTTTTGCCATATGAGGCCGCTCGGTTTACCGATGCAATGCCACCACTACCACCACCGATTGCAATATAATCATAATGTTTTGTCATTAAATTTCCTTCGTGCTGATTACTAAAATTAGCTATTAGCTTTGCATAAAGTGAAAAATAAAAAAAGTATTTATTTTAAAATTTAACAATAGTTATTAACGATTAATAATTACAATTAGTAGATTTTTATTTAATAAATCATTTTTCTAATTGGTTAATTTTGACTAATAACTTAGGTGATTTTAACTCATTTTTTTAACAGCGTTGTTTCCAGTTATTGTGATAGGATTTTTAGTAATACATAAAAACATCAAAAATTAGGGACTATGTTAAAGCGTTCGTTTTTTGTCGGTATTGGTCGATGCTGCCCTTAGGATCGGTTTGTAGAAGGGACAAGTGTTCCCATTGTTGCCGTAATTTTATGCCAGTCTCAATATTTGTATTTTTGTGCTTTCTTTGCTTGCATCAAAGCCCGTATTTATTGTGTTTGTTATTCATTATTTTCGTCTTCATCATGTTTACGGGGTTGATAAAAACGGGCGAAAAAAGTCCCAATTTCGAAAAGTAAACAAATTGGTATCGCTAATAATATTTGTGAAAATACATCAGGTGGGGTTACAAACATAGCAACGGCAAACACAGCCACAATGATGTAAGGTCTTTTTTTCCGTAAACTTTTTGGTGTGGTCACGCCAGTCCAACAGAGTAGTATAATGGCGACAGGGACTTCAAAAGCAAATCCGAATACCACAAATAACGTCATAACAAAATCAAGATATTTGGTGATATCGGTATTGATTGCAACATCAATCGGTGCTGTGTGGATAAAAAAGTAAAATGCAAGTGGGAATACCACAAAATAAGCAAAAGCAATACCTATATAAAATAACACTGTGCTTGATATAATCAGTGGCACGACTAAACGTTTTTCATTTTGATATAACGCGGGTGCAACAAATCCCCACACTTGATAAAGTACATAGGGAATAGAAATAAATATCGCCACCACTGCCGTTAATTTAATGGGTGTAAAAAAAGGGGCTGCGATATCAGTTGCAATCATGCTACTACCTGTAGGTAATTGACTAATTAACGGATTAGCAACGATGTGATAAATATCATTAGAAAAGTAAAGTAGACAAATTAAAACCAATAAAATGCAGATAATACAACGTAAAAGTCGTGTTCTGAGTTCAACAAGGTGTCCAATTAAAGGTTGAGATGCGTCGTCTGTCATGGTTTGTCTTTATTTGGGTTTTCAATATCGGTTTGGGTTGCTGAATCAATCTCTTTTTGTAACGATTCTGTCACACGTTTTAAATCATCAATTGATTCTTGAATTTCAGGTGTTAAGTTGGTTAAACCACTTTGTTCTGCTTTTTTTAAACTATCTTGTAACTCTTGCAGTTTTAGCTCTTTGTTGAGTTCAAGTTGAACCGTTGCCGACATTCGTCGTAATACTTTAATCCAACCTGCAACGGTTTTAATTGCAATAGGCAAACGCTCTGGCCCTAATACAACCAGTCCAATAATTAAAACTAATAATAATTGACCAAAGCTGATATCGAACACAACCTACTCTTTTTTTGTCGTTTGTTCATCGTTAGAGGAGTCTACAGTTTCAACTTTATTAGGTTGTTCAGTTGATGTTTTTTTATCATCATCCTCATTCATTGCTTTTTTAAAGCCTTTAATTGATGCACCAAGATCCGAACCTAATGAGCGTAATTTTTTGGTTCCAAACAGTAATACAATAACTGCAATTAATATGAGTAATTGAGGCCAACTTGGCATCATGATAATTATCTCCGACGTCATTTGTGATTTGATTATACACTTAAATTATCAGATTCCCAAATAACTCATCTAATGAATAATTAGCATAGAGATAAATAATATAATGAGTATTCCTATTGCACTGTATAAAATTCGTTCTCGTTTTTTTCGACACGTTAGTTCGTGATTAATCTGTCTAATTTGATGATTCATCTGTTTTGTCATGCGTGCGTAATCATTAAGTTTTGCAGGCAGTTCGGGCAAGAGCGTTCGCCATTGTGGTAATGAAGCCCATGCTTGCTGAATAATTGTTTTAGCACTATATTTGTCTTCATACCATTTTTCTAAGAATGGTTTAGCGGTTTGCCATAAATCGAGTTCTGGATATAGTTGACGCCCCAAACCTTCAATATAAAATAGCGTTTTTTGCAACAAGATTAATTGTGGTTGAATTTCCATTTCAAATCGTCTGGCAACATCAAATAGTTTTAGTAAAATTTGTGAGAATGAGATTTCAGCCAACGGTTTTGCAAATGCAGGTTCACATACGTTGCGCATAGCCATTTCAAAAGCAATCGGATCGGTAGATTCAGGAACCCAACCCGATGCAATATAGGTTTCGGCTATTTTGCGATAATCTTGATTAAAAAAGGCAAGGAAATTTTCAGCAAGATAGTACTGATCATCTTCTGTTAAAATTCCAATAATAGCGCAATCAATTCCAATGTAACGGGGGTTTTGTGGCTCGGTAATGTCAACAAAAATATTGCCCGGATGCATATCAGCATGGAAAAAATTATCTTTGAAAACCTGCGTGAAAAAAGCTTGAACACCTCGTTCAGCTAGCAGCTTCATATCAATGTTGTGTTGTTTAAGTGTTTGGCTATCACCAATTGGCACACCTTTAATGCGTTCCTCAACTAAGATGTTTTCTCGACAGAGTTCTTGATAAATGTAAGGTATATATAATATGTTGCTATTAATAAAATTGTCACGTAAGCGTATGGTATTATAAGCTTCTTGTTTTAAGTCTAACTCTTTCATTAAGGTAAGTTCATAATCACGTACGATTTCAATTGCTCGTAACTTTGCACCGAACTTAATACGTTTAGTAAATTGTTTGGCAAGCCAATACATTAAGCCAATATCCGCTTTTATGACTGCTATAATGTTAGGACGCAATACTTTAATGACAATTTCAGCTTGGCTGCGTTTTAATATGGCTGTATGAACTTGTGCAATCGATGCCGATGCCAATGGTTGTTCATCAAAATCTGAAAAATAATGATCAATTGGCTGACCTAGTGCTTTTTCGATTAATTGTTTTGCCACCTTCCCGTCAAAAGGATCAACTTGGTCTTGTAATTTAGCTAAACTGTCTGCAATATCTTTAGAAAGCACATCTCGACGAGTTGATATCATTTGACCGAATTTTATCCATACTGGCCCAAGCTCTTGCAATGCTTGACGTAATCGCTCGCCAATTTCTTCATGTTTTGCTTTCGGCCTTATCCAAAATAAACATGATATTAAAATTGGTAACCACTTTGAAAATCGATTAGTTGGCAATAATTCATTTAATTGATATGCACGAAAAACGGTTAATATTTTATAGAGTCTGAAAAATGTCATTAGATTTCATCGCTTAAAATTTAAAACCAGTATGTAACGCCACAATACCACCTGTCATGTTGTGATATTTGACATCTACAAATCCTGCATCTTCCATCATTTTTTTCAATGTTTTTTGATCAGGATGCATCCGAATTGATTCGGCTAAATAACGGTAACTGTCAGCATCATTCGCAATAACTTTGCCCATTAACGGTAACATGGTAAATGAATAAAGATCATAAGCTTTATTTAAAATTGGGTATTGCGGTTTGGAAAATTCAAGAATTAATAAACGACCACCAGGTTTTAATACTCGCCACATGGATTGTAACGCTTTATTTTTGTCAGTCACATTACGTAGACCAAAAGAAATGGTAATACAGTCAAAAAAATTGTCCGCAAAAGGTAACTCTTCAGCGTTAGCTTGCACATATTCAATATTTTTGAATAATCCTTTGTCTCGAAGCTTTTCGCGTCCAACTTTTAACATGGATTCATTGATATCAGCGAGCACCACTAATCCCTCATCGCCGACTAATTGTGAGAATTTTGCAGTTAAATCTCCAGTGCCACCAGCAAGATCTAATACTTTTTGACCTTTACGCACACTGCTATATTCAATGGTAATTTTTTTCCAAATACGATGAATACCAAATGACATTAAATCATTCATTACATCATATTTGTCGGCAACGGAATGAAAGACATCCGCAACACGTTTTACTTTATCTTGTTTTAAAACTTGCGTAAAACCAAAATCTATTTTTTCTTGATTATCGTTATTTTGTTTGTCAGAAGATTGAGACATAAAATTTACCCATCACAAAGATTTAGGCTATTTTAGCATAAGCCAGAATAAAAGTGATGAACTAAATCAACAACCTTTCGACCATATTGGATACGGTTTCAAAATATTCTAATGATGCAAGATTTGGGCCAAAATCTTTTTCATGGATGACCAAATCAAAATGATAATTTTCTTTTAATGCGTTTAAAACTTGATGTTCTTTATCAAACACTTGCTGATAATAATGTGCTAACGTATCAAAATCGATTGAAGCAAACAGTAATTTATTAGCCTGTACTTCAGCACTCGATATCCGTTCAACATGTAACATTGCAATTTTAAGGTAATCAGCCTCACTCAAATAACGCTTATTATGTGAGTTTGTTAATTCCCGCTCGATATAATTAATATAGCCATTTGATACGTATTGCGTGTTATAAATATTAGCGAGCTGTATTGGAAGTTCTTTAAATATTCCTTGTCCTATAATCGCCACTTTTCTGACAAAAAAAGGCTTGGCAGCTTGTGCAATAAAAGACCAATTTTGGTAGGGGTTTTCGCGTATTTGAGTAGCACTAATATTTATAAAGTTGCGATCAGCATCAATAATAATTGCTGGGCAACCGAAATAAAGCTCATGATTTTTTATATCTTGAGGTTCACTGGTAAATATAACCGTTGGTTTGATTTTATATTCATTCAAAATAAGTTTGACACGATCACTCCAGTCTTTCCAGCCATTTGGATAAGACTGGATTCCAGCTTCATCTAAAACATGAATATGAATATTATGACGGTCTTTGAAGGTTTCTTTCAGCCATGTGAATCGATCACTGACTTTAGGTTGTTTTGATAAATGGCTTTTGTCAAACAGTTGTTGATCACGTGATGGTTCACAGCCAAGAAAAATATGTAATTCATTGACCTGACTCATCGCTTTTTCAATTAAATATATATGTCCACTATGTAGAGGATAAAACTTACCAAAAATTAAACCAACTTTATGTTTAGACTCCATACCACTTACCAATGCATTTAAAACTTGTTAACAATCTACAGAAAAAATATTCATTTTCTAACCAATTGATGCTATTTAACATATACTCTATTTTATCAAATCCCATTAACCTTTATAGGTATTAATGTTTTGAGCAAAAATAAAGTAATCATATTTTTTAATTATAATGTTGATAATAAGATACCTGTAGCAACAGAAATATTTAGTGCCGCCATATTATCATTACCGTGTAAATGTACAACTACATCTGCACATTCTACCAGTTTTCGATTAATTTGTTGAAAAATAACGATAGCGACTTTTTTATTGAATTTAATTTGGTGTAATTCACTCGATTTAATTGACTTAACCGGGCATGGTAATAAGGCAACAATCTGATAATCATGTTGTTTTAATCGTTCAAGCGAAGCAACAAAGTCATCACTCTTTATCGACTCAATCGCTTCGATTCCCCCTTCGGCAATACGCATTGCTGCGCCACTATTGAGTAAATTAGTCTGACGCAATATGACACCGTTTACACCATAAAATGCGGCACTTCGAATAATTCCACCTAAGTTATGGGGATTATTCACATCATCAATTGCTAAAACACAATCTTGGTTTTTGCCACTATTTTTTTCGAGGTAATCGACTAATGTAAGTGGTATACGTTTTTTAACAATTAAACAGATCCCACCATGATGCTCCGTTTGGGTTATTTTCGCAATTTGTTCAACCGATACGACATCGTAGCCTAAACGTTGATTGACTAACCAGCTAATTAAATCTTTAAACTGATAGGTCATATCTTGAGTAATAAATAATTTGACGATTGCTGAGCGTCGATGTTTGAAAACAGCTTTACAACTGTTTTCACTATAAACGAGGATTTCTTCTTTACGTTGTCGATATTCATCATAACCATAAGTAGGCGTTTGCTCATTATCACGAACTTTTTTCTGCCATGGGGAATCATGCTCGACAAATTGACCATACTTAAAATTTGATTCTAAATTACGATTCAGTTTTTCTGTCCCGGGTTTATTGGTTTTAGGTTTAAATACTTCAATACGGTCATTTACTGATTGTCTAATTTTGGTTTTAGACTGAAATGAATCTTTTTTAAAATTGTCTTTACGACCCGTCATTTTCTGCTGAGTTGAGCGAGAACGTTTCTGAGGTTCACTGTTCTTCGCATAAAAAATGGTTGGTTTATTTTTTTCAGAATTGTTGTTCATTTCAATCTCACTTTTGGTCAGTTATCGTGTACGAATGGTTGGAGCTATTTTATCTAATACACCGTTAACAAATTTGTGGCTATCAGCAGCACCAAACGTTTTTGTTAGATCGATTGCTTCATTAATCACGACTTTGTACGGTACATCTTGGCGTTTGGTTAATTCATATAGCGCAATTCGCAATATTGCTAATTCAATTAGACCTAGCTCTTCAACTGTACGTTCAGTGAGGTATGGCGCCATTTTATCATCTAACTCTGCTGTATTTTTACCCACCCCATTTAAGAGTTCTCGAAAATACTTGGAGTCAACGCCTTTCATATCTTGTTCTGCAATAAAACTGGTCTCAACATCGGCAAGATCATTTCGGGAAACTTGCCAAGAGTATATTGCTTGTACCGCACACTCTCTTGCTCGACGACGAGGATTGACTGATGCCACTAACTTACTCCTTAATTGCTTTAATAACGTTTAGCATTTCAAGCGCAGTTAATGCTGCTTCAGCACCTTTGTTACCCGCTTTTGTGCCTGCACGTTCAATAGCTTGTTCTATAGATTCAGTTGTTAAAATACCAAATCCAACTGGGATCGAATAATCTAGGCTTGCACTTAATAAACCAGAACTTGATTCGCCAGCAACAAAATCAAAATGCGCCGTACTACCTCGGATCACGGTTCCTAATGCAACTATTGCATCATATTTTTTGGATTGTGCTGCAACTTTTGCCGCTAGTGGGATCTCATAAGCACCAGGTACCCAAATGACTGTAATGTTTTTATCATCGACTTGCCCAATACGTTTTAATGCATCGGTAGCGCCATTAACAAGACTATCATTTATAAAATGATTAAAACGTGCCACAATAATGGCAACTTTTGCTTTTAGTGCGATAACTTTAGCTTCAATAGTTTGCATACTAATTCCTTATCAATTGATTTTTAAATGCAATTTCACTATCTTTATTCGTGAAAAAATAACTGCCAAATTGTATCACAAACTGCAGACTTCTCCTATTAGCAAATAGCGCTACGAGCAAGATCTTTACATCAAATATCTAAAAATAAGACTGTACTATTTTTAAAAATAATTTAATTAAGCTCTTATTGTAGATAATCAATTTAGAATAATTGATGTTTTAAGACTGATCACTCATTTTAGTTTTTATTTTCAAGACGATGTTTTAATTGACCAGTCATGAAAAATAAAAAAATGAATGAGAATTAAATTTATTTTTTAGTACTTGCAAGCTATTTTGAAAGAATTACAATGGTGGCTAAATTTTTTATGAGGGTAAGATTAATGTATATTGATAATATTCGAAATGAGTTAAATGAAGCAGCTGATGTGTTAAATAAATTTATTTCAGATGATAAAAATTTAGAACATATTCAGCAAGCCGCTATATTATTGGCTGATTCGTTCAAACATGGTGGTAAAGTGCTATCATGTGGGAATGGCGGTTCTCACTGTGATGCTATGCATTTTGCAGAAGAGTTAACAGGACGTTATCGCAACAATCGCCCTGCTTATCCTGCAATAGCGATATCTGATGTTAGTCATATTTCGTGTGTAGGTAATGATTTTGGGTTTGATTCGATTTTTTCTCGGTATATCGAGGGTGTAGGTCAAAAAGGTGATATACTACTAGGTATTTCTACCTCAGGTAACTCTGCTAATGTGCTAAAAGCAATTGAAGCAGCAAAACAAAAAGGGATGAAAGTGATTACGTTAACCGGTAAAGATGGCGGTAAAATGCATGGTCTTGCTGATGTGGATATTCGAGTTCCCCATTTTGGTTATGCTGATCGTGTTCAAGAAATTCATATTAAAGTGATTCACATTTTAATCATGCTAATCGAAAAAGAGATGAGCAAGTAAATGTGCGAATTATTGGGCATGAGTGCGAATGTGCCAACAGATATCTGTTTTAGTTTCACCAGTTTAGTCAAACGTGGTGGTGATAAGGGTCCGCATAAAGATGGGTGGGGTATTACTTTTTATGAAGGTAAGGGGTGCCGTACATTTAAAGATCCTGAACCTTGCAGTTATTCGCCTATTGCCAAACTTGTTCAACAGTATCCAATAAAGTCAAAAGCAGTCATAGCCCACATTCGCCAAGCAAATCGAGGAGGCGTAGCACTTGAAAATACGCATCCTTTTACGCGTGAGTTATGGGGAAAAAATTGGACTTTTGCCCATAACGGGCAGCTAACAGGTTATGAAGATCTTGATATGGGGATATTTGAACCTGTAGGTCTGACTGATAGTGAATATGCATTTTGTTATCTCATTAATCAACTTCACAAGAAATATCCGCAAAAACCCAGTAATGATCTGGAAGTATTCAGCTATATTAAGCAATGCGCTGACAAACTAAGCCAACTTGGGGTATTTAATATGTTACTCTCTGACGGTCAATATGTTTTTGCTTATTGTTCAACTGACTTACATTGGATAACACGTAAAGCACCTTTTGGAAAAGCAAAACTTCTTGACGAAGATGTTGAAATTGATTTTCAAAAACACACTACGCCTAATGATATCGTCACAATCATTTCAACGTTGCCATTAACTTCTAATGAAACATGGTACAAGCTGAATACTGGAGAAGCGATTTTATTTAATAAAGGGGAACTTAATCCGTTTTCTTCATTTTAACTCGCAATATTGAAACTTCATTTTAAATTAATACTGTAGAAAGCCGACAACTGTCAATTCGATTAGTATTAAAATTATTAAAGTTGCATATCAAAATCCGATTTTTATATCGAGCAACTTATATAAATAAACGGCGATAGGTATAAGCCAACAAACTTCGCCATAGCCAATTCGAATTAATTCAATCCCACGCAATAGTTTTACTTTTAAATTACTCTGATTTGTTGTTCAACATTCTCTTACAGGCTTGGCAATAAAAATACCTCATTTAAACAATGCAATTAAAAGTGGTACTACCGATAATGTTTTTGTAATACCAAAAATCAGAATCCCAAAAGACATTAACAATAAAGCCGACATATTAGACCCTGTTTCTGTGGCAATATTTGCCCTTTCTGTTATGTAGTATTTGGGATTATATTGGCAATTATTTTAATCTTTCAGCTAAATAACCTTGATAGTCAGGAATTTCAATTTCTATTTCTTGCGTAAAAATGGAGGATTGAATCAGTGCATTAGCGGTTGCTTGATTAGTCGCAACCGGAATATTCCAGACCGTTGATAAACGGAGTAAAGCTTTGACATCAGGATCGTGTGGTACCGCATTGAGCGGATCCCAAAAAAAGATAAGAATATCAATTTTTCCTTCGGCAATTAATGCGCCTATTTGTTGATCGCCACCCATAGGGCCGCTAAGCATAGGTGTAATATTTAGACCTGTTTCTTGTTTAATTAATGTTCCCGTAGTTCCTGTACCACATAAATGATGATGAGAAAGCTCTTCTCGATTTTTTTTACACCAATTTAATAATGACTCTTTTAAGTGATCATGTGCGACTAAAGCAATATTTTTTTTGGCAGCTAACTGACGAGTGGTATAACGCATAATGTTGTCCTAATCTATTATTATTGCTGATGTTTTTAACAGAGTATCAATTAAAATTCAAGTTTTATTTGATTAAATTAGGGACAATAAAAAAGGCACCGAAGTGCCTTTCAAAAATATCAAATTGCAATTAATTAGAATTGATAGATTAAACCAAGTGCAACAGTATCTTTTGTTGTCGCTTTAATTTCTGATTTGCTAAATGTGCTGCTATCATATAATGCACGACGTGCACCGATATCATCTTTATCTAACAAGTTGATTTTATAATCTACAATAGCTTGTAAGTTTTTGTTGAATGCATAAGTTAAACCAACATCAACATATTTAACAAGGTCATTACCTTTAAGCCCTGCATCGCTAGAATAGCTAGAAGCATCTTTAACTTTGTGTTGGATATAAGCAACAGATGGAGTTAAACGACCAATATCGAAGTCGATTCCGTATTGAGCAACAATTTCAATACCTTTGGTTTTTAAGTCATCTGCATTGTGATTAGATGATGCATTATCCCAACCATATTTTTGTTTACCTTGAATATATAGCGCAGCTAAATAAACATTGTCATTGTCGTATTTGATACCTGCTGACCATGCTTTAGCATTTTTGTGACCACTAGTTTGAGTGTAACCAGCACCAACAGATAAACCAGTATCAAGCACATCCCAATCGATAACAGAACCCCATGCTTCCGCACTATCATGACCGTTGTTACGATTCACTGCATTGAAATGGCTAGTTGAGCTGTTATCACCGTTATCAGCATATTGAACAGCAAAGCGTAAACCATCAACTAAACCAAATAGATCAGTATTACGATAAGTTGCTACAGCTTTAGTACGTGCAGATAATGCATAAAGATCATTATTTGAAGCATCACCACCAAATTCTGGTAAAACGTCTGTATAAGAAGTTAAAGTTTTTAGCACACCGTCATTACGACCATAATCGAATGAACCAAAATCACCAAAATTCAAACCAGCAAATGCATAACGAGTTTCGTTGTCAGCATTTTTACCAGTTTTAGCTTCGTATTCCCAACGTCCGTAACCAGATAACCAGTCAGTAACTTGAGTTTGACCTGACATACCTAAACGTGCAGTCGTTTTATCACCTTCGCCTGTTTGGTTGTTTCTGTCAGTAATATAGTTTAATGCATAAACTCGACCATAAAAATCGACTTTATTGCCGTCTTTATTCCACACTTCAATAGAAGCGTTTGCAGTACCTGCAATTAAAAGAGCAGGAATAGCGATTGCTAATAGATTACGTTTCATTTTGTTACCCTCATAGGTATTTATATTTTTAAAGATGCAAATTACTTTGCTCTCGGTTAATAAATAACTGCAAAATTAAGCAATTATATTATTACTGTGATATCTTGTATTAGATATAAGATTTCTGCTTACATTGCAGATAAACAATGCAAATAAGTAAATTTCTACGAAATTTAGTTTATTTTAGTACCTACAATAAATTTTTTTAAGCATAAAATGTTTTTTTGGGCGGGAATAAATTCAAAAGGCGATAAAAAAGACACCTAAGTGTCTTTTTTATAATTTAAGAAGAATTAGAATTGGTAGATTAAACCAACACCTAACACATCTTTTGTACCTGGAGTATTCGCTTTCTTATGACCACGATTATTAGTCGTATTCATCGCTGCACCAATGTCTTTATGGTCAAGTAGATTAAATTTATATTCTACGATAGCGCTGAAATTTTTGTTAAGATCATAAGTTGCACCTAAAGATACGTATTTAGCCATAGGTGAGCTATGAGATCCTGAACGGTAATGCGCTTTATTATCACCATCATATCCACTTGTTAGTTTATGTTGAACATAAGCTAAAGATGGAGTTAAACGACCAACATCTAATTCAATGCCATATTGAGCAACTAATTCGATACCTTTAACTTTTTCATCTGCAATATGACCTTTATGATCGATATAACGATTTTTTAACTTGCTTTGGAAATAGTTAGCAGCTAAATATAAATTATAGTTATCGTATTTAATACCAGTAGCCCAAGTATTGTGACGTTGATCACTTGAAGTTGATTGAGCATAACCAATACCTGCAGTTAAGCCTGTGTCAAAAATGTTCCATTGAACGTTTGTACCCCAAGCTTCTCTTGATTCACCACGAATATTATCTTTAGTAAGTGAGTTATCACCATTATCAGCATATTGTACTGCAAAGCTGATATCATCATTTAAACCAAAGAAGTTATTGTTACGGTAAGTTGCTACAGCTTTAGTACGAGCAGAAAGCACGTTCCAATTGTTGTTTGCAGCGTCACCACCAAATTCTGGTAATACGTCAGTATATGCAGTAATTGCTTTTAATACGCCATCATTACGACCATAATCAAATGAACCGAAGTCACCAAAATTTAATCCAGCAAATGCATAACGAACTTCACTATGACCAGGTTTTTGATCATCTTTTCCAGATTTAGCTTCATATTCCCAACGACCATAACCAGATAACCAATCTGTGATTTGGGTTTGACCTGACATACCTAAACGAGCAGAAGTATCATCGCCTTCACCTGCTTGACCACGATCAGTGATGTGGTTAGCTGCTTTTACACGACCGTAAAAGTCTACTTTATTACCATCTTTGTTCCAAACTTCAATAGATGCATTTGCGCTAGCTGCAACTAAAAGTGCAGGAATAGCGATTGCTAATAGATTACGTTTCATTTCTTACCCTCATGGTTATTTATTAAAAGACACTAACTAAAAAGTTTAGTGCCTATTTATGTACAATGATTATTCATCCAAAAATAATATTACTATTATTTTCTTCCACTTTTTACAGTAGTGTAAATTATGTATAAAAATTTTTTAAAAGCAAGTGAACTTTTCGTTAATTTTGATGTCTAACCCCAAAAACTAAACCGTTTGATTATAATTTATACATATTTGCTAATTATCACTAATTTGCGTTTTATCATAAACATCCAAAAATGTTTGTTTATTTATACCAGTTAAAAATTTGCATTTCGTGGCGTTCTTGGGAATGGAATAACATCCCTTACGTTTTGTACGCCAGTGACATAAACAATTAAGCGCTCAAATCCAAGACCGAATCCAGAATGAGGAACAGTACCATATCGACGTAAATCACGGTACCACCAATAATCTTCTTTTTTAAGCCCCATTTCGTCCATGCGCTTATCTAACATATCTAAACGCTCTTCACGTTGCGATCCGCCAATGATTTCGCCAATGCCTGGCGCTAACACATCCATTGCAGCAACCGTTTTACCATCGTCGTTCATACGCATATAAAATGCTTTAATATCTTTTGGATAATTTTTAACAACGACAGGCGCTTTAAAATGCTGTTCAGCTAAATAACGTTCATGCTCTGACGCTAAATCGATTCCCCAACTCACTGGATTTTCAAATTTGGCATCACAGTTTTGTAAAATAGTAATGGCGTCGGTGTAATCAACTTGAGCAAAATCGGCATTAATAAAGTTTTCTAAACGATTGATTGCTTCTTTATCAATATGCTGAGCAAAAAATTGCATATCATCAGCACGTTTTTCAAGCACGGTTTTAAAGACATACTTCAACATATCTTCTGCAAGTTTTGCATTATCATTTAAATCAGCAAACGCAACTTCAGGTTCCATCATCCAAAATTCAGCTAAATGGCGTGTTGTATTGGAATTTTCAGCTCTAAAAGTTGGCCCAAAAGTATAAACTTTAGACAATGCACAAGCGTACGTTTCTGCATTTAATTGCCCTGACACCGTTAAAAAAGCTTCTTTTCCGAAAAAATCTTTATCAAAATCGACTTTCCCCTTGTCTGTTTTAGGTAGATTTAACATATCAAGAGTGGAGACTCGGAACATTTCACCTGCACCTTCAGTATCTGATGCGGTAATAATTGGCGTAGAAAGCCAAAAAAAGCCTCGTTCATCAAAAAATTGGTGAATAGCTTGCGCTAATGTATGACGTACACGAGTAATCGCGCCAACAATGTTGGTTCTTGCTCTTAAATGAGCAACTTCTCGTAAATATTCAATTGAATGACGTTTAGCAGCCATTGGGTAAGTTTCAGGATCATCAACAAATCCATAAACCTCAACTTGTGTTGCTTGTAGCTCGTATTTTTGTCCTTGTCCCGGAGATTCAACAACTTTACCCGTTACTTTAACCGAACAACCTGCCGTTAACCGTAAAATATCTTGTTCATAATTTGGTAGATCTTTTTCTATAACAGCTTGAATGGGATCAAAGCATGAACCATCATAAACAGCTAGAAATGAAATACCGGCTTTCGAATCACGGCGCGTTCTTACCCAGCCTTGAACAGAAATAGTGCTACCAACAGCAATTTTGCCTTGTAACACATCAACAATAGGAGCAACTGAATTCATTTTAATTATCCATCTCTATATTAATTAAGTTAAATAGTATTAAAAATAATACAAGTATATTCTAAATGCCACTTAGTTACCTAACTTTAGTCTCAGTTGGCATTAAATTAAATTTTTAAATAAAACATTTATAATTTGATTCACGTTTTTTATAAAAATAAGTTTAATGATTAACGTTAAACGTTCTTTTTAATTCATTAATAAAAGCTAAATCTTGCGATATTGTTTTACCTGGACTGTCTGACAATTTTGCAACAGACTGATTATTGCATTGCGTCAATTTCAATACGATATTTAAGGCTTTGGTATTTGCTTCAGTAGACGGAATATCACACGCTAAAAAGCCCCCGATACCAAAAGACAATTTTACTCGATGGTGAAAATGTTGATAAATCTTTATCGCTTTGTCAAAAGTTAAACTATCGGAAAATACTAACATTTTTGTTTTAGGATCAATCCCTAATTGTTGGTAATGGGCAATCGCCTTTTCACCCCATTCAATCGAATCACCGGAATCATGGCGTAATCCTTGATAGTGATTAGCAAAGTAAGTATCAAAATCACGCAAAAATGCGTCCATGGTAATACAGTCTGTTAGGGCTACCCCCAAATCTTGAGGATATTCATCTAACCAAACCTTAAGCGCTGTTTTTTGGCAATCTTGCAAAGTTGGGGTTAATCGCTGATGAGCTTGAAACCATTCATGTGCTTGAGTACCAACAGGGGTAAGCCCTAGTCGATAAGCCAGTAAATAATTACTGGTACTATGAAAATTATCAAAATGGTTTTTTAGGTAATCGACAACAGCAGATTGAACAGCAAATGAGTAACGCCTTCGGGTTCCAAAATCCATTAAATTAAAGCCCGACATATCCATATTTGCAGTTTGCTCGTTAAATCTTGTTAATTTATTTTTGAGTTGGGCTATAGCTTCCGACACGCCAATATTAGGAGAACGATCTCTATGTGCTATTTCGCTAATAACTGCCAGTAATGGGACTTCCCATAAAATTACATCCAGCCACTTTCCTTCAATTCTTATATCAAGTCTTCCTTCTCGATTAGTTATCGTCAATAATTGACTATTAAAACGCCAATTCTTGAGCCAGTTTAAATAATCAGATTTAAAAAAGGAGATGCCAGATAGATAATGAAATTCATCATCGGAAAGCGTTAATGATTCCATTAATTTGACTTGATGTTTTATTTCATCAGCATATTGACCTAATAAATCATCACTTCTACAACGAAACTCCGCAACGACAGTGGTATCTGGGTAATGATGAAAAACGGCTTGCTGCATATGCAACTTATAAGCATCAGTATCTAAGATTGATGTAATTATAGCTGGTAACATGTCTTTTTGTTGTTAATACTCTAAAAAAATTCTAGAGATTATAGCAGAATAATATTGAAGATATAGATTAAATATATAATAACCTATCTTCATTAGGCTATAATATTAATAACAAACCAGATTAAATAGTATAACTTAACTATACTCAAAAGAATTAATTAAACATCACCAATAACGATAAGTGCAGTTGTGAAAATCATGCAATATTTATCGAATTTTAATTATTTATAAAAATAAAAGGCACAATAACTATGACAACGAATAATACCAAAACACAACCAACTGCAAAGTATCGACTGGACTATAAAGCACCCGATTTTACCATTACAGATATCGATCTTGATTTTAACTTATCCGCACAAATCACAACAGTCACGGCTCGAAGCCATATTATACAAAAAAATGCTAAAGCCTCAGACTTAGTTTTAGATGGAGAAGACTTAACATTAATCGCTATCAATATCGATGAACAGCCTTGGCAGGATTATCACATTACCAACTCAGGCATTATTATTCATAATGTTCCATCAGATGAATTTACACTAACCATCGTCAATGAAATAAAACCGATTGATAACACTGCGCTAGAAGGATTGTATGTTTCTGGAGAAGCACTTTGTACACAATGTGAAGCTGAAGGATTTCGTCATATCACATACTATTTAGATAGACCCGATGTTTTAGCGCGTTTTTCAACTCGTATTACCGCCAATAAACAACAATACCCATATCTGCTTTCTAATGGTAACCGCATTGCACAAGGAGAACTTTCAGACGGTCGTCATTGGGTACAATGGCAAGATCCATTTCCTAAACCCGCCTACTTGTTTGCATTGGTTGCTGGAGATTTTGATATTCTTAAAGATCAGTTTATAACTCGTTCAAACCGTAAAGTTGATCTGGAGATTTATGTTGATAAAGGCAATTTAGATCGTTCACATTGGGCAATGACCAGTTTAAAAAATGCTATGCGCTGGGATGAAACACGTTTTGGATTAGAATATGACTTAGATATTTTTATGATTGTTGCCGTTGACTTTTTTAATATGGGCGCAATGGAAAACAAAGGTCTGAATATTTTCAACTCAAAATATGTTCTTGCCAAACCAGAAACGGCTACTGATGATGATTATTTAGGTATCGAAAGTGTTATTGGTCACGAATACTTTCATAATTGGACAGGCAATCGTGTTACTTGTCGTGATTGGTTTCAACTTAGCTTAAAAGAAGGTTTGACGGTTTTTCGTGATCAAGAATTCAGCGCGGATATGGGCTCTAGGGCCGTTAAGCGAATTGATGATGTTAAAATCTTACGTAGTGTCCAATTTGCTGAAGATGCAAGTCCGATGTCTCATCCTATTCGTCCTGATCAAGTCATAGAAATGAATAATTTCTATACGGTAACTGTGTACGAAAAAGGGGCTGAAGTGATACGAATGATGCATACCTTGCTAGGCGAAGATAAGTTTCAAGCTGGCATGAAACGCTATTTTGAACGTCATGACGGAAGTGCAGCAACTTGCGATGACTTTGTCGCTGCGATGCAAGATGCTTCAGGCATTGATTTAACACAATTCAAATTATGGTACAGCCAATCAGGTACACCAGAATTAACCATTACAGATAGCTATGATGAAAAAAGCAAACACTATTATTTAACTATCGAACAAAACACGCCTGCAACCTTAGATCAAGCTGAAAAGAAAGCTTTGCATATACCTGTTGATATTGAATTATATCAACATAACGGCGAAATCATTAAACTTGAGCATAACCAACTGCCAATTCATCACGTTTTAAATTTAACACAAGCAAAACAACAATTTGTTTTCGATAACGTGAATGAAAAACCGATTATTTCATTATTACGTGATTTTTCTGCACCGGTAAAAATGACCTATGATTATCAAGATAGTGATTTGATTTTTTTGATGCAACATGCAACCAATGCGTTTAGTCGTTATGATGCTGCGCAAATGCTATTAATTAAATATATTCGGGAAAATGTTAAAAATTATCAAGATAATCGACAACTAAGCCTTCCTGACACCATTATCGATGCATTTAGAGCAATATTATTATCCGAATCAACAGATCCCTCTCTCATTGCCCAAATCATCACTTTACCTTCGGAAAATGAACTAGCCAATTTATTTAGTGTCGTTGACCCAATAGCCATCTATCAAGTCCGCCTGTTTTTATTAACGTGTTTTGGTAATGCACTTTATGATGAATTAACCGCAGTTTACCGTCACAATAAAATCGAAAATTATCGGATTAAACATGAAGATATTGCTAAACGCTCATTAAAAAATGCCTGTTTGATGCTTTTAGCCCATGCCGATGAGAAATCACAAGCAAATCATCTGGTTCATCAACAATATTATCAAGCAGACAATATGACAGATACCATCGCTGCATTAACAGTTGCTGTTAAAGCTCAGCTTGATTGTCATCAAGAACTTTTAGCCGATTTTGATAATAAATGGCATCAAGACGGATTAGTGATGGATAAGTGGTTAGCTTTGAATGCATCGAGTCCAGAAAAAAATGCACTTTCAACGGTGAAAAAACTTTTAACTCATCGATCCTTTTCGCTCAGTAATCCCAATCGGATTCGCGCTTTAATCGGTGCTTTTGTTAATAATAATCCTGTAGCTTTCCATGCAACTGATGGGAGTGGATATCAATTTTTAGTCGAAATATTAATGGAATTAAATCAAAAAAATCCGCAGGTTGCGGCAAGATTGATCGATCCATTAATCAGATTAAAACGTTATGACCAACAACGTCAACAACAAATGCGTCAAGCACTTGAAACCTTATTAAAACTGGATCATTTATCAAAAGATTTATATGAAAAAATTAGCAAAGCTTTAGCTGCATAATACTCAACACATCATCCTTTTCCTCGAACGGGATGATGTTAAAATTATTTGAAACTTGATATGTTTTTGCTTTATATTCAGACACAAATAAAACATCAAACTTTTTAACATTACTTAACAGTATTAGAAATCATGATCAACATAAAATCTATTACACCGACAGAACTTGCAGAAAAATTAAATCAGAAACATCCTCTGTTTTTACTTGATGTACGAGAATCTAATGAAGTAGCAATATGCCACCTTGAAAATTCCGTCCATATTCCAATGAATCTTATCCCACTTTGTTTAGATAAAATACCCGATGAAATCGACATTGTACTTTACTGTCACCACGGAGTTCGGAGCCTTAATGTTGCCAATTATTTAGCTGAAAATGGTTTTGATACTGATTATCTTTATAATCTTAGTGGTGGGATTGATGCTTGGGCATTAACCGTTGATACGCAAATGCCAAGATATTAAATGCCCGCCTTCACAACGGGCACATTTTGGATTTTATCCTTGTGGCATCACCCAATAACCATTTTGATTGTGAGCTTGCATATAATCCTTAAATTGTTGGGATTGATAAATACGTTTAACATCCTGCGCCCATTGACTGTTTTCATTACCTTCATTCACCACAACCATAATTTCTAAATCGGGGACAATGGTTTCCAAAAGCAATGCTTTGCTCGAATCAATGTTGGCCGAATAAACAATACTCCCCGGAATGACAGCAAAATCAAGCTCATTAAGAACTCTAGGAATATTTGCCGAATCCATTTCAATAATATCGATGCCCTCTAAGTTTTCAGCGATATCATTTTTACTCGCTAAAATAGGATTCGTATTTTCTTTCAATTTAATCCATCCTGCTTTTTCAAGTAAATTATAAGACCGTGCAGCATTTGAAGCATCTTGAGGAATCGCCACTTTAGCTCCAGAAAAAACCTTATCTAATGATTGATATTTATTAGAGAAAATCGCCGCAGGTACCGATGGCACATGCACAACTGGCTTTAAATTAGCTTTGCGTTGGGCATTAAATACATTCATATAAGCAGTATGCTGTGCAACGGTTAAATCAATGCTTCCTTCACTCAATGCCACATCTGATTCTAATAAATGTGGGAAATTAACCAGTTTAACTTTATATCCTTCTGATTCAAGAATAGGTTTTACCGCATCTCTAAAAAGATCATTATACGGGCCGGGTGATACCCCCATACTAATCTCTTTTTTGGTTTGATTATTAGCTTGTTTTGAGGAATTATCACAAGCGCTCATTAAACATGCAGAACTAAATAAAACCACAATAGCAATATGTTGTAAGAATTTATGTTTGATAAAACCATTTTTCATTTGAGTTACCCTTTATCGGCTATCGACATTTGTTTTACTCTAGCACAGAAATAATGGTTTATTTATTCCAAGTTATTCTATCTTATAACTTTTTGGAATAAGATATAAAAAACGATTATTAGGTTGAAAAATTAAGCTGTGCTAACGTTAAAAACATCTCATAATCATTTTTTGGATATATTATGCATCAGCCCATTGCACAAACTATTCATCAACTTTTTGTTACATTACATCAAAATCCTGAGCTTTCAAATCAGGAGTTCAATACCACTAAAATATTGAAAACGTATTTAGAAAAAGCAAACATTAAAATTTTAGAATTAGGTGCTAAAACGGGGGTCATTGCCGAAATAGGAACAGGTTCACCTATTCTGGCTTTACGAGCTGATATTGATGCGTTATCCATCCATGAACAAACAAATTGTGATTATCGTTCCCAAAATAAAAATGTTATGCACGCTTGTGGGCATGATGTACATGCATCAATTTTAATGGGAGCGGCTTATCTTTTAAAAGAACACGAAAAAGATTTAACAGGGACCATTCGTTTACTATTCCAACCTGCGGAAGAAAACTTTAGTGGAGCTCTACAGTTTATCAAAATTGGGGCATTAAAAGGGATAGATGCCATACTCGGTTTACACAACAACCCTAATTTAACCATTAATCAAATGGCATCACGATCTGGCCCTTTTTCAGCTAATGTTGATCGCATTGAAATTACCATAACCGGTGTTGGAGCACATGCAGCAAGACCTGAATCGGGTATTGATCCTATTGTTATTGGTGCACAAATTGTAAACACCATACAAACTATTTCAAGTCGTTCTGTAAGTGGTCTTGATGCTGTAATTGTCAGCATTACTAAATTTGAAGGTGGAAATACTTGGAATGTGATACCTGAAAAGGTTGAAATGGAAGGCACGGTAAGGACCCTTACACCGCAAATCAGAGCTAAAGTCAAACAACAGTTAAGATCTATTATTGAACATATTGCTATTGCAATGGGCGCAAAAGCTGAATTAAAATGGTTCGAAGGCCCTCCATCAATCATAAATGTAGAAAAATGGGTCGAGCTTGCAAAAAATATTGCGAGACAAGAGGGTTATGAAATCATTGATTTTCAACCTCAATTAGGCGGTGAAGATTTTGCCCATTATTTACATCATGTACCGGGCGCATTTATTAACCTTGGTTCTCAAAGCCCTTATGCACTTCACCACCCTAAATTTCAAATTAATCCTGACATGATAATACCTGCAGCAAACTATTTAGCTAAACTTGCCAAACAAGCGCTTATCCAAATAGACCAAAGTTAATAGGGACGCAAGAATGATTAGATTTGAAAATGTATCCAAGCAATATGAGCGAAACGGCATCACCACTCAAGCCTTAGACAAGATCAACTTAACCATTGATAAAGGGGATATTTTTGGCATCATTGGTTATAGTGGTGCAGGCAAAAGCACTTTAGTTCGTTTAATTAATTACCTTGAAAAACCGACACAAGGTCAAGTGATCGTACAAAATCAAATTTTAAATCAACTATCCAGTTCTGATTTACGCCAAGTTAGGCGAAAGATCGGCATGATATTTCAGCACTTTAATTTACTTGAATCAAAAACCGTTTATGAAAATATTGCTATTCCTTTAATTCTAATCAAAAAAGATAAACATACAATTAAACAAAAAGTAAATGAATTATTAGAATTTGTTGGATTAAGTGACAAAGCAGATAGTTATCCTAAAGAGCTGTCTGGCGGACAAAAACAGCGAATCGGCATAGCTAGAGCGTTAGCTAACGATCCGGATATTTTACTTTGTGATGAAGCAACTTCAGCGCTTGATCCTCAAACTACACGAGCAATCTTAGATTTAATCAAAAAAATCAATGAAAAATATAAAATAACGGTAGTTTTAATCACGCACGAAATGCATGTTATTGAACAAATTTGTCATAAGGTAGCCGTAATGGAAAAAGGTAAAATTATTGAACAAGGCAACGTGCTGGATGTATTTGGACACCCACAACACCAAACAACTCGAAATTTTGTCAATTCAGTCATTAGTAATCAAATCCCAAAGGGTGTTGTTGAAAATTTGTTAGAGCTAGAAGGCAAAAAAGACAATATTAAACTATTTAAACTTGAATTTTTAGGTCGCTCAGCTTCAGAGCCTGTTATCAACTCACTCATTTTAAAACAAATTGTTGTCGTTAATATTCTATTTGCTCATATGTCTGAAATTGAAAAAACGGTTTTAGGCAGTATGTTTATTCAGTTAAAAGGTAACGATAGCAATATCCAAGAAGCCGTACAATTCCTTCGAGAACATGGCGTACAAGTTACTGAAATAAACCACTGGGAGGAAAACTAAATGCAAATTTTCACCAATATCCTTGAATATTTCAAAGCTAATATTTCAACCACCGTGACAGTTGAGCAATTTATCCAAGCGAGTTATGAAACATTTTATATGGTGTTTTTCGCTTTAATATTGGGTTCATTAATTGGTATTTCACTCGGTGTTTGTTTAGTGACAACTCGCCCAGGAGGATTGCTTGAAAATAATCGAATATATCGGATTATGAATCCTATTATTAATTTAGTTCGTTCGCTACCTTTTATTATTTTACTAGTGGCAATTGTCCCTTTTACTAAATTTATTGTGGGTAGTTCGATTGGTACAACAGCAGCTATCGTGCCTTTAACATTTTATGTCGCCCCTTACATTGCTCGCTTAGTTGAAAATTCTTTACTTGAAGTAAACAGTGGCATTATTGAAGCCGCTGAATCAATGGGGGCAACACCAATCCAGATCATTTGGTACTTTATATTACCTGAAGCATTTAGTTCATTGATTTTAACCCTAACCACTGCCACTATCGGCTTAATTGGAGCGACAGCAATGGCAGGTGCAGTTGGCGCAGGCGGAATTGGTGATTTAGCCATTTCATATGGTTATCAACGTTTTGATACCACAGTTACCTATATTTGCGTGGTCATTTTAGTTATTGTGATTCAATTGGTGCAAAGCACAGGTAATTTTTTAGCTCGCAAAGCAAGGCATGAATAAATCAGAATATGTGATTATTATTTGAACCGATTAGAAACGCAGCTTAATGCCAGACTAAAAAATGATTTAACACGCTAAAAACCTCATTTAGTTTTTTTGACTATTACAAATCAAGATTCAGTGATTTTTAATTAAAAAATGCTTTTTACCTTAAGCATTACCATAATATAAGGATTGACAATATGTTTTATCGATTTCTTTATTTGCCATTATCAAGTAAAATAACGTTAATTTTAATTAATTAAGGTAGTGTAGGAATCATAGTGACTGACTCATTACAGCAAAATTTGGTTGAAATTCATGATATGTCATTTTATCGAGGAACAAGACCAATTTATAAAAATATGAGCTTGAATGTCCCAAAAGGCAAAGTGACAGCGATTATGGGGCCTTCAGGTATTGGTAAAACCACGCTACTGCGTCTAATCGGTGGTCAATTAAAACCTCAATCAGGAAAAATATTATTCGATGGTGAAGATATTCCAAGTATGTCTCGCGCCCGACTCTATGAAGTTAGAAAACGCATGAGCATGCTATTCCAATCTGGCGCACTATTTACCGATCTTTCTGTTTTCGATAATGTTGCCTACCCGATTCGTGAACACCTTGATTTACCTGAGCCTGTATTACACAATTTAGTATTGATGAAACTCCAGTCTGTTGGACTTCGAGGCGCCGCCCGTATGATGCCGTCAGAATTATCCGGAGGTATGGCAAGGCGAGCTGCGCTAGCCAGAGCCATTGCCCTTGACCCTGATTTAATTATGTTTGATGAACCTTTTGCCGGTCAAGACCCAATCTCAATGGGCGTCATTGTTAAATTAATCTCAGAAATCAATCAATCGCTTGGATTAACCTGTATTGTTGTCAGTCATGATGTGAATGAAGTCCTTAGTATTGCGGACTATGCTTACATCGTTGCTGAACAACACATTATTGCAGGCGGAACATCACAGCAATTACGCGAAAATGACGACTTGCGTGTAAAACAATTTCTTGAAGGCTTAGCTGATGGACCAGTCCCTTTTCATTATCCCGCTGATGACTATAAATTAGACCTAAGCCGAGGTATATAACATATGTTTAATTTACTTGAAAGATTGGGAAAATGGTTAATTAATCTTATTGCTTTAATGGGGCGTTCAGGGATGATGCTTTTTGGAGCACTCATTGGACGTCCACAATTTGCGAAACAGTTCCCATTACTGGTCAAACAATTTTATTTTGTTGGCGTACAATCTTTAACGATTATTATTGTATCCGGACTTTTTATTGGTATGGTGCTTGCACTACAAGGTTATTTTATCTTAACCACATTTGGTGCTGAGGCAAGTTTAGGTATGATGGTTGCGCTCGCTTTATTGCGTGAACTAGGCCCTGTTGTTGCTGGATTATTATTTGCTGGACGTGCCGGCTCGGCGTTAACAGCTGAAATTGGTCTCATGAAAGCTACCGAACAACTATCAAGCATGGAAATGATGGCAGTCGATCCATTACGGCGTATTATTGCACCCCGTTTCTGGGCTGGATTTTTCTCTATGCCGTTTTTAACGGCTATTTTTGTCGCGGTTGGTATTTTAGGTGGTGTATTAGTTGGCGTTGATTGGAAAGGTATTGATGCAGGATTTTTTTGGTCTTCCATTCAAAGTAATGTTGACTGGTGGCATGATTTAGGCAACTGTTTTGTAAAAAGTTTTGCCTTTGCAATTGCCAGTACTTGGATTGCACTTTTTAATGGTTACGATTGCGTACCAACATCTGAAGGAATTAGTCGAGCAACTACCAATACAGTTGTTTATTCATCATTAGTTATTTTGGGGTTAGATTTTATTTTAACCGCATTAATGTTTAGTCATTGAGGTCATTAAACATGAGTCGTAAAGTCGAAATTACAGTTGGATTATTCATGGTACTAGTCATTTGCTCAGTACTATTTTTATGTTTTCGCGTTACCGATCCTACATCTTTTACTAGCCATAATTCATATCGAGTATACGCCGTATTTGACAATATTGGCGGATTAAAAGTTAGATCACCAATTAAAATTGGTGGGGTGGTAATTGGGCGAATAACCAATATTAGCTTAACATCATCAGGAAGTGATATTTATAAACCGTATGTAACAATGGATATCGATAGTCAGTACAATAAAATTCCAAGCTCCAGCTCACTATCAATCAAAACCTCAGGAATTTTAGGTGAACAATTTATTGATATCAATTTGGGGTTAGATCAATCGACCGAATTCGCCATTGACGCATTAGATGCTCCTGATGCCACTAATACAACGGCTCAAAAAAATGACAAACCACCTTATTTTCAAGAAGGATTTGTTGTTAGCAATACTAAACCAGCAATGGTGTTAGAAGATTTAATTGGTCAGTTTCTTTATAGTATGGGTGATTCATCAAATAAAGAAAAGAAACAAAATACGCAAGATACAAATGAACAGTAAGGAGTTGTCATTATGTTAACCAAATTTAAGCAAACTATTTTTTTAATTTTCGCTTTAGCAGTTAGTATGTCAGCTTTTGCTGATAATAATCCTTATGATGAAATGCAAGTGGCCGCTGACAAAATTTTTAGTACCATGAAAGCACAACAATCAGCAATTAAATCAAATCCTAATTTGCTCAAAGATATTGTGAGATCTGACCTATTGCCTTATGTACAAGTCAAATATGCGGGTGCGCTAATTCTAGGCAACGCCTATAAAGATGCGACCGATGCGCAACGTACAGCCTATTTTAATGCTTTTGAAAACTATCTCGTTCAAGCTTTTGCACAAGCACTATCTATGTATAATGGGCAATCTTACCAAGTTGAAAAAGCAAAAGATTTAACTGGAAAAACATTAATTTCTATTCGAGTATTATTAAATCAACCAGACAAAGGTCAACAACCATTACGTATTGATTTTCAATGGCGAAAGAACTCGGTGACGGGTGAATGGAAAGCTTACGATTTAATTGCCGAAGGGGTAAGTATGATTACTACCAAGCAAAATGAATGGTCAACTATTTTAAGACAAAATGGTATTGATGCATTAACGAAGCAATTAAATGACCTTTCCAATCGTAAAATAGACCCGAATCAAAAACCTAAAGGTTAACTTAACATGTCACGAATCACAACCGAAAAGCAACAAGATATATTATATCTAAAGGGTGAGCTTGATGCTCACTCCTTAAGTGATATATGGTCAATACAAAATACACTATTAAAAGAGGTGAAAAAAATTGATGTGGCACAGCTGATTCGTGTTGACTCTTCGGGACTTGCCACACTTGTCTATTTTTGTAATAAATATAATGTTACTTTAGACAGTGTGAATCCTCAGTTACTTACTTTAATTGCGCTTTATGATTTACAACCAGTGATACTAAAATAAGTTACGCTCATCTTTAATCAAAAGACAAATTAAGATAATATGAATAATATTCAACATAAAATCACAAAAAATAATGAGTTTTAATAATGGACAAACAGCAAATAATAGATAAATTAAAAAGTTCACTTAATCTTGAGGAAGTGCATGTCATGACTAATGATGGTAGTCATTTTCAGGTCATTGCTATTGGTGAATTATTTGCAGATCTAAGCAGAGTTAAAAAGCAACAAGTTATTTATGCTCCTCTCGCAGAATTTATTAATGATAACCGTATTCATGCCTTATCAATTAAAACTTATACTCCAACAGAATGGCAACGTGAGCGGAAATTAATGGGATTATAGTGCCCTCTTCATCAAAACTAAATGAATGGCTATTTCCATAACCTGATGTTCTATAAAACAACAATATCATTGTACAAAGGTATCGCAACATGACAAACCCATTACTAAAAACTACACCACTTCCTTTATTTTCTCAAATCAAGCCTGAACATGTTTTACCTGCAATTCAAGAGGCTTTGAAAAATTGTCGTCATACGATTGAAACCGTATTAACTAAAAATAGTCAATACACTTGGGATAATTTAATCCAACCCATTGATGAAATGGACGAAAAATTTAGTCGAGCATGGTCTCCAGTAAGCCATCTTAATTCTGTAAAAAATAGCCCTGAACTGAGAGAAGCCTATGAAGCTTGTTTGCCATTATTATCAGAATACAGCACATGGGTTGGACAGCATAAACCGCTTTATCAAGCCTATAAACAGATTAAAGAAAGTGAAGAGTATACCAAACTGACTAAAGCGCAAAAAAAGGTGATCGATAATGCATTACGTGACTTTGAGTTATCCGGAATCGGATTACCGGAAGATGAACAAAAGCGCTATGGTGAAATCGTTGCTAAACTTTCGGAACTCTCCTCTAAATATAGTAACAATGTTTTAGATGCGACCATGGGGTGGACAAAATTAATCACAAATTTAGATGACCTTACAGGCATGCCAGAAAGTGCATTAGCAGCAGCTAAAGAGCAAGCCAAAGCCAAAGGTCAAGAAGGCTGGTTACTCACCCTTGATATCCCAAGTTATTTACCTATTATGACTTACTGTGATAATCGTGATCTGCGTTTTGAGCTTTATCAAGCTTATAATACAAGAGCATCAGACCAAGGACCCAACGCGGGTAAATGGGATAATACTGAAATAATAAAACAAATTTTATCATTGCGTGATGAGCTAGCACATTTATTAGGCTTTGAGACTTATGCCGATAAATCCTTGGCAACAAAAATGGCTGAATCTACACAGCAAGTCATCGAATTTTTAACTGATTTAGCAAGTAAGGCAAAACCGCAAGGCGAAAAAGAACTCGCCGATTTAAAACGTTATGCTTACGAATTTTTTGGCGCTAGTGATATTAAACCTTGGGACATAGCTTATTACAGTGAAAAACAAAAACAATATCTTTATACCATCAATGATGAAGAGTTGCGCCCTTATTTCCCAGAGCAAACTGTTATAAATGGTCTATTTGAAGTTGTTCATCGTGTATTTGGCATTACGGCAAAACAACGACAAGGCGTCGAAGTTTGGGATCCTGAAGTTAAATTTTATGACCTCTATAATACAGATGGTGAATTAAAAGGTAGCTTTTACCTTGACTTATATGCTCGTGAACATAAACGAGGAGGCGCATGGATGGATGATTGTATTGGTCGTATGCGTTTTGCGGATGGTCACGTGCAAAAACCAGTTGCTTATTTAACCTGCAATTTTAACCGCCCTATTGGCGATAAACCTGCACTATTTACACATAATGAAGTCACAACGCTATTTCATGAGTTTGGACATGGACTTCATCATATGCTGACTGAAATTGATGTCTCTTCAGTTGCAGGAATCAATGGTGTGCCATGGGATGCAGTTGAATTACCAAGCCAATTTTTAGAAAACTGGTGCTGGGAACCCGAAGCTTTAGCGTTTATTTCTGGACATTATGAAACAGGTGAACCTTTACCTGCTGAAATGCTTGAAAAAATGTTAGATGCTAAAAATTATCAAGCAGCGCTATTTATTTTACGTCAGTTAGAGTTTGGGCTGTTTGATTTTAAACTTCACAGTCAAAAAGATCCTGATATTTTAGAAACATTAAAGCAAGTTCGAGAATTAGTCGCTGTGGTTCCAACTGTTGAATGGGGACGATTCCCTCACGCCTTTAGCCATATTTTTACAGGGGGCTATGCCGCAGGTTATTACAGCTATCTCTGGGCTGAAGTATTATCAGCAGACGCCTTTTCTCGCTTTGAAGAAGAAGGCATTTTTAATACAAAAACGGGAAATGCTTTCCTCGACAAAATTTTATCGCAAGGTGGAAGCGATGAACCTATGACACTGTTCAAAAACTTCCGAGGTCGCGAACCCCAACTAGAGGCTTTACTACGTCATTATGGTATCCACTAGTTCTCATTGCGCTCAGCTAAGCCAATTAGCTGAGCAGTGGTTGTCCACACATAAAGATCTTCCGTTTGTCCTACTTAATCAACATGATCAGCTAGCGTTACAAAAAACAGATGAGCCTAAATTAGGTGCCATCTCTGTTGATTTTACCTCTGGCGCCATGGCGCATCGCCGTCAATTTGGCGGAGGACGCGGTGAAGCGATAGCAAAAGCTGTTGGGGTAAAAGGTGATTACTTACCTACCGTCGTGGATGCAACGGCTGGGCTTGGACGTGATGCATTCGTATTAGCGGCTGTAGGTTGTCATGTCACCATGTTTGAAAGACATCCTGTCGTTGCGGCTTTGTTAGATGATGGTCTACAACGTGCCTATCAAGATCCCAATATAGGTAGTTGGCTTCAGCAGCATTTACATCTTATCTATCATTCGAGTATTACTGGACTTGATTCCTATCCAGATAAGCCAGATGTTGTCTATCTTGACCCGATGTTTCCACATCGTCAAAAAAGTGCGCTAGTCAAAAAAGAAATGCGTATTTTTCAACAATTGGTGGGGAGTGATAGTGATGCTGATAGTCTACTTGAACCGGCAAGGTGCTTAGCTAAAAAACGGGTTGTCGTAAAAAGACCGGATTCTGCACCTTTTCTCGCCAATGAAAAACCAACCGCAGAAATTAAAACCAAAAATCACCGATTTGATATATATACCCCTGTCAGTGCACTATAGGAATGATAAATATTATGCGATTAGATAAATTTCTCGCTCACCATTTAGGCATTAGCCGTACAATCGTCAATAAGGAATTAAAAGCGAAAAAAGTTACCGTGGATGGTGAAATCATAAAATCAGGAGCTTATCAACTTAGTCCAGAACAACTTGTCGAATACGATGGTTATGAAATCATACCCATCACACAAAACCGCTACTTTATGTTGAATAAACCTCAAGGCTATGTCTGCTCGACGGATAATCCTGATCATCCAACAATTCTCTATTTTATTGATGAACCCATGTCTGAAAAACTTCATGCAGCGGGACGATTGGATCTTGATACGACTGGACTTGTGTTATTAACCGATGACGGTCAGTGGTCACATCGCATTACGTCACCTAAACACCATTGCGAAAAAGTTTATCAAGTGACGGTTGAACACCCATTAACCGATAATTTAATTGAAATATTTCACAATGGCATTCAGTTAAAAAATGAAAAAACACTGACAAAACCCGCTAAACTCACAATCATCAATGAATATCATGCGGAATTAACTATTAGCGAAGGACGTTATCATCAAGTTAAACGGATGTTTGCGGCGGTAAACAATCATGTTACTGCATTGCATCGCAAACAAATTGGCAATATTATTCTCGATGTTCCTGAAGGCGAATATCGTCCGCTTACGGAAGATGAGATTAAATCATTTTGTAAATAGCCAATATAAAGCCGTCATTAATAAGTGAATTTAATGATCAAGCTAATTTAATCGAGCCATTATTATCAAAAAATGAAAAGTTAATAATTAATGAAAGCCAACAATCCATGAAGGAATCGCTACGTGCAGCCCTATGACAAACCAATAGAGATCAACATCTCGAAAAAAGCACTTATTTTTATTCTTGGATTATTATCTATGTTAATGCCACTATCCATAGATATGTACTTACCAAGTATGCCAACCATCGCCGAAAATTTTCATGTTTCTGATGCAACAGTACAACTCACCATTAGTTGTTATTTATTGGGATTTTCATTTGGTCAACTCATTTTTGGTCCTTTAACTGATAGTTATGGGCGCCGTTATGTCTTAATTTTTGGGTTAATTATTTTCATATTAGCTTCTATAAGTTGTGGTATTGCGGCCAACATTCATCAATTGATTACGGCTCGATTTTTTCATGGTATAGCGGCTGCTGCAACAGCTATCGTTGTGAACGCATTAATGAAAGACATTTATCGTGATCGTGATGAGTTTTCTAAAATGATGTCTTTTGTTATGTTAATCTCAAATGTCGCTCCGCTACTTGCACCGATTATTGGCGGATTTGTATTATATTGGTTTAATTGGCAAGCCAATTTTTTTGCCCTTGGATTAATTGCATTGTTGTGTTTGGTATTCGTTTTTACGGCTATTCCAGAAACATTAAGTCAATCTAAACGAGATAAATTTAGTTTAACGCGTATTCTCAGTAATTTCATAACGTTATTTCGGCATACACAAGTATTGTCTTATATGATGATCGGGGCATTTTCAGGGGCTGGATTATTCTCATTTCTTAGTTTAGGGCCATTTGTCTATATGAACTTGCATGGTGTCGAATCAATCCATTTTGGTTATTATTTTGCACTCAATATTACCGTAATGATTATAATGAATACGATTAATAGCCGTTTTGTTCGCCGTGTCGGTTCAATCAAAATGATGCAATTTGGGCTTTTAATTCAATTTATCATGGCTATCGCACTTACAGTGGTAACTATAACCAATTTAGGGTTTATCTATTTAGTTATCTGTGTAGCGGGTTATATTGGTTGTATATCAATCATTGGCGGAAATAGCATGGCGGTGGTGTTGGATTTCTATTCTCATATTGCAGGCACGGCATCTTCGCTGGCAGGCACGCTTCGATTTGCGGTAGCGGGGGCTATTGGTGTAATACTTTCTACGTTAGTCGCTGCTCATCCCCAGACAACCGTTAATCATAACATGAGCGAATGGCTCATGGTTGGTTCAATGGTAATCAGTAACTTTATTGCGGTCAGTTTATTTTTGCGTATAAAATCTTTCAGAAGGAATGAACAATGATCTATCAATTGGGTGATTTAAAACCACAAATTCATCAACGCTGTTTTATAGCTAATTCGGCGGATATCATTGGCAATGTAGTTTTAGAAGAAGGTGTTTCAATTTGGTTTAATGCCGTTTTACGAGGTGATATCGCACCTATTTTCATTTGTAAAAATAGCAATATACAAGATAATTCAACGATACATATTGAAACGAATATTCCGTGTATCGTAGGTGAAAATGTCACCGTTGGCCATAATGTTATTCTTCATAGCTGTACCATTGACAATAACGTTCTAATTGGCATGGGCAGTACCATATTGAATGGTGCTAAAATTGCCAAAAACTGTTTAGTCGGTGCTAATTCCCTTGTTACGCATAGCTTACCCTATGAAGAAGGTTGCTTAATTCTTGGCTCCCCAGCTAAAATCGTACGTAAATTAACGCAAGCAGAAATCGCAGCCAATATTGAAAATGCACAACATTATGTTCAAAATGGCGAAAGATTCAATAAAACGCTCAATCTTGTCGATTAATCGTAGCCCAATAAATTGTGATTTAAACATATTCACTCTGTGAGAGATTGCAATTTATGGTAAAATACCAACCATTTACTGCGATATTTTTAAGGTACATGTTTGAAAAAGCAAAAAATCACAGGAAAACAGATAATAATTGAACTTATTCTATTAGCGTTAATAGGATTATCCGTTTGCTTGTTTTTATCACTATCGACTTATAACTCATCGGATCCGGGTTGGTCACGTACGGCTTGGCATTATCCTGTCAGTAATTTTGGTGGTTTAATTGGTGCCTATGCTTCCGATATTTTGTTCCAATTTCTAGGCTATATTGCATTTAGTTTACCTGTCATTATTGCATTAATTTGTGTACAGTTAGTTGGTTATTTTTATCGACATGCTAACGAACCGATTAATTATTTCAGTGTCTCTTTTCGGATAATTGGTATTTTAGCCTTTGTTTTTAGTAGTACGGGTTTTTTTGCATTAAATATTAGTGATCCAAGCGAATTTGAAGCTGGTGGTTATCTTGGTTCAATCGTCATAGAAAATCTTTTACCTATGATGAATAACTTTGTTCTTTCTTTGATTCTTCTTGCTGTTTGTTTTGCTTGTGTAACTTTATTAACGGGGCTATCTTGGCTTTACATAATTGAAAAACTTGGTGCTTTTGTTATGGTTTTGCTTACACCAGTAAAATGGTTATTGCTATCCCGTCGTGTCAATCACGTTAATCAAATCGATACTGAACCCAAAAATCAAAAATTATCTCAAGACCAAGAACCTCAAATAACACTGTCAATTAATTCAAATAGTAGTCAATTAGATACTATGGATGATTTTCAAACAAATATAGGCAGTAAAAATAGTGAGCCGTCATTAGAAACAAGCATTAATAAAACGTCTGATAATTCAACAACCTCTTTAGCGGCTAACGATAATGAACAACTCATCAAAACAGCAGCAGAGCTACTACAAACATTAGAAACATCAAAACAAACGCAATCATCCAAAAAAACATCGAGCAAAGAGAATAGCAATGAACTTAATCAAAGTGATATCTTAGCTCGTATGGAATTGATTTTGAAAAACATCAATGAACAACAAAATCAAGACCAGATAATTCAAGCTGACGGTCAAGACTTTCAAGCTAAAAAGCTTGAAATAACAGAGCCTTTTGAAGAAGATAAATACACGATCACCGATGCACCGTTCAAACCGTTATTTACCTTAACGCATAATGCGCACGAAGCTAATCCTGATAGTCCAATCGTTGCAACACAAGATGAACTAACGAGAGAAATATCATATTTCAAAGAAATAAATACACCTTATAACACAAAAGTTGAAACTCAGCATAATTTTGAGGTTGAAAACCAAGTAACACAACCACCTGAAGATGTCGATATAGACATTCTTAAACAAGAAAACCCAATTATAGATGACATTTATCCAGAAGAGGTAAGGCTAGAGGAGACTCAAGTGCAAACTTTTGCTTTACGTGAAAATGACAACGAAGAGGAAGAGAATGATGAGGGTGAAAGTTTGATTCACCCATTATTAAGACGTGATGATAAACCATTACCAAAACCAACCACACCACTGCCGTCATTAAACTTGCTTACTGCACCACCAACAGCACGCATTGAAGTGGATCATGCAGCCTTAAATGCGATGTCAGAATTGATTGAAAAAAGCCTTTCTGACTATCGAGTCAAAGCGAAAGTTGTCGATTACATGCCTGGCCCAGTTATTACTCGCTTTGAAATTGAGCTTGCACCGGGTATCAAAGCTGCTCGTATTTCTACGCTAGATCGGGATTTGGCACGTTCGCTTTCAATGCCATCTGTACGTGTTGTAGAAGTCATTCCTGGCAAACCTTATGTTGGCATAGAGTTACCGAATAAAAATCGACAAACAGTCTATTTTAGAGAAGTCTTAGACAGCCCACAATTTAGAAATGCCCAATCGCCACTTACGATCGTGTTAGGTAAAGATATCTCAGGGCAATCTGTAGTTGCCGATTTAGCTAAAATGCCACATTTATTGGTTGCCGGTACCACGGGGTCGGGTAAATCCGTTGGTGTCAATGCCATGATTTTAAGCATTTTATATAAATCATCGCCAGAAGATGTCCGGTTTATTATGATTGACCCTAAAATGCTAGAACTGTCAATTTACGAAGGGATCCCGCATCTATTAACACAAGTAGTGACCGATATGAAAGACGCCGCTAACGCCCTTAATTGGTGTGTTAATGAGATGGAAAAGCGTTACCGACTTATGTCAGTTTTAGGTGTACGCAATATTGCTGGTTATAATGAAAAAATTAAACAAGCAGAAGAAATGGGTAGACCGATTCCCGATCCACTTTGGAAACCAACCGACAGTATGGATCTCAATATGCCGACATTGGAAAAATTACCTTATATTGTTGTCATGGTTGATGAATTTGCCGATCTTATCATGGCGGTGGGTAAAAAAGTCGAAGAATTAATTGCAAGGCTTGCTCAAAAAGCACGGGCTGCGGGTATTCACCTTGTATTAGCAACGCAGCGTCCATCCGTAGATGTAATTACAGGTTTAATCAAAGCCAACATCCCTACGCGTATTGCTTTTACAGTTTCGAGTAAAATAGACTCACGCACTATTTTGGATCAAATGGGGGCAGAATCGTTACTTGGTATGGGGGATATGCTATATCTTGCGCCTAATAGTTCAATTCCGATACGTGTTCATGGTGCATTTGTCCGTGATGAAGAAGTCCATGCGGTCGTTCAAGATTGGAAAGCGCGTGGTACGCCAAAATACATTGAAAATGTCACCGTAGCCACTGATGACGGCGAAAGCGGTAGTTCAGATAGTCTTGACGAAGAACTGGATCCCCTATTCGATCAGGTTGTGGAATTTGTTGTTGAAACTCGCCGAGCCTCAATTTCAAGCGTTCAGCGAAAATTTAGAATTGGTTACAACCGAGCAGCAAGAATTGTGGAGCAAATGGAAGTCGAAGGCATTATCAGTGCGCCAAGCCACAATGGAAATCGTGAAGTACTTGCTACATCATCGCATAATGATTACTAGTTCTTCAATTACCAATCTATTTAAAAATAGATTGGTAATGTGCCAGTTTAATTCATTCAGTTACCTTTTCTAACAATTTCAAAAAGACAAGCAAGTTTGACATTTCATATAGGTATTAATCAATAATGAACGATTATTCAAAGCAAGTGGCATTCATAGAATCAAAACTGATTAAAGATCAGCAATCTTTACCAGTACAATTTGCCATTAAATCTCTAATCAGAGAGATATGCTTATCGCCCAAACCAGGGCTGGTTGATATGAATAATAACGGTGCGCACCGTGATATGAATTTTCAAACTTTTATTGCCAGTATTGAGGCAATATCATGTTGGTTTGAACCATTCTATCAGTATGGAATAGATTCAGATAATAAAGATCCTCATCTTTTTTTAACTGATATAAGACCTATTGGGATACAGTGTGAACAAGCGATGTACCATGCTACACATCAAATTAATACCCATAAAGGTGGGATTTTTGCTTTTGGTTTGTTACTTGGCGCTATCGGTAGATTAACGAAACAACAACGACAAATCAATATTCAAAGTATCAGCCACGAAGTGTCGACAATTTGCCAAGGCATTGTTGAGCATGAGCTTAAACAAAATCATCAAATAAAATCCGTGGGTGAAAAGCTATTTAAACTACACAACCTATCTGGCGCACGAGGAGAAGCAGAATCAGGTTATGCTACAGCAATAAATATCTCACTCCCTATTTACAAACAGATGCAACATAATGGTTATAATGAAGAAGATTCCTTATTACAAGCATTGCTATACTTGCTTGCCTATAATCAGGATACCAATTTGGTATCAAGAGGTGGGCTTGAGGGGTTAAACTTTGTCAAACAACAGGCTAAGCAGATTATTTTGCAAGGTGGCATTACACACCCAGATGGCATTCAGCTATTAACTCAACTTGATGATAAGTTGATTGAACGCAATTTAAGTCCTGGTGGTTCTGCTGATCTTATTGCAATAACCTGGTTTTTGTCTCAATACTAGCAAAAATGATATTCATCAAAAAAAATTAAAAATAATATTGATTATCATTACTAATAATATATTATTTCACCCCCAAAGTATTAAATTAACTTAAAAAAACAATGAAATTGAAATCAATATCTTTATTAGTAATCAGTGCTTTTAGCGCCAATTGTGTACAAGCTTACAATCATGATGTGACTACAGACATCATTTTACCTTTCAACCAAATCGATGAACGTTATTTTTTAACAAATAGCAGCACTACACCAGTGAATATTATTGCAGAAAATGGTTTAACGATTAAAGATGATGCATCTTTCCATTTGGGTTTTAGTGGCAAAACAGCTACCGAATCCGCCTCAAATGCACAAGGTGACATTAACATGTTCATCAAAGGCAATTTTCAAATCTATAATGACACGTGGATTGGTAAATTTGATACCAAATTCTTTACCCAATATTTAGGATTACACAGTGATTTTCCTTTTGATCCTATAGAGCACGATATTAACGTTCATGTTTCGGGTGATATTAATGTTGAGTTAGGTGCAGATAAACAACGAGGTGGTTTGATGATTTTAGCCGGTAACGTAATGCGCACCGGCCCAAATTCTACAGGAAAAACAACGGTTATTGTTGACGGTGATACGAAAATTCGTAGTGGCGATAATCATCTAGCTGGCACCGCCTCTGCCCCTGCAAGACTGACCACCCGTACCTTTAATTTAACGGGCGGAGACATTGAAATCATTGGTGCAAAAACAGTATTAGAAACGACAAATAAGGATTCAAATCGTTCTTCTGTTTTAATAGGTAAAACAGGCAAAATGATTGTCATGCGAGAGGGAACGGTTGATGTCAGCCGTGGGGGTAATTTCGATGTTGTAGATCAAGGAATCTTGAGTGCCAGCCGAGGTAATGGTTTTATAAAACTCGCACCAAATGGACAAGTAAATGTTGGTAAAAATGCGACAATCGAATCTTCTAAGGGTTCACTGTCAATTAGCGATCAAACCAATAAAACATCTCAACTCAATATTGATGGTATCGTTAGCTTTGGTATTTCTGATACCAAACAGGTCAATGTGATACGCGGTGATAACATCAATCTTTCATCTAATGCCAAATTTTCAGTAACAGATGACTTTATCAAAAATGGATTGAAATATACGACAACCGATGTAAATGCGACAGTTTTAGCCGCAAATAATAAATTAACTATACACTCTATTCAAGACGGTCAACTAAAACCACTTGTTCAAAATATTTATGGGGACTTGAACTTTAAGCAATCGGGAAATGAACTTGTATTTGTCAATGCGAGCAATGTCACCAATTTCGATGATGTAAAAAATGCACAAAATGCAGCTAAACGCCAAATCTCACGTTATTATCAACAATCAGGTATTTCTTCAAAAAATGTCGCAAAACGATTGACCAATAATTTGGTAAAAGTCGCTTATGAATCAATGTATAACACAAATAATAATGAAATGATAAGTAAAACTAATTCCAAAGCTGGGAAATTAAATTGGCAAATACTCAGCAATATGGCACGTGGTAATTTAGCCATTGAATCAAAAGGAACGACACTATTTTTTAATCAAAATATCGCTGGGCTTTATAATAATAATCATGGTTTACATTTAACTGAAATCGCAATGAATTCACTGAATGATACCAAAGCCATTTTAGATAAACGAGTTCACCAATTTCATCTAAACCAAGGTGAAGAAAATAATTTATGGGTTAACCTGACTCACCATTATGAAAATACCGATAATAATCAGGGCATTTCTGGATATAAATACACTTCTAATGGGTTTATGCTCGGGTTCGATAAAGAAGTTATCGATAATCTTTTAGTGGGTAGTGCCATTGGTTATTCCACTGGTAAATATAAGGATAAAGCGGCTTCATCAAATGATTCTGATATCCATCAATATCAAATTCAGTTCTACAGCAGTTATAAATTTCCTAATAATATGCTTGGGTCTACATTCGCAGGCTATTCTTTCGGAAAAAATAATTTAAAAACTCACGATAGTTTTAATACTATCAAGGAAAAATTCAATAACAAAACATGGAATTTTGGTGGTGCTATTGGCTATCATTGGCAAAATACCGAAGAATTTGCAATGATTCCAAGTATTGGCTTAACTTATATTTATACCGAAAACAGTGCTCACAATGTTAGCTATGATAAGATCAACTTAGTCAAATATGGTCAAGCGACAAATTCTGCTCTATTGATGCCGCTTGATTTGACCACAACATATTCTTTCTTCAAAAATAAGGATAGTCAATTAACTTTAACGGGTCAAACCGGCTATACTTTTAATTTTAGTCGCAATAAATTTGATAGTGATATTACCCTTAATGGCATTAATGGATTATCTAAAATGCATAGCTATTCATCAAACAGAACGAAAAATCAATATAATTTAGGGGCTGGAATCAATTATCAATATCAGTTGATAAATTTAAATCTTGATTATCAATACTTTGGTCAAAGTAAAAAGAATAGTCATTATTTTACAGCAAGTGCTAAGATAGATTTCTAAAATTTCAAACTTAATTGTATTAAAGTTCGCAATATAAAACTATGGTGGTAAAATGTATCACCTTAGTTTTATATTAAATAATATCTTTCAATCGTTCTTGATATTCAGTATCATTCGTAAACTGCCTTTTAATGATAAAAACGTACATTTATCACTGATGTCTTTAATAAAAATTAGCTATTTACTTATTTACTCTTCTGATTTTAGCTCTTAACACTATTATCAAACATAAGGAATGCGTTATGACAATCTTTGAAGAAAAAGCATTAGCATTAAGTACAAAACTGCAGTGTAAATTTCATCATGCTTTAGATAATCAGCCTCAATATACCACTTTAGCCACGGATAAGGTTTTATTTAAGATCCAATACTGATGATAACCTTGCTTCTGAATCTATTTTACCGAATGCATTTGAATCCAAGTTTACTAACGTATTGATGAATAAGTCAACAATACAACCCATAGCCAAAAAATCATTAATTAAATCGATAGAGTATGAAATCTGTAAATAGCGTATTTAATTAATAATTTTTATCTCATCTGCATTCATATTCTTGAACCATCAACTTTATTGCTGAAGAATAAAATATGAAATTTATGATTAATCAATTAACGCTTAAAACTAAGCTTATCAGTTTGATTTGCGCTGTATTTATATTTTCAGTTGTTGTTCAATATATTTATATTATCTATGTGATAAACAAAGAGTATTTTTATCTGTCTTCTCAACGATTTAAAGATATTGCCGAATTAGTATCAACTAATCATAATCTCATTGATCAAGTCAGTAATCCCACGTCAGACAATTTACAAGCAATCCAACATTATACCGAACAAGTTCGCCAACTTTCTTTAGTCGATTTTATTGTCATTTTTAATATGCAAGGTGTACGGTATTCGCATCCCGATATAAATAAAATAAAAGAACCTAGAGTAGGTGGCAATGAACAAAAAACGTTACAAGAAGCGCCCCATCAATCCTCATCAACAAGAACATTTGACGATTCAATTAGCGCAATGAGTCCGATATTCAATGATAAACGTCAACAAATTGGTATGGTTTTAGTTGGACAAACACGCCAAAAAATTAATTATCTGGCTTCAAAGTCAAGCCAACCTATCGGGTTATCATTATTTGTATCCTTCACGTTAGCTGTTATTTTAGCTTGTTTGTTATCGCGTCATATTTCGAAACGATTGTATGGATTTAAACCTACCCAAATGGCTCAACTTTTTGAAGAACATAATGCCATTATTAGAACCGTCAAAGAAGGCATAGTGGTGATTAACCGAAATGGATTAATTTCACAAATTAATGATGAAGCCATTAGAATATTACATATGGATAAGAGTAAGGAAAACATTATTGGCAAATCTATTAGCACCCTGATTCCTAATACACGTTTAAATGAAGTTATGAACAAGGGGATTGCTGAATATGATTGTGAGCAAAATATTGATGGTGTGGTAATTTTGATTAATCGTATTCCATTATATGTAAAAAATAAATTAGTCGGGGCCATTGCTTCTTTTCGTGATATAACAGCAATACGCCAGTTAGCAGAGAAATTAAAAGACATTAATCGTGATGCCGACACATTACGTTCTCAATCACATGAATTTAGTAATAAATTGCATGTAATTTATGGGCTAGCATATCAAGATAATAAAAAAGAATTAGTCAATTATCTAGAAGGTATTATTGGCAATAAACAACCAGAATTAGATGAGATTAGTCAGTACATTAAAGACCCCATTATTGCTGGCTTTCTTAATAGTAAATTGAGTCGAATAAAAGAATTAGGGGTATCGTTAACTTTTAACATTAATGGAATGCTCGCCCCTATTTCTAATCACTTAGTCATTCATAGTTTAATCACTATTCTTGGCAATCTAATCGATAATAGTTTAGATGCCGTTCATAGTTTAGCTGATAAAAAAATAGAGATAAATTTTACTGTCCAAAACGGCTATTTTTACATCGAAATCATTGATAACGGGATAGGTATTTCTGAAAAAGAGGTAAAGTATATCTTTCAAAAAGGCTATTCAACCAAAGGAGATAATCGTGGTATGGGATTATATTTGGTTTTATCTTGTGTTAATGAACTTGGCGGTAATATTCAGTTATTCAATCTTGGTAAGAAAAAAGGAACATGCTTTAAAATATCACTGCCATTAGCAGTCCTTTATCGAGAAGTATCATAATTGTAATGACCTGATAATTCATAAATATGTCTCATGAAAATGAAATTAAATAACATATAAGTTACCTAATTGTAGTTAACCACAATTAGGCTTTAACATTTATTATTTATCTAACGTGATTTCATCCAACGATAAACTAAAACTTGGCACAAATATTTCTAAAAAATAATTCATTTCAGGACTTCCACGTTCAGACAATGTCTTTTTCAAACGCTGCTCAGCCAATCTAAACTCATTATTACCGGCACTAAGCTCTTCAATCGTCTTAAGATAAGCACATAACGCATCAGCCTGTTTGACAATGTTTTTTTCTGTTTCATCATAAAAGTCATCATCAATGAGCGTTCTAAAATCATCTTGTAACTCTTGCGGTAACATATTAATTAGCTTGTTTTGTGCAATTTTTTCAATCTTTTTGTATTCTGTTGTAATTTGAGGATTATAGTATTTTGTCGGTGTAGGAAGGTCTCCAGTAATCACTTCAGATGCATCATGATACATAGCTAATAAAGCGATTCTTTCAGGATTAACTTTTCCATCAAAATGTTTGTTTTTGATGATTGCTAACGCATGTGCAACAAAAGCAACTTGAAGACTATGCTCAGATACATTTTCTGTTCTGACATTGCGCATTAACGGCCAACGATTAATTAATTTTAATCGTGAAAGATGAGCAAAAAAATGACTTTTATTCATATCATCATCTCATGAGTTATAAAAACAAAAACGCTCCCATTAAAAAATGGAAGCGTTTAAATTCATTTTTAAAACAAATTGTTAAGCTAAAACAAGCTGTTTTGTACCCAATGCGAGCGGAACAGTTTGATCATCAGCAAATGTAACATATTCCCATGCACTTTGTTTAGCTAACAACGCTTGTAATAATTGATTATTTAATGCGTGTCCTGATTTGTAACAAATCACTTCACCTATCATGTTGTGACCACTCATATACAGATCGCCGATAGTATCTAGCATTTTATGGCGAACAAACTCATCCTCAAATCGTAAACCATCTTCATTGAGAACTTTATAATCATCCACCACAATGGCACAATCTAAACTACCACCTAAGCACAAACCTTTAGATTGTAATGCTTCGATATCTCGCATAAAACCAAACGTTCTTGCACGGCTAATCTGACGAATGAAAGATTCAGATGAAAAATCCAACTGATAACGTTGAGAACTATTATCAATTGCTGGGTGATGGAAATCGATTGTAAAATCCAATCTGAATCCACTATATGGTCTCACTTCAGCCCATTTATCCCCATTTTCAACACGTACCGTCTCTTTGATGCGTAAAAACTTTTTAAGCGCATTTTGTTCAACAATGCCAGCATCAAGCAGCAAATAGACAAACGGGCTTGCGCTACCATCCATAATAGGAATTTCTGGTGCATTAACCTCAATAATAATATTATCAATACCCAGTCCTGCTAATGCTGAATTGATGTGCTCAACCGTCGAAATACGCACATTATCTTCATTAACCAGACAGGTACAAAGCATTGTATCGCGAACCGATTTAGCATCCACAGGAAAATCAACATAAGGATTCAAATCAGTTCGACGATATATAACACCCGTATTTTCAGGAGCAGGACGCAACGTCAAAGTAACTTTTTTGCCAGTATGTAAACCGACACCAGTTGCTTGAATTGTCTTTTTTAATGTTCTTTGTTTCATTAGCACCTACTGTTTTTTTATTTGTTTCTATTGAACTATGACAATAAAAAATCAAATAAGTTCACTTTTAATTCGCTTGTTTACGAATAAAAGCAGGAATATCTAAAATCTTATTTTCTTCAAGCGGAGAAATTGCTTGTTCATTCACTACTTTAGCTAATTTCTCTTCTTGTTGACCCAAATTGTTATTTTGGCTAAACAAAGAGTTTTGTTGAATTGGTTTGGTTATTTTCGCTTCAGGACGTTTATCCATACCAATACCCGTTGCAACCACAGTAACACGAATTTCATCTGACATATCTGGATCGAAAGTTGTACCAACAACTACTGTTGCATTATCAGAAGCAAAAGCTCTTACCGTGCTACCCACTGTTTCAAACTCTTCCAAACCAAGATCTAAACCAGCGGTTACATTAACTAATACACCACGCGCACCAGATAAGTCGATGTCTTCAAGTAGTGGACTTGAAATAGCCATTTCAGCCGCCTCTTCAGCTCGATTATCGCCACTTGCACGTCCAGAACCCATCATAGCATATCCCATCTCTGACATCACTGTTCTAACGTCAGCAAAGTCAACATTGATATGTCCTGGTTTGGTGATTAATTCTGCGATACCTTGCACAGCACCTTTTAATACGCCATTTGCTGCGGCAAATGCATCTAATAGTTTAACACCACGACCTAAAACTTTTAACAATTTATCATTTGGTATAGTAATAAGTGAATCGACGTGTTTTGCTAACTCAGCGATGCCTTGTTCAGCAAAAGCCATACGCTTTTTACCTTCAAATCCAAATGGTTTAGTCACAACAGCAACCGTCAAAATACCCAATTCTTTAGCAATTTCGGCAACAACTGGAGCAGCGCCCGTACCTGTGCCACCGCCCATACCAGCGGCAATAAACACCATATCAGCACCTTCAATTGCACTGCGGATGACCTCACGATCTTCCTCGGCAGAGTTTCTACCCACTTCCGGATTAGCACCTGCACCAAGACCTTTAGTCACATTCGTGCCGATTTGGATAGTTTGACCTACCTTAATTCTTTTCAATGCTTGCGCATCAGTATTTGCCGCAAAAAATTCAACACCTTCAATATGCTCAGCAATCATATGTTCGACAGCATTACCACCGCCACCACCGACACCAATAACTTTAATGACTGCTGCTGGTTCATCATCTGCAACCATAGGCTCAAACATAACTTATCTCCAAATATACGATCTAAGGACATTGTACATATAACCGCCAACAATGTCCACGAAGTTCTTGAAATATATTAGCTAAAATTCTTTTTTAAACCAACCGGTCAATCGTTTAGCTATCCCTTTTAATGATGACTTATGATTATCTTTGCCATCATCACTTAATAAACTTTGTTTCCCGTAATGTAATAATCCTACTGTCGTTGAACAATAAGGCTTTTGTACATAATCAGTTAATCCTGAAATATTTAACGGCTGTCCTACACGAACTTGATTTTGAAAAACTTTTTCAGCACACTCCACCATTCCTTTTATTTGTGCTGCACCACCAGTTAATACTATACCTGCAGCTAATTGATATTTTACATTTTGTTTTTTCAATTCATCTTGTAATGATAATAATTCTTTTTGTACTAACGATAATAATTCTGAATAGCGAGGTTCAATTACGTCAGCCAGTGTTTGACGTTGTAAAGAACGAGACGGTCGACCACCGACACTTGGCACATCAATAACTTCATCTTTACCGATTAATGAACCAACAGCACATCCATAACGAATTTTGATATTTTCTGCATCCATTGGAGGAGCACCAAATGCATAAGCGATATCACTCGTCACGACATTTCCTGCATAAGGGATGACAACTGAATGGCGTAATGCTCCGCCTGTGTAAACTGTCACATCCATCGTTCCACCCCCGATATCAATGATACAAACCCCTAACTCTTTTTCATCATCAGTTAATACTGCATAGCTTGATGCTAACCCCGAAAAAATAAGCTGATCAACTTTCAATCCACAACGTTCAACTGCTTTTACTATATTCCTTGCCATATCATTATGACAAGTGACTAAATGCACTTTCGCCTTCATCCGAACGCCAGATAATCCTATTGGATTTTTAATTCCTTCTTGCAAGTCAATGGAATATTCTTGCGCAATTACATGTAATATTCTGTGTTCATCTAGTATTCTTACTGATTTGGCAGTATGAACAACATTCTCAACATCTTCGGCAGTCACTTCTTCATCGGCAATTGGCACCATGCCTATCTCATTTTGACAACGTATGTGTTTGCCAGAAAGACTTAAATAAACAGAGGAAATCTGGCAATCAGCCATCAATTCAGCTTGATCAATTGCACGTTGGATTGATTTAACTACAGACTCAAGATCGTTTACACCACCTTTATCAACCCCCTTTGATGGGCAATGTCCAACGCCGATGATATTGACAATACCATCGGGAAGAACTTCGCCAACAAGAGCGAGTACTTTTGATGTACCTACTTCTAGTCCAACCACCAATTTTTTTTCTGTTGCTTTCATATTTCAGCCTTAAATTATTCCCTACTGAGCCATTTTTTCTCTTTGTACTGAAATGCCATTCTCATAACGTAAATCAGCGACCGTTATTCTTTCATCAGCTGGTATTCTTGATTGAATTTCAGGAAATAATTTGATAAATCGTTGATAACGTTGTTCGATATGTTCGTTACCTAACATCAATTTTATTTCATGATTTTCTTCACAAAAATCGGCTATACACTGTTTCACCATTAGCTGCCAAGCATTTCGCTCATCAGCTATCGCAGATTGAATATGCAAAGCTAATTGATTACTAGCTAATTTTTTTGAAAGATCATCTAATTTATAATACGTTTCTAATACTGGTTTTGCTTTACCTTCCGGACCATAAAGTCTGGGTAATTTTAACTCGCCAATACGATCTAGCGGCACACTAAATACATTTCCATTTTTATCTAGTAAAAATAAATCATTCCAATAAAAGACCGGTTTGTACTCTTCGACATAAACAATTAATTTATCTGGCCATTGCTTACGTACACTAACCTGCTTTACCCACGGAAATCTTAATATTTCTTGTTGTATATCATTTACATCTTGACCAATATAAGTATTAGGTAACCCTAATCCCAGAATCGCTTGTCTAAGGTCATCTTCGGTCGTATAAGTGTATTCGCCACTAAAATTTAATTGTGACAATACCATCTGCTCTGGATCATCCATCCAATTTTTAACACTTTGAATGACCCAAACGCTAATAACAATAATTGTTAGTAGAAACAAAAAGCCAATCAACTGCTCTTTGCTACTAAAAATAAGCAAGCGCCTAGTTTTTAGGTTTTCCCTTCTATGAGCGGCTTGCCGAATTTGTTTCATAAAATAAGGCCAGTTATATTGTTGCTGAATTCAAGATTCGACTAACAAGCTCTTTAAATGACCAGCCATATTGTTTTGCAGCCATGGGAACTAAACTATGATCTGTCATTCCTGGTGCGGTATTAACTTCTAACAAATAAGGGATTTGATTAGCATCAAACATAATATCAACTCGTCCCCAACCTCGGCAGCCAACCGCTTTATAAGCATCAAGTGCTAACTTACGGATCTCTTGCTCTTTTTCATCAGATAATCCACTTGGGCAAAAATACTGCGTAGAATCTGACAAATATTTTGCATCGTAATCATAAAACTTTGTCGCCGGTTTGATATGAATTGACGGTAAAACGTCTTCTCCAACAATAGCAACGGTAAATTCTGGGCCAGATAAAAATGATTCAACCATAACAGAATTATCATATTTAAAAGCATGTTCGAGAGCTGTCTTAAGCTCATTAGCGTGATTAACTCGCGTCATTCCTACACTTGAACCTTCATGACTTGGTTTTACAAATAAAGGAAGCCCAAGCTTTTGCACAATGGCATCAGTATCAATTGAGCAGCTCTTTTCTACCATAACATAATCAGCAACTGGTAAACCTAGCGCTTTCCAAACTAATTTAGTTTTTAACTTGTCCATAGTTAGTGCAGACGATAAAACATCACTACCGGTATAAGGAATATTTTGATAAGTCAAAATTGCTTGAACAATACCATCTTCACCACCACGACCATGAAGAATGACAAATGCTTTAGTAAAGCCATCTTCTTTTAAGTTGGTAATTGGTTGATCTTTAGTATCTATAAGATGGGCATCAACTCCACTAGCCAATAATCCTGCTAGTACAGCTTGACCTGATTTAAGCGATACTTCCCGCTCTGCAGATGTTCCACCATACAATACCGCAACTTTATCAATCATTATAGACCTTCTCCTGAAAAAATTTGAGCATCGGCTAACTGACGTGCAATACGACCTACACTACCCGCGCCTTGAGTTAATAACAGATCTCCACCTTTTAAAATTTCTTTCATCATTTCAGGTAAGAGATCTAAATCTGAAACATAAATCGGATCCACTTTGCCCCGATTACGAATTGAACGGCACAAAGAACGACTATCTGCTCCGGCAATCGGTTGCTCACCAGCAGAATAGACGTCTAACATTACAAGCGCATCAACCTGAGATAGCACTTGAGCAAAATCATCAAATAAATCACGAGTACGTGTATATCGATGAGGTTGGAATAGCATAACTAAACGACGATCCGGCCAACCATTTTTAGCCGCTTGTATCGTTGCATTAACTTCACTTGGATGATGACCATAGTCATCAACCATCATAATGTCTTTACCATTAGCATGCGGAAAAACGCCTAGTAAATCAAAACGCCGACTTGTACCAGCAAATTTTGCCAATGCATTAATGATCGATTGATCATCTATGCCATCTTCAGTCGCTGCAATAATTGCGGCCGCTGAATTTAAAGCATTATGTTTACCGGGTGCATTTAATTCGATTTCTAAATCATTACGATCTGGACGACACACAGTGTAGTAACTGACGCCTCGTTCTTGGCGATAATTTTTAATTACCACATCCGCTTCTTCACTAAAACCGTAAGTAATAATTTTACGTCCAACAATCGGTAATAATTCACGATTAATTGGATCGTCATAACACATCACCGCTAGACCATAAAAAGGTAAATTACGCAAAAAAGAGATAAATGTTTGTTTAAGATTTTCCACACTACCTTGATAGGTGTCCATATGGTCTGGTTCAATATTGGTAACAATAGAAACCATAGGTTGTAAGTGTAAAAATGAAGCATCACTTTCATCTGCTTCAGCAATAAAATAACGGCTACTACCTAATTTAGCATGCGTGCCTGCCGCTTTAACTAAACCGCCATTAACGAACGTTGGATCAAGTTTCGCTTCGGCATAAATAGCGGTGACCATGGCGGTTGTCGTTGTTTTACCATGTGTACCCGCAATAGCGATACCATATCGGAAACGCATAAGCTCGGCTAACATTTCAGCCCGCTGAATAACAGGAATACGAGCTTCCCGCGCTGCTACAACTTCAATATTATCTTGTGAAATTGCGGAAGAGATTACGACAACGCTTGAATTAATCACATTTTCAGCTGCATGACCAATCACAATTTTCGCACCTAATTTTTTTAGATGCTCAGTAACAGCATTTTCTGCAATATCTGAGCCACTAATTTCGTAACCTTCATTAGCAAGAACTTCAGCAATTCCTCCCATACCTGCGCCACCAATACCCACAAAATGGATATGTTTGACACGTTTCATTTGAGGAATAATTGCTCTTAATTCTGCTAATTCCTTTGTATTCACAATCTAACTCCTAAATATTCTGTAGTTGAGTATTTTGTTTATTTTTTATTGAGCTTTTTTAATTTTGTAAAATTCTAATTATGCATTTAAAGCTATTATTATCTAAACATTGATCTAACCTGCAACATCTTGACACGATTATTACATAAAGTTATATCAAAAACTAATTATTTTATCACTGATTTTATCGTATCCGCCACTCTTTCGGTAGAATTTGTACTAGATAGACTTTTCGCCTTAACCGCCATTTCGATTAATTTATCTCTATTTAAATTTCTTAACACACTCATCAATGATTCGCTATTAAAGTCAGGTTGTTCAATAATCTTTGCAGCATCAATATCTGAAAGCGATTTAGCATTCCAAAATTGTTGGCGATCTTTATGCATAAAAGGGACAAAAATCGCACCAATGCCGACAACTTCGATTTCACTTACCGTTAATGCCCCACTGCGACAAATCACAATATCCGCCCAACGATAGGCTTCTGCTACATCAGTAATAAATTCAGTCACTTTATTTTTTGTCATATCACAATCTTGATAGGCTCGCATAACAGGTTCTAGCATGCCTTTTCCTGTTTGATGCCAAACAACAAATTTATCGGATAATTTTGTCATTACCTGAGGAACAACATCATTGAGTACTTTTGCCCCTTGACTTCCGCCCATTACTAAAACTCTAATTGGTTCTTGACGATTTTCAAAACGTTCGTTAGGTTCAGCAATAGTTAATAAATCGTCACGAACAGGATTTCCTACTACTTCAGCTTTTGGAAAAGCTGTCGGAAATGCTTGTAAAACTTTAGTTGCAATTTTTGCAAGCCACTTATTAGTTAACCCTGCTACACCATTTTGCTCATGTAATACGACAGGAATTCCTAATGTCTTCGCTGCAATGCCACCCGGCCCAGACACATACCCTCCCATACCCAATACCACATCCGGTTGATAAGTTTTTAAGATTTTTCTGGCTTGTAGAACCGCTTTTAAGATTTTATAAGGTGCTTTTAGCATTGCACCAATTCCTTTACCGCGTAGACCTGATATTTCTATAAAATCAATCTCGATACCATTTTCAGGGACTAAATGCGCTTCCATTCGATCTGCTGTGCCAAGCCATCTGACTTGCCAGCCTTGTTTCATTAAATAATGCGCAACGGCAATACCTGGAAAAACATGTCCACCTGTACCACCTGCCATAACTAATAATTTTTTCATTACTTTATTGACCTTATTCTTGCTTGGGCTTGTTGTTGTCTAAATTCAAAATCGATTCTAAGTAGGATCGCCACAGCCACACTCATTACAATTAAACTCGATCCACCATAGCTAATGAAAGGTAACGTTAATCCCTTAGTAGGTAACATTCCAGATGTTACCCCCACATTAACAAAGGTTTGAAAACCAAACCAAATACCGATTTGGCAAGCTAAATAGCCAGAAAATTGTAATCCTTCATTTAATGCTCGATACCCAATCGCCAATCCCTTAAAAGCCAGAGAAAAAAGTAATGTCAGCAGGAAAATGACGCCAAGATAACCAAATTCTTCCGAAATAATAGCGAAAATAAAATCGGTATGGCGTTCAGGTAAATAACCTAATTTCAGAATCGAGTTACCCATTCCTTGCCCAGCAAATCCTCCATTACCAATTGCTATTAATGAATTCACTAACTGGTAACCTACACCATTAGCATCTTCCCAAGGATTAAGAAATGTTAATAACCGTTTTAAACGGTATGACTCAAATAATATTAAACTGACAACCGCTGCAACACCTGTCGATAAAATAGCGATAAATTGCCACAACTTTGCACCAGCGATAAATAGAATTCCGATAGTAACAATAAATAATACAATTACTGTGCCTAGATCGGGTTGAAGTAATAGCAAAATGGAAAGCACAGCCATAACGACCATTGGCTTAAAAAAACCCCAAAATCCATTTTGTACTTCATCTGACTTTCGAGTCAAATAACTTGCTAAAAAGACAAATAAAGCCAATTTAGCAAGCTCTGCCGGTTGAAAGTTAAAAACGCCTAGCGGAATCCATCTTGCAGCGCCATTAATGGAAGACCCCACGCCTAAAACAGCAACAAGCATGATAATTGTCATAATGAGTAATACTGTTCCAAATTGCTGCCAACGTTTCATTGGGATCGATAAGGTTATACACATTAAAACAAGTGAAATACCCAGCTGTATGAGTTCACGCTGAGTATAGAAAAAAGGATTATTATCATTCGATGACATTGATGCTGATGTCACCATAACTAATCCGAATATCATCAATCCAAATACCGTCCAAAGCAATTGATTATCAAAAGGGACGTGAGGATTAACTTGCTTTTTTATAGCCAACGAAATCATTTTTCACTCCTTTGCGCATATTGTTTAGCCAGAAGTGCAAATTGATTTCCTCGCTCTATATAGTTTTTAAATTGGTCTAAACTTGCACAAGCTGGTGAGAGTAAAACAATATCGTTAGCCTCTACTTTTTGAGCGATTATTTGCATAGCCTCAGCTAATGTCGCAGTCATTGTTGTGATGTTGGGTGCTAATTTTGCTAATAACTCACGATCTCGACCAAAACAAAAAATCTCAAGATGACTATTTTTTAAATATGGAATTAATGGAGAAAAATCAGCTGATTTTCCATCACCACCAAGCAATAAAAATAATTTTCCATGACATACGACACTTTTTAAAGCAGCTTCCGTACTACCTACATTGGTTGCTTTAGAATCATTAATCCATTTGACCCCATTTTGTTCCAAAACTAATTCAAAACGATGAGGTAAACCATGAAAGTTGGCTATTGTTGCTAAACTAGATTGTCGTGATATTGATAATTTATCTGCAATAGCTAATGCTGCTAACGCATTGAGATAATTGTGGCTTCCCGTTAGTTTCATTGTGTTAGTCGATAAAACGGGCTTTTCCTGCGCAATCAAATGTGCATAATCATCATCCAGATGATAATCGCCTGAATGTAAGCCAAATAACACATTATGACTATCTTTTTCTTTTGGAAAAGTTAGTTTATCATCATGATTTACTACACAGTATTTTGCATTCACATAAATTCGTTGTTTAGCCTCTACATATTGTTTGAGTCCTAAAGGATACCTATCCATATGATCTTCTGAGATATTCAAAATCGTTGCAACGGTTGCATGCAAACTGTGCGTGGTTTCAAGCTGAAAGCTAGACAGCTCAAGTACGTACACATCGCAATCTTGAGCCAGTAAAGATAGTGCAGGTTGACCTATATTGCCACCGACACCCACTTTGATACCTGCAGACTTAACAATTTCACCAACTAATGTCGTCACCGTCGTTTTGCCATTAGCGCCTGTGATTGCCACAATCTTTTTATTAGGTAGTTGATTAACTTCACGACAAAAAAGCTCTATATCGCCAATGATTTCGATACCTTTATCGGCAGCTTGTTTGAGTTCAGGGGTTGATAAAGCGATACCAGGGCTAACAATTATTAAATCAGCATCGAATAGCCAATCGACATTTAAATCGCCTAAATGATAGGCAACTCGTTGATCCAGTTGTTCTAATCCTGAAGGTAATAAACGAGTATCAATTACTTTAGGAATAACATTTTGCGCAAGAAAATAGTCAACACAAGAAAGCCCTGTGACACCTAACCCAATGATAACAACATTTTTACCCTGATAGCGAATCATGATTCAATCCTGATTTAATTTAATTAACGTAATTTCAAGGTTAATAAACCAATTAAGACGAGCATTAACGAAATAATCCAAAAACGTACAATAACTCGAGGTTCTGGCCACCCTTTTAATTCATAATGATGATGAATTGGAGCCATTCTAAAAATTCGTTTGCCACGCAATTTAAATGAACCTACTTGTAAAATGACAGATAGGGTTTCAATAACAAATATTCCCCCCATAATGAGTAATAAAAATTCTTGGCGTAAAAGTACGGCGATAATTCCAAGTACTCCACCTAAAGCCAATGAACCGACATCACCCATAAATACCATAGCGGGATAAGTGTTAAACCATAAAAAACCAAGCCCTGCACCAATGATAGCAGTACAGACAATCATTAATTCACCACTAAATTTGATATAAGGTATATGCAAATATTCTGCAATAATTGTATTCCCTGTCGCCCACGATACCAGCGCTAAGCCCGCTGCCACAAATACCGTTGGCATAATTGCAAGTCCATCAAGTCCATCCGTTAAATTAACAGCATTACCTGACCCAACAATCACAACATAAGTGAGTAAAATAAATACTAATCCCAACTGAGGCATGACATCTTTAAAAAAAGGGACAACCAACACGGTTACTGAGCTATCTTTTCCATATACATAAAGGCCAAAGGCAACAATAAATGCAATAACAGATTGCCAAAAATATTTCCATCTAGCGATAAGACCTGCCGTGTTTTTTCGAATAACTTTTAAGTAGTCATCAGTAAAGCCAATAATGGCATAACCAATCAGGACAAATAACGCCACCCAAACATAAGGATTACGTAAATCTGCCCAAAGAAATACTGATAACGAAATCGACGCAACGATTAGCGTCCCGCCCATTGTTGGCGTTCCTTTTTTGCTTAAATGGGATTCCGGTCCATCATTACGTATTACTTGTCCAATTTGTAATTTTTGTAACCAATCAATGACTTTTTGCCCCATTATTAACGATATCGTTAGCGAGGTTAATAGACCCAAAATAGCTCTTACGGTTAAATAAGAAAATACATTAAAAAAGGTAAAATATTTCACTAAATATTCTGATATCCAAACCAACATAATTTTAATCCTAATTTATTTTTTGTTGTTTAATTAGTTCTATAACGTCTTCCATTTTAGCACTGCGAGAACCTTTAACTAGCATGGTTAAGGTTGGATACTGACGCAATAACGTTATAAGGTAATCTGCTGCATCTTGTTTATTATAAAAATGATGACCGACTTCACTTGCTTGGCTAATGAATTGGCTCAATTTACCGACACTGACAACACAATCAAGTTTTTGTTGTTTAGCTAATGTGCCAATTTGTTGATGATATTTTTGAGCGTCTTGCCCTAATTCACCCATATCGCCAACGACGAAAACTTTATAGCCCGATTGTTTTGCCAGAACATTAATTGCAGCAGACATTGAACCCACATTGGCGTTATAAGTGTCATCCAAAATTAATTGATTTTGGTTTAATTTAATCGGGAAAAGCCTTCCTTTAACTGACTTTAATGTTGATAATCCTTGTTGAATGCAATCTAAGCTTGCTCCGACAGAAATCGCTAAAGCTGAAGCTGCAATTGCATTTGAAACATTGTGTAACCCTATTAATGGTAATTGGATTTCGCATTCACCAAACGGTGTATGTAATTTAAATGTGGTCACATCTGCCATTTTAATATGACTTGCATAGAAATTGGCTAATGGATTCTCTAATGAAAAAGTCCAAACAGCTTTATCTGTTAATTGCTCAAACCATTTATCTGAACAGCTATCTAAATTGATGATAGCAATACCATCTTTAGTCAATCCTTCAAAAATTTCACCTTTCGCTGTAGCGACACCTTCAAGTGAACCAAAACCTTCAATATGCGCTTCTGCAATATTATTAATTAATGCTGTTTGTGGATGAACTAACTGAGTTGTATAAGCAATTTCACCAATATGATTAGCACCTAGTTCTATCACAGCAAATTGATCATCTTTTGTTAATCTCAATAGTGTTAATGGTACGCCAATGTCATTATTGTAATTACCTTGAGTATAAAGCGTTGTTCCACAATTTTGTAGAATGGCTGCCGTCATTTCTTTAACTGACGTTTTACCCGATGAGCCGGTCAAGGCAACAATTTTAGCGGAACTTTGTTGACGAATAAAACCGGCAATTTGCCCCAACGCTTGACGTGTGTCTTTAACCACTATTTGTGGAATAGAATTATCCTCAATTGGGTGATTTACGATTACGGCAACGGCACCATCTTTAATTGCTTGTTCGGCAAAATGATGACCATCAAAATTCTCACCAACAAGTGCAATAAAAAGCGATTGTTTTGTAATTTTACGTGTATCAGTACTAATAACATCAATCATAAAATTACCGTCATGAATATTTAATAATTCACCGTCTACAATTGTTCTGATTTGCTTAATATTTAATGGAATCATGATTGATTCTCTACCCCTAAAAGCTGTTTCACTGTTTCTTGGTCTGAATAGTGATGTTTCGTGTGACCCACGATTTGGTAATCTTCATGACCTTTACCCGCAATTAATATCACATCATTTGGTTTAGCTTCTGCGAGTGCTTTTTTGATTGCTTGTACTCTGTCAGTAATAATCTGAACATTTGAATTATTGATGATACCTTTCTGAATATCATCAATAATTTTTGTTTCATCTTCTGTTCGTGGGTTATCATTCGTCAAAATAATTTTGTCAGCATATTGCGCAGCGATTTCTCCCATTAAAGGTCTTTTGCCTACATCTCTATCACCACCGCAACCAAAAATAACCCATAATGCACCCTTACAGTGAATACGACTTGCTTGGAGTGCTTTTTGTAAAGCATCTGGCGTGTGAGCATAATCCACAATAAATGTCGGGCTATTATTGGCATGTAAAACCTCCATTCGCCCACAAATAGGTTTGAGAAATGAAGCCATATTCACAACAGCGAAAAATGGGAAATCAAGCGTTAATAGCGTCGCTACACATAATAATAAATTTGAGACATTAAACTCACCCAGTAAACGACTGTGTATAATGGTATCGCCCCAACTAGAATGCATATGAATTTTGGCACCCTTATCATGATATTCAATCATCGACACACCAACATAAGGTATATTTAAGTTTTTTAATTTACTTAACGATTTGGGTTGGCACGATACGGCTGTTACCTGAGAAAGCTTTTCAATCCAACGTTTCCCATAATTATCATCATAATTAATAATTGCTTTGCCTGCACTTTCTACTTGTCTTTCTTTATCATTAGGCGTAAATAACGACCATTTTGACTTAGCGTATTTACCCATTGTTTTGTGATAATCAAGATGATCTCGACTTAAATTAGTAAAAACTGTTGCAGCAAACGTAACACCTTTGACACGATTCATCACTAAACCATGCGAAGAAATTTCCATGGAAACCACTTTGACATGTTTTTTAACAAAATCGGCTAAATATGTTTGAATTTCAACGGATGAAGCCGTTGTATTGTTTGACGGTTGAAGATGATTATAGATCCCATTTCCAATCGTTCCTAAAAGTGCAACTTTCTGATTTAACAGATTAACGCATTGGGCAGTAAGCTGAGTGACTGTCGTTTTACCATTAGTACCTGTCACACCAATAACAGATAATTTTTTAGAAGGTGAATGGTAAAAATGATCGGCAATGCTAGAAAGTTTTTTAGATAGTTGAAAAACTTTAACCTGAGGAATATTTCTTTTTCCATGCTTGATATAATTGATACGTAAATCATCAGATTTTCTATTTGTTTCAATTAATATAGTCACCGCACCAGCTTCTAAAGCTTGAGGAATGAATGATTTACCATCAACGACATTTCCCTTGATAGCGACAAACACATCATTTTTATTGACCATACGGCTATCAATACATATATGATTGAGCGAAAAATCTTTGATCGCTTGATCTTTGTTTCCACCTAATAAACTAAATAAAGTTTTAAATGTGCATGTAGCCATTAATACCACCTATCAATAAATAATCATTTGGCCATCAACTTGGCGATCTGGTTTGACATTCATAGTTCTTAAAACTCCCCCCATAATTCGGCTGAAAACAGGTGCTGATACAGAGCCACCGTAATACTGACCCGCTTTAGGATTATCAATCACAACAACCAGAGAATATTTTGGTGCTGTTGCTGGCGCAATGCCTGCTGTATAGGCTAAATATTGATTAACATAGCGCCCACCAGATAATTTTTTTGCCGTACCAGTTTTAACAGCAACACTATAGCCTGGTACAGAAGCTTTTGTACCACCACCAGTGACAGCAACAGCTTCCATTAATTGGACAACCGTTTTAGCAATTTTTTCGGGTACAACTCGTTCACCTTGCACTGGTTCAGTGACTTTTAATATCGAAACAGGTCGATAAATCCCATAATTCCCGATAGTTGCGTACGCTCTTGCTAATTGTAATGGCGTGACACTTAAACCATAACCAAAAGAAAAGGTAGCTCGTTCAATATCCGCCCATTTTCGCGCTCTATCTGCTGCAATTGAACCACTGACTTCACCGCCTAAACCCAGTGATGTGGGTTGTCCCAACCCGAAACGACTATAATATTCAACTAGTTCGGCGGGTTGCATTTGTAATGCGAGTTTACTGACACCAACATTACTTGATTTTTCTAAAATTCCTGCCAAATTCAGGGATTTTTGATATGACACATCTTTGATTTCATAGCGATTGACATAAAAAGGTCTGGTATCAACTATCGTATTAAGATCTGCAATCTTTTTTTCTAAAGCGGCCATTACAACCAGCGGTTTTACGGTCGAACCCGGTTCAAATGCATCAGTAACCGCACGATTTCGCAATGAATTATAATTAATTGATGATCGATTATTTGGGTTATACGATGGACTTGTTGCCATCGCTAAAATCTCCCCTGTATGAACATCAACTAAGACCGCAGTACCACTGTCAGCTTTGTTAAACTCAACAGCCTGACTAAGCTCGCTGTAAACCAAAGACTGTAAGCGTTCATCAATACTCAATACTAGATCCGATGCCTTTTCACTCTCAGTGCGCTCTAATTCCTCAATGACGCGTCCAAATCTATCTCGTCTTATTATTCGTTGACCCGATTCACCGGTTAACCATTTGTTATAACTTTTTTCAATCCCTTCTGAGCCTTTCTCATTATGGTTTTCATCGGTATCCGTTAAACCGATTAATTGGGCAATACTTTCAGCTGCCGGGTAAAAACGCTTCGAGGTCTTAGCAAATGCAACTCCCGGTAACTTTAACTTTTTCAAATAATCCGATATTGTTGGCGTAACTTGTCTGGATAAATAAACAAATCGCATCGATGGATTACTTAATTTTTGCTCCAGTATGGCTATTGGTATATTTAATGCTTTTGCTAATCCTTGCCATCTTGCATCATTCGTATTCACGCCACCTTTTTGAATAACTAATTTTGGATCAGCCCAAACATCATACATCGGTACACTCACGGCCAATGCTCGCCCGTTACGATCAGTTATCATAGCCCTTGGTGCATCCATATCCTGACGACGTAAAGAACGTTTATTACCTTCAGCAATCAGTTTATCAGGATGAATGATTTGTAAAATTGCCATTTGAATAATAAGCGCAATAATGGCAGCAATAATTAAACTGTAGACAACATAAAATCGCCCGGGTGCAAAAAACTGCTTTTTACTATTCAATTTATTAGTTTTAACCGCTTTCTTGTTTTTAGTGAGAATTTTCATTATTTACTCTTTATCACTATCACGGTTTCATTTTCAGGAGTCACGTAAGACATCCCTAGTTGATTTTTAGCTTTAGCTTCTACGCGTTTTGGATCGGCAAGTACATTTTCTTCGATAACTAAATTACGCCATTCACTTTCTAATACATCTTGCTCTAACATAAGTTGCTCACGTTCAAATAACTGCTTGCGAACTTGTTGCGTTGTAATTAGTACTGCACCAGCTGATACGACAATCATTAACAATAGAAATAAGGACATTTTTTGATGACCAAATAAATCACCAATAATTAAGCCAAACAAGCTTTTATTCGGTTTTCTTTGACTATCTACTTCAACGTAGATATTGTCTTGATAACTTTCACTGTTTGGGTTAGTGTTCATTTTTCTTTTCTGCTATCCTCAGTATTGCGCTTCGAGCACGTGGATTATGATCAATTTCATTAGGACTTGGTTTAACTTTTCCAAGTGACTTTAATTTAGCGCTGCCATATTGTTTTATTTGTTGCTCTGTTAGTGGCAATCCCGCTGGTAAAACAGGACCTTTACTTTGTTTATTTATAAACTGTTTCACAATTCTATCTTCTAAAGAATGAAAGCTAATCACAGCAAGTCTTCCTTCATTCGCAAGAATTGACAGACTATTATTTAACGCATGTTCTACTTCTTCTAATTCGCTATTAATATAGATACGAATTGCCTGAAAGCTACGTGTTGCAGGATGTTTATTTTTATCTTTTCTTGGTGTCGCTTTTTCAATGATATTCGCCAATTCCAATGTTCGGGTTATAGGCGAAACTTTATTCTGTTCAACAATTGCTTTTGCGATTCGTTTCGCAAATTTTTCTTCGCCAAAAGTTTTTAACACCCAAGCTATATCATCTTCATCACTTTTAAGTAACCATTCACTTGCGGTCAAACCCTGATGAATATTCATACGCATATCGAGAGGGCCATCACGCATAAAAGAAAAACCCCGTTCAGGGTCATCCAGTTGTGGCGAAGACACCCCCAAATCTAATAAAAAACCATCTATCTGACCTAATAGACTTAAATTATCAATGTATTGATATACATTGGAAAATTCTCCTCGAATAAAAGTAAATCTAGGGTCAACAATTTTTTTTGCTGCTAATTCAGCTCGTTCATCACGGTCAATAGCGATTAATCTACCTTGTTCGCCAAGTTGTTCAAGTATGAGACGTGAATGTCCACCTCGTCCAAAGGTTCCATCAACATAGATGCCATCTTTTTTAATATTTAGTGCGTCTATCGCTTCGTTCAATAAAACTGTAGTATGTTGATAATCCATCAATTTTTACTCATATTAAATTGTTAAACTTTTCAAATTACTGGATAAGTTTTCCATATCGGTTGGCAAAGCGGCAATGTCCTCACCAATTTGTTGATACCATATTCCTTCATCCCAGATTTCAAATTTATTGGATTGTCCAACAAACATTGTCAGTTTTTCTAGCTTAGCGTAGGTACGTAACGTTTGTGGTAATAATATTCGACCGGAATTATCCATTGAACACTCGGTTGCATAACCTAATAATAGGCGTTTGATCCTTCGTTCCGCTTCGACAATAGAGGATAAAGTCGAAAGTTGTTGTTCAATCATTTTCCACTCAGTCATCGAATAAAGGGCAAGACAAGGATGATATAAACCAATTGTGCATACCATGCCTTCAGACAATAATTCCCGATAGCGAGTGGGGATAGCCATTCGCCCTTTACTATCGATATTGACTGAAATTGCACCACTAAACATTCAAGCGCCCTTATTCATGAAAATTTTGCTAATTTTTATTTGTTATAAATCAAAATATTAAATAATTTGTACTTTATTACCACTTTATCCCACTTTTTACCACAAAAATTTACAAAATAATAGATATTTAATTAATTAATTTTTTAATAATTGCAGTTGGATTTTTTCATTAGCGTGTTGCGAATTAACTATCGGTTTTATATTAAGTTAATTAAAAAAGGTCATCACTCTGTAAAATTTAAGATTATTTGAATGTTCAACTAAACTTATCTTTGCTAACCAAGATTATTAACATGTATAAAATGTAAACATTGCAGATATTAAGAAAGGTAAAACAGTATTGATGACAATAAACAGATAACAACTTTGATTAAAAAATTAAATTCACAGCAACTAGTTGTGTATTAATTTCATTAAAATCAAAGTAATATTAAAGATAGATATTTGCCAACCTGTTGGTTGGCAAACAAAAATTAATTAGCGAGGAGCCCAAAATCCTATCACATTAACGTTGTCTTGCTGTATAACTGCCCTTATTGGCATCTGGTTAAAATCGGTACCTTGTTCAGCTTGTTCTAACACATTAATTTTACTTTCACCGACTAAATGTAAGTAAATATTTTTACTACTTAATATGATAGGCAGTGTTAGAGTGATACGGTCAAGTGGTGCCGTTAAGGGTGTCATACCAATCACTTTTCGATTTGAGTGCATATCCAAGCCCAATTTTAAATTATCAGCTCCCGGAAACAGCGAGGCAGTATGACCATCTTCACCCATTCCCAAGATCAAAACATCAAAAGGCATCGGTACTTTATCTAAAAGCTGTTCTGTAACTTCAGCGCCATCAAACGGATTATCACAACTATTTTTTAAACCAACAAAATTAGCAAGTTTTGCTTTATTTTGTAATAAATAAGTCATGACTAATTTTTCATTACTGGCATCATCCGTATCATCGACCCATCTATCATCAACCAAAGTGATATAAACGCGATTCCATGCTAAGTCTTGTTGACTAAGCAAAGTAAATAAAGGAATAGGCGTTTTACCACCCGAAACCGCAATAGATGCATGACCTTTTTGTTCAATAGCCTGCTTAAGATCATTCACTATACGAGCAGTGAGTTCTTCATTTAAAACCTGACTATTTGCATATCTATTAAGTGTAAACATATTGATGTTCCTTTATTCAAATTCGTGCCAAGAATGCCCATCTTTTGTAATTAAAGCAACAGAAGCAACCGGTCCCCAAGTACCAGCTTGGTAAGTTTTCGGCGGCTCTTTTTCCGAATTCCAAGCATTAATAATAGAGTCTACCCATTTCCAAGCCGCTTCTACTTCATCACGATGAACAAACAATGCTTGGCGACCTCGCATTACTTCAAGCAATAGTCGTTCATAAGCATCGGCACTATGCTGTTGAAAAGCCTCATTAAAGCTTAAATCAAGTTTAGTCGTTTGTAAATTATGTGTGCTATCTAAACCCGGTACTTTATTCAAAATTTCAATGTCCAAGCCTTCATCAGGTTGCAAGCGAATGGTTAATTTATTTTGTGGTAATGCAGGATAAGATTCACTAAATATATTCAAAGGCAATGATTTAAAATAAACCACGACTTCCGCACATTTGCTCGCTAAGCGTTTTCCTGTACGTAAATAGAAAGGCACACCAGCCCAACGCCAATTGTCAATATCAACTCGAATAGCAACAAATGTTTCTGTGCTGCTTTCTTTATTAGCGCCATCTTCTTCTAGATAACCTGGTACGTTTATTCCATTAACAAATCCTGATGTATATTGACCACGAACAACTTTATCATGAAGGTTTGTCTTATCAATAGGTCTTAGCGCATTGAGCACCGCTATTTTTTCATTACGCAAACTTTCATCTTTCAAATTAGCCGGTGGAGACATCGCAATCATTGTCAAAATTTGTAACAAATGATTTTGAACCATATCACGCATTTGACCAGCTTTATCAAAGTAACCCCATCGACCTTCAATGCCAACTTGTTCAGCAACGGTAATTTCGACATGATCGATAGAATTACGGTTCCATAAAGAGGCAAAAACCGGATTAGCAAAACGTAAAGCTAAAAGGTTTAAAACCGATTCTTTTCCTAAATAATGGTCGATACGATAAACCTGCGATTCATCGAAAAATTGTGCAACAGAATCATTAATATCACGAGATGATTGCAAATCCGTACCAAGGGGTTTTTCCATTACAATTCGATTGTGTTTTTGGTTTAATCCAGCGTGCGCTAAACCTTTACAAATTGTACCGAAAGTCCCCGGATGCATTGCAAAATAAAAAATTGCTGTACGATTCTGCTCGAGTTTATTTTTTAAATCGTTGAAACCAGCGATATCATTAACATCTAACTTATGAAAATTAAGACGTTGGCTAAATCGTTGCCAAATATCTTCATCTAATGGTTCTGACATAAATGTTGTAAGTGCTTCTTTAGCCACTTCACTGTAAGCAGATTTATCCCAATCTGCACGACCAACCCCTAATATTTTGGTTTCTTCAGGCAGTTTTCCATACTTTTCTAATTGATATAAAGATGGTAATAATTTACGCCTTGTCAAATCCCCTTTAGCGCCAAAAATGACTAAATTGCAAACTGGGACATCAGACATGGTTTTCTCCTAACTAAAATGATATCAATATGTTTTATTCTATTATGTTGAGTTGTCAGTGTCACCCAGTTAATGCTATAAATCATAACAATAGGCATTTGCCTAATTTAATCTAACACAAAAACAAAAAGGTCACCGTCTGGGTGACCTTTTGTTAGAAGCATTATTGGATGATACACCAATGCGTGAATCTAAACGCGCACAAAGTCCATATGAACTAATTTAGGCTTGAATGGATGACGTTGTACAGCTTGTACTTTTGCTTTAACCGCTTTACCGTCAACTTCAATAGTGAGCACTTCAGAATAAAATTCTGGTTTTTCTTGCATATTGAAAATATGGTTGTGATCAAGCACAACAGATATTGCAGGTTCAGTTCCACCATAAATAATAGCTGGGAATTGACCAGCGTGACGCAGGCGGCGGCTCGCACCCTTACCATGCTCTTTTCTAACTTCTGCTTTTAATGTAAACATGTTTATTTCTCTATGTTATTTAAATAAAAAACCAATTACAGGCGACCCAGTAGTTGGTTATGAAATTGGCGCTTTAAAAAGCTTGAGGATTATAAAGCGTTATGCTTGTAAACGCAAACAATTAATCAATTGGTCAATAGAATTGATTGCGTTTAAACATAACTCGCTATACAAAATTAGACCAGTTTAATTTTAAAGCCATATGACGTTTTTTGTGTTGGTGATAATTTAAGTGTTTGATTAATACACGCACTTTCAACACACACCATCTTTTTATATTCTTGGTCATCAAAATCAGCCATCGCTTTAGCTTTATCTGTCCATGGATTCCATGTAACAACATCACTAGCATTAATGTTTGTGAGCTCAATTGTTCGACAAGTATCATTTATGGTTAGGGTGTTTTCAGCATGGGTATAAATACGATCGACTTCTTGATTAAAGGTTAATTGTCCATTAATTGTTGGTTTATTTTCAACAGACAAACGATCTTGATAAGTATCACCTAACCCTTTAACAGTCACATCGTCGATATCACTAATACCCAAATAAGTATGTAATGCACTTGTTGCCTCAAAATCACCTTGACAACTTAATGTAACTTCACAGCTCTTGCCGACATGAATCGTTAACCAAATTTTAAAAGGTTTGGCAAAATAGGATTCAGTTTGGGGATTATTCGTTAATGACAAGATGATATCGACACCATTAGCATCTTCCTTGCATGAGTCTAACGTCCATTCAACAATACGAGCAAAACCGTGTGAAGGATTACCTAATTGCCCAAACCAAGGCCAACAAATGGGTACACCGCCACGAATAGCCGTTCCTTTTTTAAAAAAGGTTTTTTCACTTAACCAAATAACTGGGGACGTTTCGGTTGAAGGTTGCCAAAATAATAAATGCGCACCTTGTAGTGATATCGCTGCCGTGCATGTTTTATGGTTAACCGTTAAAATGGGTAATTCACCAAAATGCGATTGTTTTACTGAAGGGCTTATTGACGCTGCTGACAAACCATTATCCAAGATATCGTTAACAATACTCATACTTTCTCCTACAAAAATAGCCTAATCGATAATTAATATCGAAAATTAATCGTGATTGTACGCTCTTTACACGAAATTTAAAAATACCAAAATAGTAAAAAAAGCTTTTTTTCATGAATTGAAGTAAAATAGTGCAACATTTATATAACCATTCATCAACCGCTATTAAGTTTCAGGATAGGCAGATGTTTTCATATAAAATTCCACTTAGCTTATATATACATATGCCTTGGTGTGTACAAAAATGTCCTTATTGTGATTTCAATTCTCATACCATCAAAAAAACACCTGATTATCGTGCTTATATTGATCATTTGATTAAAGATTTACAGCAAGATATAGCTCTTTGTCCTGAACGCTCGATCCATTCGATTTTTATCGGCGGTGGTACGCCAAGTTTATTTTCAGCCGAATTGATTGATCATCTGTTAACCAAAATTAATGAACTAATTCCAATTGAAAAACAGGCCGAAATCACCATCGAAGCTAATCCAAATTCTGTTGATGCAGAAAGATTTACAGGCTATCAACAAGCAGGAATAAATCGTATTTCAATTGGAGTTCAAAGTTTTCAAACTGATAAACTCATCAGATTAGGACGCGTTCACAATCCCCAAGAAGCAATCAATGCCGGGAAATTAGCACATAAACTAAAATTGGACAGTTTTAATTTAGATCTAATGCATGGACTTCCCAATCAAAGTTTAGATGATGCCTTGTTTGATCTTAAACAAGCCATAGCCATTAATCCTCCCCATTTATCTTGGTATCAATTAACCATTGAGCCTAATACACTTTTTGGATCTAAACCACCTGTCCTTCCTGATGATGATAAACTTTGGGAAATTTATCAAGTTGGACACCAATTGTTAACTCAACATGGTTATCAACAATATGAAACGTCGGCTTATGCAAAACCGGAATTGAAATGCCAGCATAATTTAAATTATTGGCGATTTGGTGACTATTTAGGGATTGGGTGTGGTGCACATGGTAAAATAACCCAACCTAATGGGGACATTATTCGTACCGTAAAAACACGTCATCCCAAAGGGTATCTTGAAGGGCGTTATATCGAAAAATTTTATACCGTACCAAAGGAAGATCTTGCATTCGAATTTTTTATGAATCGTTTTAGATTATTTGAAGTGACACCTAAAATTGAATTTGAGCAACGGACTTTTTTACCTTTACAAACAATTGACAGGCAAATTAATTTAGCAATTGAAAAAAATTACCTTACTGAGGATAAAGAATATTGGAAAATAACTGAACAAGGAAAATTATTTTTAAATTCTTTACTTGAGATTTTTTTATAACTATTTAGTTGATTTATAATAATTATTTTGAATTTTACGCAAATTTAACATTATAAATACAAACATTTTAGAAAAAAATTTACATCGAGTTACATACATTTACTAAAAAATAGTGCATAATATATCCGACAATGTATTTATTTCATTGTTTTCCTATTCCTTATGTTTTCCCAATAACCTAGTTATTGGGACTTTTTTTATCTGCCACCCGCATTAAAAAAGTTTACGATATTTAATTAACTTTGGAATTAAAAATAAATCTTTCTAATTCTGTTAAGGTAGAGGTGCCTTCCATTGGACCTTTTTGTGAAACGGCTAATGCACCACTTGCATTTGCATATTGCAAAGCTTTTTCAACACTAAATCCCGCAAGCATTAAACTGACAAATGTTGCTGCAAAACAATCTCCTGCGCCTGTTGGATCGATTGATTGCGTTGTAAAACTATCGACATGAATCTTTTTAATCGTATTTTGTTCATCATAACCATAATAAGTTGACCCCTTCGCTCCACATTTCACAACAATATGTTTGATCCCTTTTTGAAGCAATTTTATTATGGTTTCTTGTTCGTTTTCATTATTATGGTCGGCAAAATAATTCACTTCACTTTCACTAGGTAAAAAGATATCAGTATATTCCATGATATAACCAAAAGATTGCTCCATCTCTTGAATATTAAACATTTCTTTGCGTAAATTTGGGTCGAAAGAAATAGTTCCTCCTTTTCGTTTGATGATATCTAATGCTTTGCGCACTGCATCAATTGCTCGAAACGAATACAACGATGAGCCCATAACATGTAAATGAGTACAATCTTTCAACAAGTTTTCGTTGATATGGTTGAATGAAAGAAGACCGCAGGCACTATTAGGAATATTGAAAATAAAATCTCTTTCATTAGAATTGCGGTATGATACGAAGGCGCTACCCGTATTAGCTTTATTATGAAAAGTGATGCCATCCGTCATGACACCATCTTGTTTAAGCCGATTAACACACATTTTGCCAAAGGTATCTTTACCAACACAGCTAAAAAACACGACCGGAAACCCTAACTTTGCCACTTGGTCAGCAAATATAGCTGGCGCACCACTCGGAAAAGGGCCTATAAATTCGCCTGTTTGATCAAAACGCTGATTTTGTTCCTTTGCTAAAAATTCAACTAGTAGCTCCCCGATAGAACAAATCTTAAAATTCACATTATGCTCCTAATTCATTTTGGTAAATGACACTAAATTTATTTGCGGCAAATTGTTTGAAACTAGAATCTAATAATTGCTGATGATATTCGGTTACAGCCGGTCGGGATAAGATCATCACATCCATATTTTTTAGCTTTCCAATGCTATGATCATCATTATAAACAACACGCTGAGGTAAAATACCAATGATGTGATGAGCTTTTTTGATTAATTGTTGATATATACTGATTTGCTCAGTATCTTCAATTATTATTTGGTTATCATGATTAATGGCGGTTAATTCAACAATAAAATGTGAAATCGAATAATCATTTAAAATTGAATCGCTGATATCATTATGCAAAATATTATTTTTTAATAATACACCACCAGTAAGCACAATATTAGCATCGGTGAACTCTTTCGCTAATTGTGCATTATTAATATCATTCATGATTAATTTTAATGATTTTTTAACATGCAAATAGGGAATAAGCTTTCTTGTAAGTCTGCCATGACTTAAAAAAATGGTATCGCCATCATTAATATAATTTAAGCAATTCTTCACTAAATCAATATCATAAATATCATCAACAGGTAATGAATTATTCGCCGCTACAATATGCGTTTTATTATTTGTACCTTCTGGTGACAAATAAATTGCCCCACCAAAAGAACGCTTTAAATATCCTTGTTGTTCTAAATAGGTTAAATCTTGACGAATAGTAACAGTTGAAACTTGAAGCATGTATGATAACTCTTCAACTTTAATTTCACCTTTTTTTCTTACTATTTCCGCAATATCCAATCTACGTTTCAAAAGGGCTGAAGACACTTTAGCCAATTTTAATGTCCTGTATTACATAAAACGAATTAAGATTAATGATAATAGAATTTATCATACAAGTGGTCAACAATAATTAGTAAGTTATGTTTTATCGAAGATACCACATCTTAACATTATCAAAATCACAGGGTTACATGTTAACCATTTAAATTTATCTTTATCAATTTAAATTACTTTTACTGTTGAATAAATGTTCAGTTTTGTGATCCAACTCACGGTAATGACACTGGCATAACTTTCGTTTTGCAATCATAATTTAATAAAAATACTTTCATTTTAAAATTTAGTTCTGGTTGCAAATCAATTTAAGGGGTTGTCATATGTCGATCATTTCAAGTCATAATATGTTAAAAAAAGCACAGCATGAACATTATGCCGTTCCAGCTTTTAACATACATAATTTAGAAACCATGCAAGTTATTGTTGAAACGGTTGCCGAATTACAGTCCCCTGTAATATTAGCCGGTACGCCTGGTACATACTGTTATGCCGGTACAGAAAATATTATTGCCATTGCCGAAGCGCTATCTAAAAAACACAAAGTACCGTTAGCCATCCATCTCGATCATCATGAAGAATATCATGATATCGTTGAAAAAATTAATTCAGGGATACGCTCAGTCATGATTGATGGTTCGCATTTCTCTTTTGAAGAAAATATTGCGTTAGTAAAACGCGTTGTTGATTATGCTCACCGCTATGATGTGAGTGTTGAAGCTGAATTAGGTAGGCTTGGTGGCGTTGAAGATGATCTTGTGGTGGATGCTAAAGATGCTTTATATACCAATCCTAAACAAGCAGTTGAATTTATTGAACGAACAGGAATTGATTCACTTGCCATTGCAATTGGGACTGCTCACGGTCTGTATAAATCAGAACCTAAATTAGATTTTGATCGACTTTCTGAAATTCGTTCTATGGTTGATATCCCACTGGTATTACATGGCGCTTCAGGTGTTCCAGACAAAGATGTTCGTGAATGCATTCAACGTGGTATTTGCAAAGTCAATGTTGCAACGGAACTCAAAATCGCCTTTTCTGATGCGCTAAAACACTATTTTATCGAAAATCCAAATGCCAATGATCCTCGACATTACATGAAACCAGCAAAAGCAGCAATGAAAGAAGTGGTTAAAAAAATCATTACAACATGTGGATGTGCCGGTAAACTCTAAGAGGTCAATCCTATGATCTATACTTTAACACTTAATACGGCAATTGATATGAATATCCGTTGCCAAGGTCTTAATCCCAATTCAGTGAATCGTACTTTACATACAGAATATAGTCCCAATGGTAAAGCCGTTAACGTTTCAATTGTTTTGAAAAAGTTTAATAGACCAACATGTGCATTGGGCTTTTTTGGTGGATTTTCAGGAAAATATATTATTGATGAACTCACCAAAATGCAGATTGAAATCAAACCTTGTTTTATCGATGATATCACTCGCATTAACGTTTTTATTAATGATGGACAAAATGAATATAAGTTAGTGGGGAAAGGGCCTTTTGTGCCAGATAAAAAGAAAGCTGAAATGCTAAACATCATTGATTCTCTCGATCACAATAGCTATTTAGTCATCAGTGGTAGCCTACCTAAAAACATCGAGCCTGAATATTATCAATCTGTTTTAGATATATGCCAAACCAAAAATATTCAAGTTATTTTAGATATTAGTCATCCTAAACTCGCTCAATTACTTACTTATAAACCGCTATTAATCAAACCAAATAATGATGAACTGAAAGACATTTTTGGATTAGAAACCCAATCAACGGAACAAGTCATTGCATCGTTATCAACGGTACATTCACTTGGTGCTCAAAATATTTTATTAACTATGGGGGAAAAAGGTCTTTACTTTTCAGATGGTCAGCATGTTTGGTTTTGTAATGCCGTACCAATCAATTTGATCAGTTCTGCTTGTGCAGGCGATGCGTCAGTTGCTGCATTTCTTAGTGAATGGCTACCAACACAAGAACACGTTGAAAAAGCAATGAAAAAAGCCTCTGCAACAGGGGCTAATGTTGCAGAATCAGATGGATTAGGTCTACTCGATAAAATCAGTACCTATATGGAGAAACTTGTAGTTACCCAAATTAAATAAAGGGGGCGTTATGAAGAAGATACTTGCTGTAACAGGCTGCCCAACCGGTATCGCACATACCTATATGGCAGAAGAAGCGCTAAAATCAGCTGCGCAAAAAGCAGGAATTGAAATTAAAGTAGAAACCAATGGTGCAAGTGGTGTTGATAATGCAATTACCGAAACTGATATGGCAAATGCCATTGGGGTGATTATTGCGGCAGATAAAGATGTTAATCCTGATCGCTTTAATGGTTTACCAGTTATTGAAGTTCCCGTTAAAGAGGGTATACACAAAGCTGTAGCATTAATAGAGCAGATTACTTCAGGGACAGTTCCTATTCGTAAAGGCGTACAGAATAGTGTTAATAATGCGAGTTTAAACCAAGTGGAAGTCAAAGAATCGATTGGACGCCAGCTCTATAAACACTTAATGAGTGGTGTGTCAAACATGCTGCCTTTCGTTGTCGCTGGTGGTGTACTCATAGCTTTATCATTTTTATGGGGTATTTATTCCGCAGATCCTAATAATGAACAATATAATGAATTTGCAGCAATGCTTAAACAAATCGGTGGAAAAGCATTTGACATTATGGTGCCTATTTTCACCGCTTTTATAGCCAATTCCATTGCAGGTAAGCAAGGGATGGTTGCTGGTTTTGTAGGTGGATTAATGGCTACGGCTACTGGAGCAGGTTTTTTAGGCGGTATTCTCGCTGGATTTGCTGCTGGTTATCTGATGCTGTATCTCAAAAAATGGTTAGATCATCTACCTCGCTCTTTCGAAGGACTGAAATCAATTTTTATTATGCCATTAATCGGTGTATTTGTTATTGGTGCAGGGATGTATTATCTCGGTAAACCCATCGCCATAGCGAATAACACAATGGCTGTATGGCTTGGTTCATTACAACATACTAATCCAATTTTACTCGGTATTGTCATTGGCGCTATGTGTTCCTTTGATTTTGGTGGCCCTATTAATAAAGCAGCTTATGTAACAGGTACTATGTTATTGGGTGAAGGAAATTACTATTTTATGGCTGGGGTTTCAGCTGCTTGCATTGCACCGCCTTTTGTTATCGCCTTTTCGACGACCATTTTCCGTCAAAAAGCCTTTACAGAAGAAGAACGTGCTGCGGGTATTGTCAATTATGTTCTCGGTTCCACACATATTACCGAAGGCGCAATTCCATTTGCGGCAAAAGATCCTTTGCGCGTCATTCCAATCATGATGTTATCGTCTACCATTGCATCCGTATTGACATTTCTATGCCAGATTCAAGTGCCTGCTCCACATGGCGGCTTTTTAGTACTGCCACTGGTAAATAAACCATTTTTATGGGTAGCTTGCATTTTTATTGGTGCGCTGGTTGGCGCTGTGTTACTGGGTTTACTGCGTATGCATGAGAAAAGAAAATCAAAATCGATAACAATGCGTTAATTAATTAACAATTAGTTAGACATTAAACAATTATTCAGGATAAATTTTAAACAGGAACACCATATGAATAATTTAACCTTATCAATCAATGATATCTCGATTTTAAATGGTAACTATTCCAAACAAGAAGCCATTAAGTTAGTCGCTGAAAGTATGATAGCATCCAATTTAGTCACCAATGACTATACTCAAGCAATGTATGATAGAGATGCGCAAATATCGACTTTTTTAGGTAATGGTATTGCCATTCCTCATGGTACTACCGATAAACGTGATAGCGTATTAAAAACAGGTTTGAAGATTATCTATTTTCCGAAAGGCATTCACTGGGATGAAGATGATAATATTCCTTATGTTGTCGTAGGCATTGCAGCAAAAGCTAATGAGCATCTAAATATACTGCGTCAACTTACTCGAGCGGTGATTGCTGAAAATACCTTAGCACGCATACATGCCGTTCAAACTCCCGAAGAGTTATTGGCTATTTTACAAGGGTAATTAATATTTATCCTCCTATGAGTGTGAATCACCTTAGCTCATAGGAGATAATCACAATCTAGTGGAATTGTGATAACTATTGAGTGCCATAAATTTGCATTTATCAGACTTGCAAATAGTCACTATAACTTGCATCTTTGTAAACATATTTAAATGAATATTGGAAATGAAGACTATTTTCGTTTAAGAATAACTCTCAAATCTTCGTCAATCATTTCAACTGACTCAAAGTGAAATTGTGGTGCGAATGCAAGTTTTTGCAGATTGGGCAATATACACATATTTAACGCATTATGTCCCAATAATTTAGGGGCATAATAGATAACAAGTTCATCCACTAAATCTTGTTCAATTAATGCACCTGCCAGATGAGCGCCAGCTTCAACCCAAACCGTATTCATCTGTTTTTCAGCCAATAGCGAAAATAATTTAGATAAATCTATTTGCTTGCAATGCGTTGGTTCAATAATTATTTTGATATTTGGCTTTTCTATGGGAGTATCGTTTTTTCGTATCACCCATGTTTCACCAGATTGATTAAAAATATTTTCAGTTCCTGTTAACTCATCTTGACTGTCGATAATGACTCGAATTGGTTGTCTAACATCTTCTAATGAATATATTTTTTGTACGTCATCCGGCAATTCATTATATCTAACCGTTAAACTTGCATTATCTGCTTGTACCGTCGCCCGAGTACTTAAAATACAACTGGCTTGAGCACGAAACTGTTGTACATCTTCTCTTGCCTTGTTTGAAGTTATCCACTTGCTTTCACCCGATGCCATGGCGATTTTTCCGTCTAACGAAGCCGCCAGTTTAAGTTGGACAAAAGGCAAGCCTGTGCGCATGCGTTTTAAAAAACCTTTATTAATCGCTTCTGCTTGGTCAGCTAAAACCCCTTGGGTTACCTCAATACCAGCATCTTGTAAACGTTTAATGCCCTTACCTGAAACATTAGGGTTGGGATCTTGCATGGCGATAACGACACGTTTAACCCCTGATTGAATTAATGCATCGGCACAAGGTGGCGTTCGACCAAAATGACTACAAGGCTCTAAAGTAACATAAGCGGTTGCACCTTTTGCTTGTTGTCCCGCCATTTGTAGGGCATAAACTTCTGCATGTGGTTGACCCGCTTTTTGATGATAACCAGTACCAATAACTTGATTATCTTTAACGATGACACACCCGACATTAGGATTAGGCGTTGTCGTGAAACGACCCAGTTTTGCAAGCTCAATCGCTTGATGCATGTAAACGTGATCTTGCTCAGAAATTGTTGTCATATTATTGATTATTTTTGTTGTAATTTAGCAATTTCATTACTAAATTGTTCAATATCATCAAAACTAAAATAGACAGAAGCAAAACGAATATAAGCAATTTTATCTAAATTTTTAAGCTCCTCTATGACATAGTCACCGATTAATTTTGCAGGAACTTCTCGCTCACCCGTTGCTCTCAGTTTAGACTTAATACGTGTGATGGCATCTTCAATAGCATCAAAACTAACAGGACGCTTTTCAAGTGCACGCTTAATGCCATTACGGAGCTTTTCTTCGTTAAATGGTTCACGAACTTTATTGCTTTTGATGACATTAGGCATGATTAATTCAGCAACTTCAAATGTGGTGAAACGTTCATTACATTCCACACATTGACGACGGCGACGGACTTGGTAGCCTTCTCCAACCAAACGAGAATCAATGACTTTAGTATCTTCAGCATTACAAAACGGACAGTACATAAAACATCTCTATAATGACATAATATACATTACAATATCTGAAAATGTTAATTTAAACAAGGTTTACCTTAATAAAGTCAATTTGTTTTTGAAAATTAGCCTGAACACTTAAATATCCAGCCAAACAGACCGTCGCCAATTCAGCGACGGAAAGCGAATTACCAATCTAACTGAATCAAAAAATCACGTAATTTGACAAAATCATCAGGCATATTATGCGAAAGTAACGGCATATCTGCACGTTCAGCTAATGCTTTAGGTAATGGAATGGTTCGCCCCAAAATATCTTCAACCACTTCTTTGAATTTTGCAGGGTGTGCAGTACCTAAAAATAATCCATATTCACCGGTTTGCAGTTGGTCACGAAGCGCACGATAAGCAATAGCGCCATGCGGTTCAGATAAATAACCTTTTTTATCCAGTTCACGAACGGCTTGTTTAGAAACTTCATCGGAAATAGCGGCATGTCCAAGTGTTTTTAAAACCCAACCTTCACGGTGATAAATTTCTTCTATACGTGGCCAGTTATTAGGTTGGCTCACATCCATTGCATTAGATAGCGTGGCAATAGTAGGATGAGGTTCCCATTTGCCCGTCTCTAAATAACGAGGAACGGTATCATTAGCATTAGTCGCGGCTATAAAGCGTTTGATCGGTAACCCCATCGTCTTGGCTAATAATCCGGCAGTTAAGTCACCAAAATTACCACTTGGCACCGAAATGACCAACTGTTCTCGTTGCTTTGGCGTGAGCTGGGCATAGGCTTCAAAATAGTAACAAATTTGGGCGAGTAACCGGCTAATATTAATTGAATTTGCTGAATTTAAACCAATTGCTGTCTTTAACTCTTCATCATCAAAGGCTTTTTTAACCAAAGCTTGGCAGGCATCAAAATCACTTTGAATAGCAATAGTATGAATATTATCGCCCAATGTACAAAAGAGTTTTTCTTGTAGAGGGCTGATTTTTCCTTGTGGATATAAAATTACCACCCGAATATTAGGTAGATGATAGAAAGCATGGGCAACGGCAGCACCAGTATCACCCGACGTTGCCGTTAAAATAGTGATTTTATCATCGGCAGCCACTTGAACTAATGCTTGCGCCATAAAGCGCCCACCAAAATCTTTAAAGGCAAGTGTTGGGCCGTGATATAACTCTAAAGTACCAATATCATTTTCAACTACTTTGACTGGCGCAGGAAATTGAAAGGCATTATTAACTAAACGTTGCATATCTTGATGACTGATTTCATCGCCAATAAATGCGGATAAGATTTTGGCACTTCGCGTTACAAAATCGAGTTTTAATAATGATTCAATTTCGTTTGCAGAAAATTTTGGCAATATTTCTGGAAAAAAAAGCCCTTGGTTTCGTCCTAATCCTTGCTTAACGGCCTGAGCAAAGCTAACTTGCTGAGCGTGATCTTTTAAATTATACAATTTCATGATATTTTCCGATAATCTTTATGCTTTAATTGGTTACACTTTTTGACAACCTTTTTAGCGGTTAGTCAGTCATAAATTAGAATAGGTTTAAGTTTAACTCACGTTTCAAAAATGGATAAACTTAAATTACTCTTGCCCCTTGTTGATCAATTTTACAAATATGCGTAAACCCATCACTATTTTGTAAATAGCGACTTTTAAGAAGTAGTTCGATTTGCTGCGCAGTCTCTAATTTATCCGCAATAACAAACATGGTTGGTCCAGAACCTGAAATGCCTGAAGCTAATGCACCAAGTTGTTTTACACGTTGCTGTGTTTCATCAAAGTTTGGTAACAACTGTTTGCGATAAGGTTCAGCAATATTATCGATCAGCATGGCAGCGGCTAATTTAGATTGCTGGGTATAACAGGCATGCACAAAGCCGCCTACATAACGACCATGAGCGACACAATCTGATTTTTGATATTGTGCAGGTAAAATAGCCCGTGCTTCAGCCGTAGAGACTTTGATACCTGGATAAGCCATAACCCAATACCAATCTTCAAAATGAGGAATAGATTCACTGATTATGCCCATTTCATCTAGAATCAGTTGCATGCCACCTAAATAGCAAGGCGCAACGTTATCATAATGCACACTACCCGAAATTCGTCCTTCCAGTTCACCCATCATTTTAAGCATTTCAATTTGATTAAAAGGTTGACCAAAATACTCATTTAAGGCGACAAACGCCCCCACGACTGAACACGCACTTGAACCTAAACCAGAACCAATAGGCATATTTTTTTCAAGTGTGATACTAACCGGTAACGTTTTACCCATTGCTTTACAAAAACGCTGCCAACATTGATAAACAATGTTGTATTTAGGGTCTCGTGGCAATTTTTTAACAAACTGCCCTTTACTAACCAGTTTAAATTCAGTTGATGATTCAACAGTGATACAATCACCCAGCATCGTTCCACTTATTGGGCTAATTGCTGCACCTAAAATATCAAATCCCACACTGATATTCGCCATTGATGCAGGAGCATATACTGTTATGGATTGATGTGTCATTTAACCTCCGATTTTTCCTGATGTTGTACGCAAAATATCGGCAAACACACCCGCTGCAGTGACATCATTACCTGCACCATAACCTCGCAAGACTAATGGGATTGGCTGATAGTAGCGAGTATAAAATGCTAATGCATTTTCACCATTTTTAACTTTATAAAGTGGGTCTTCACTATCGACGGCTTCAATTTTAACACTACATTGTCCGCCCTCAATGCTGCCTACATAACGCAATACTTTCCCTTCTTGTATCGCTTTTTCAGATTTTGCTTTAAATTCAGCATCCAATTGCGGTAATTTTGTCATAAACTTTTCGATACTTCCTTGCGCATATTCTTTAGGTAAGACCGATTCCACTTTGATCTGATCTAACTCAAGTTGTAATCCTGCTTCACGGGCTAAGATTAATAGTTTTCGAGCAACATCTGTCCCTGATAAATCATCTCTTGGATCAGGTTCAGTAAAGCCTTTCTCTTTTGCTAGCTTTGTCGCCTCTGATAACGACATGCCTTCATCGAGTTTACCGAAAATAAAAGAAAGCGAACCCGACAAAATACCCGAAAATTTAATGAGTTCATCACCGGCATTGAGTAAATTTTGTAGATTTTCAATAACGGGTAATCCAGCACCCACATTGGTATCATATTGGAACTTACGTTTACTTTTTTCGGCTTCTTGTCGTAAACGTAAATAATAAGCCATTGAACTGGTATTCGCTTTCTTATTAGGGGTAACCACATGGAAACCATTGGCTAAAAAGTCTGCATATTTATCAGCCACTTCACTACTAGAAGTACAATCAACCAAAATTGGATTGAGAAGACGATTATTTTTAGCAAATTCAATTATGCTTTCTAAGGTATAAGGAATGTCAGATTGTTTAATCTGTTCTCGCCAATTTTTTAGATCAATGCCATCACGATTTAATAAACTGTGTTTAGAATTAAACAGACCGCAGACCCGCAGATCAATCTGTTTATTTTTAAGCCATTTTTGTTGGCGTCCTATCTGATCAACCAGTGCTCCCCCTACACCACCAACACCAACGACAAAGACATCTAACATTTTGTCGGTGCCAAATAGCATTTGATGAGTAACACGCACCCCCATTACGGCGACATCATTATCCACAACGACCGAAATTGAGCGTTCAGATGAACCTTGAGCAATAGCCACAATATTAATATTGGCTCGCGCCAAAGCAGTAAAGAAATTAGCTGATAGACCTCGTAGCGTGCGCATACCATCACCAACCACCGAGATAATAGCAAGCTTATCAATTACTTCAATCGGTTCCAGTAATCCATCTTTTAATTCTAAATAAAATTCATCATTTAATGCTTCTTTAGCTCGATATAATTCTGTTTGAGGAATACAAAAGCTAATACTATATTCAGATGAAGATTGTGTAATGAGTACTACCGAAATACCGGCATAAGACATGGCAGCAAAGACCCGTGCCGACATGCCGACCATTCCTTTCAAACCAGGGCCAGATACATTAATCATAGCCATGTTATTGAGATTAGTTATGCCTTTTACTGGTGTTGTTGAGTCAACGACATTGGCACCGATCAATGTTCCCGGCGCATCAGGATTATTGGTATTTTTGATAAGACAAGGTATTTGAAACTGAGCAATAGGTAAAATAGTTCTTGGATGAAGCACTTTGGCACCAAAATAAGATAGCTCCATGGCTTCTTGATAAGACATAGTCTTGAGTAATTTAGCATCCGGTACAATACGAGGATCACAAGTATAAACGCCATCGACATCCGTCCAAATCTCGCAACAACTAGCTTGCAAACAAGCCGCTAATACGGAAGCGGAATAGTCAGAGCCATTACGCCCAAGCACAACGAGTTCCCCTTTATCATTTCCGGCGGTAAAACCAGGCATCAATATTATATGGTCTTCAGGGATATGCATATCACTAATTCGATGTGTGGATTGAGCAATATCAACTGTTGATTCCAAGTAGTCACCTTCTGCAATTAACATTGCCACTGGATCAATAACCGTGACTAAATGCCCTTTTGCTTTAAGCAGTGCTTGCATAATGGCAATAGAGAGTTTTTCACCTCGACAAATGATAGAAGCATTGATGCTATCGGGGCATTGTCCTAATAAACGAATACCTTCAAGTAGCTGTTTGACATGATTTAACTCATTTAATGCAAAATGTTTCATGGCTTCGTAAGCAAAATTTGGTTGTGCTTTTGAAAGACCTTCTAACAAATCCGCAAAGATTTTTTCCGCTTCATAAAGGTTATTTCTAATATCTTGCCCATCAACCGTTTTCTCAACCATCGCTACTAAATGGTTAGTGATTTTTGCCGGCGCCGATAATACTGTCGCTGTTTGCTCTTGTTTAGCATTATTCTCAATAATTTCTGCTACTCGCAAAAAACGTTCTGCATTAGCGACAGATGTTCCTCCAAATTTTAATACTTTCATATCACACCCACCCTTACTATCCTAAGTTATGTCATTGACCATCCAAAATACCATTGAGCCAAAACGTCTGATAAAAACTCATTGCAGTTAAATAAGATTTTTTTCTTATCTTGCCTGAAGTCGTTTCATTTTATAAGAAATTTTGAACCTCATATCTTCAATACAAAATAAAAACCCGCCTTTTTTGGCGGGTTTTCTTATATTTTTTAGAAAAATATCAACCCGCCCTAGATCGCATAATGGTGCCTAAGGTGATAATAATGCCTGTGATTGTCATTATTATGTTCATGATATTCCCTACTCTGTTTTTATTGCTATACAAAATAAAACAGCCCGACATTTTCATGTCGGGCTGCTATATCAAAATACTTTTTTGCTATTTTCGTATTCATTAACCACTTTGTTCAATGCTTGATATATGCTTTGTGCATCTTGTTTTTTCAATGCTTCATCAAGGATATTTAAATACGATAACATCAATTTTTGATTATCTTCGGCAAACTGGGGTGATACTTCCTGATCTTCATACAACATGACATAAGTTCGCGCAAACCCAAAAATCAAAAAATACACGGCAGCATTTTTTGGATCGTCTTGAATTAATGAGCGCATAGCTTTACGCAGTTTGACATAACTATCTGTGCCCGGCAAACTTGTCGCAAATGTTTTTGTTACTTCAGAGAAAGTCATTGCCATAAACCTTAATCAAAATTATAGGATAAAAGAATAGCAATCCATTAGCTTAAGTGCAAGTCTATTTTGTTTACTAAACTTAATTTTTTACTATTCTAAAAACAATTAATTTATTTTGTTTTTACTCTTTAAATACTGATAATCCTGCTTGAGCTTGAGCCACAGGCATAATTTCAATCGAAGTCACATTAAAATGTGGTGGTGTATTGACTAACCATGAAATGGTATTGGCAATATCGTCAGGTGTAATATAATCCACACCTTTATAAACAGCAGCGGCTTGTTCATTATTACCATGAAATCGCACATTAGAAAATTCAGTTCCGCCACATAATCCCGGTTCAATATTGGTCACTCTAATTTTTTTACCCAGTAGATCTGTTCGTAAATTGGCACTAAATTGTTTTACAAAAGCTTTAGATGCACCGTACACATTACCACCTTTATAGGCATAACTCCCCGCAACCGATCCAAGATTAATGATATAACCAAAATTACGTTCAACCATTCCCGGTAAGATTTGATGAGTTAAATGCACTAACCCAATAATATTTGTTTCAATCATGGTTTCCCAATCGTCATAATTAGCTTGATAGGCAGGTTCCATCCCTAACGCCAAGCCAGCATTATTAATGAGGATATCAATGGGTTGAAATTCTTTAGGAAGTTGTAACAATAGGGATTCTACCGCATCATTTTTGGTCACATCTAAAACCAATGGTAAAAAATTGCACCCCAGTTCGCTGGCAAGACTTTTTAATTTATCTTCTCGCCTAGCAGTTCCGATAACTTTGTAACCATCAGCAATCAACTTACGACACGTTGCTTGACCAAAACCTGAAGATGCCCCTGTCACTAATGCAATATTCATCGTAAATCTCCTTATTGATTAATTTATACCTTTGAGTATAGCCCTGAAAACGTCAACATGCCTTATCAAAAAATGGCAAAGTAGTCATGTTACACTCATCTAACTTAAGAAATAAGAATCGGTAGTATTTTATAGTAACGTATAAAGAATAAAAAACCCGCTATTTAAGCGGGTTGATCATTAACTTTTCCTTTGGCGGTTTGTTCAGCGGGTTCTTCATCTTTTAATGGAACAATCAAAGTATCAATATGCGTATTATTGATAAGTTGACGAGCGGAAGACATTAATTTACTCCAGAAATCTTGATGATGACCACATACAACAAGATCGACGTTGAATTCATGAATAGCTTCAATCAATACCTGACCAAACTCCCCATTACCTGATAATGTATGAGCAATAGGATAACCAGCATCATCGGCTAATTTATTTAAAGCAATATGGGCATCTTCGGTAATTTTATCCTTCATATCATTCATATTAATATCAACTAAACCTGTGTAAAGATCAGAATAATTAATACCAACATGAATCAATGAGACTTGAGCATTATAAGGTCTTGCCATCGATACCGCTTTTTCAACAAGCACTTCACTTTCAGGTGATAAATCCACTGCGACTAATATATGTTTATAAGCCATTGTTCTTTACTCCTTTCTTTTTTGGCGCTCAGATTAAAAGTAAAATTAATATCTTCTTTTTTACTACTAAATTAATTTTTGAGCAAGCCAAAAAAGTGATCCAGATAGCAAAATTGAAATTGGCAATGTTAAAACCCAAGTTAATGCAATATTTTTTATCGTTTTGCTTTGTACCCCACCACCATCAACAATCATGGTACCGGCAACCGATGAAGAAAGAACCTGTGTTGTTGATACAGGCATTCCTGTATAACTGGCGATACCAATTGATAATGCGGTTGTAATTTGCGCTGACACACCTTGTGCATAAGTCATCCCTTTTTTACCAATCTTTTCTCCAATGGTGATTGCAACACGTCGCCAACCAATCATAGTGCCTAATGCCAGTGCTGAGGCAACAGCAATAATAATCCAAACAGGTGCATACTCAACGGTTTTGAGTAAATCATTATTTAAAGATTTTAAATATTGTTTATCTTCGGTGGAAACATTAGGTTGTTTTGCAACATGCGATACGGTATCGGATAAACAAAGTAAAATACGTCTTGCTTGTGAACGTTGATCGACCGTTAATGCTTCATAATCATTAAGTTTATTAAATAATGAATTAGCAATACCGATCGTCATAAATGAACGAGAGTAGTCGCAGTGATATTGATTAATATCGGTTGTTGGAATTGTTGAATCGATAGCTGGTTGATGACCAATTACGCTGGTTAAATCTTTTTGATGTGAAACAAAATACTCTTCAATATTGTGAATTGCATTACGCGTATTAGTGATGTCATAAGTAGATGCACTCATATTCACAATAAAGCCTGCTGGTGCAATTCCCATTAAAACTAACATTAACAAACCAATCCCTTTTTGCCCATCATTCGCACCATGTGAAAAGCTAACACCTGCTGCTGATATAATTAACATGATACGGATCCAAAAAGGAGGTTTCTTTTTACCATAGAGCTTTTCACGCTGTTCTGGCGTCATAAAAATACGTTCTCTTTTTTTACTGCTTTTTTTACTTTGACCTTTACGAGTCCAATATTTACGCAATAAAAATATCATTAAACCCGCAATGATTAACCCAACCAGAGGGGAAACAATTAATGACAGGAAAATTTGAATCATTTTAGGAATATTAAGCGCTTCAATAATTGAAGTATCCATGATAAATGCGTTAGCAAGCGCAACCCCAATAATTGAACCAATTAAGGTGTGCGAACTTGATGCAGGAATACCGACATACCATGTCCCTAAATTCCAAATAATGGCAGCAAATAAAATTGAAAAAACCATTGCCAGTCCATGCGCTGAACTAACATTGAGTAATAAATCGGTTGGTAAAAGGTGAACGATTGCGTAAGCAACACTTAACCCACCCAAAAGTACACCAAAAAAATTAAACACGCCAGCCATAAAAACAGCGAGTTGTTCTTTCAATGCTCTTGTATAAATAACAGTTGCCACAGCATTAGCTGTGTCATGAAATCCATTAATTGCTTCGTAAAAAAGAACAAAAAGCAATGCAAAGACTAATAATATAATTGTTGAAAATTCTAAATCAGCAAATAGATGAAACATAATATATCTTTCTGTAGTTAATGGCGGCTCTATTATCCTTGAGAATAAGGCAATGAGCAAAATAATTTTTATATTTTTCGCTTCGCATAACGAGCGGCTAAAAAGGCACAAATCATCAATTGAATTTGGTGAAAAATCATTAAAGGTAAAATCATTATTCCCATAATCGAGATAGGAAAAATAACACTTGCCATAGGAATACCACTAGCAAGACTCTTTTTTGACCCACAAAATACAATGGTGATTTCATCTTCTTTATTAAAGCCCAATAATCTTGCGCTATAAGTAGTGAACAATAATACAAGAATTAATAATAAAATAGAAAAAAAGATAACAGTCAATAGCGATAACACGCCAACTTGAGACCAAATTCCATTTACGACAGCGTCACTAAATGCCACATAAACCACTAAAAGAATAGATAAACGATCCGTTTTAGAAATGATATTTTTATATTTGTCTACCCATTTGCCAATATACCGTCTGGATAAATGACCAATAATAAAGGGTAACATTAATTTGAGCATAATTGAGCTAATGGCATCCATGATATTCATGGATGCAACAGCCTGTGTATGCATCAATAAACCAACTAATACAGGCGTGATAAAGACACCTAATAAAGTGGATGCTGAAGCACTACAAATGGCCGCAGCGACATTACCTTTTGCAATTGATGTGAAAGCTATAGCGGATTGAACGGTGGCAGGTAGAACGCAAAGGTAGACAAATCCTAAATAAAGATTTTCAGAGAGGAACGTTGGCACCAATAATTGCATCATGACGCCCAAAATCGGAAAAACCACAAAAGTGGTGATAAAAATCAGCAAATGTAATCGCCAATTTTTAATGCCAACAACGATTGCTTGAAAAGAAAGCTTTGCACCATGCATAAAAAACAGTAAACCAATGGCGAAGGTGGTCAAATGTTCGAATGCAGTTTTGATTTCACCTTTACAAGGAAACAAGCTTGCAGTCAGCACAACGCAAATCAGAATTAATAAAAATGGATCTATCTTAAAACGTTGTAATATATTCATAATTAACAGTTTACACGTTAAAAAAATCGCCACAATTGTGGCGATATAGTTACAAATAAAAAAGACTATTCTAAAAAGCTACGTAACACGTCTGAACGGCTAGGATGACGCAATTTACGCAGTGCTTTGGCTTCAATTTGACGAATACGTTCACGTGTTACATCAAACTGTTTACCAACTTCTTCAAGCGTATGATCGGTATTCATATCAATACCAAACCGCATACGTAATACTTTTGCTTCACGTGGGGTTAATCCAGAAAGAATATCACGTGTTGCGCTACGTAAACTTTCAGATGTTGCCGCATCTAATGGTTGCTCAAGAGCCGTATCCTCGATAAAGTCCCCTAAATGTGAATCTTCATCATCACCGACTGGGGTTTCCATTGAGATTGGTTCTTTGGCAATCTTAAGTACTTTACGTATTTTGTCTTCAGGCATTTGCATGCGCTCTGACAACTCTTCTGGCGTAGGTTCACGACCGATTTCTTGTAACATTTGACGTGAAATACGATTCAATTTATTAATCGTTTCAATCATATGTACTGGAATACGGATAGTTCTTGCCTGATCCGCAATCGAACGAGTAATCGCTTGTCTGATCCACCAAGTTGCATAGGTTGAAAATTTATAACCACGACGATATTCAAACTTATCAACTGCTTTCATCAAACCAATATTACCTTCTTGGATAAGATCTAAGAACTGTAAACCACGGTTTGTATATTTTTTAGCAATAGAAATCACTAAACGTAAGTTTGCTTCAACCATTTCTTTCTTGGCACGACGAGCTTTTGCCTCACCAATAGACATACGACGATTAATATCTTTAATCTGTTCGATAGAAAGATTAGTTTCCGTTTCAATTTTTTGAAGCGATTCAATTTGTGCAGCAACTTGCTCTTCAAACTCTTTTAAATTAGCGGCAAAAGCCCCTTTTGAGCTTGATGCTTTAGTAAACCAGTTCATGTTATTTTCATTACCCGTAAAATAGGTCATAAACTGTTTTTTCGGCATTTTACTTTGTTCGACACAAATCTTCATAATGACACGTTCATGTGCTCTTACACGATCCATCATGCTTCGCATATTGTTGACTAGAATGTCGAACTGTTTACCAACCAAACGAAATTGCTTAAATATTTCAGATAAATTTTCGATCTCTTTTTGTGCTTTTTTGTGAGCTCGTCCGTATTTTTTGATCGCTTCTGATGTTTTATCGTGTTGCTCTTTTAATTCAGCAAATTTAGCACGTGCAACTTCAGGATCGATAGAGACATCATCGTCTGCTGAAGAATCGCTATCTTCATCTTCGCTTTCATCATCACTGTCATCAAGTTCGATGTCAGCTTCACTTTCTTCCAAATCTTCAGGAAGTGCATCACCTGATCCTTCAGCATTAGGATCAACAAAACCAGTGATTAGGTCGGATAATCGTACCTCACCACTTTCGGTTAAATTATATTGTTCTAAAAGATATGTAATTGCTTCTGGATATTCTGATACCGACGTTTGAACTTGGTTAATCCCATCTTCAATACGTTTGGCTATATCAATTTCGCCTTCACGAGTTAGTAGTTCAACTGCCCCCATTTCACGCATATACATACGGACGGGATCGGTTGTTCTACCAATTTCTGACTCAACATTTGATAATACCAATGCCGTTGCTGCTTCAACGGCTTCTTCATCAGGGACATTGTCTGAAAGTAATAAGTCATCAGAATCTGGGGCTTCTTCAAGCACTTGAATCCCCATGTCATTAATCATTTGGATTATATCTTCAATCTGATCTGAATCAATAATCTCTTCAGGCAAGTGATCGTTGACATCAGCATAGGTTAAATATCCTAACTCCTTACCTCGAATGATTAGGAGTTTAAGCTGTGATTGAGAATTTTGCTCCATAAAGGTATCCACATTAAAGTTGTTCGGTCATGTATATTATATATGTAAAACGCGGTAAAATTTGGTTCTACATATACCCAATATTTAGTCTTTTTTCGATAAAACAAGTATAAGTGTCGCTAATTCTTTTTTCTCTGCGGTACTTAAGCCGGAGACTCTCTCTTTTGCGATCAGTTCATCTTGCCGTTGGGCGAGTATATTATCATATAACTCTTTTAACGTATGCGAAAAAATTGACTCTATTTGATTGTCTTGATAATGGTGCTCCCATATTGCTAACCGATTTAGTTGCTTATAAAACGGTTTATCAATATATTCAGTTAAGATCTGTGCAGTAGTTATATTTGGGTAATGTTGGCATAATTCAAGTAGTTCAATAAAAATTTCAATACCCGCCATTTTCACTTGACTGATAGCTTTAATATCGGTGACTAGCTTAGCAAGATAAGGGTACTGAATTAATAAGCCGATTAAAATACGCATAGTAGTAAGTTTTACCTGAGACACAGGCGTATTAACCACCGTGTTTGTATCGTTTTTAGTGCGACTTGCACGCAATAATTGCTCAAGCTGAGACACATCAAGTAAACCCAAATATTTACCTAATTGTTGCAACAAGTTTAAACGGAATGCTTTTGCTTTTACTTGATCAATTAAAGGTAAAGCGAGTGAACTTAATTTAGATTTTCCTTCAGGCGTTTTTAAATCAACTTGTTTCAAAAGTTCATCAAATAAAAACTTAGATAAATTTGGTGCCGTTTGTAAATAGGACTCAAATCCATCTTTACCTATTTTTCGAACCAAACTATCCGGATCTTCATCTTGTGGTAAAAAAGCAAAAGTTATCTCTTTACCGTCAATTAAGCAAGGTAATAAAACATTGAGTGCTCGCCAAGCTGCACTACGCCCGGCATTATCGCCGTCGTAACAAAATAGGACTGAATCTGTTGCTCTAAATAACAGCTTGATATGCTCTTCAGATGTCGCTGTACCAAGTGCCGCAACAGCATAATCTATCCCAAATTGGGCAAGCGAGACAACATCCATATATCCTTCAACCACCATCAGTTGTTTAGGATTACGATTCACTTCTTGTGCTTCATAAAGACCATACAACTGAAACCCCTTATGAAAAATAGGCGTTTCGGGTGAATTGATATATTTCGCATTATCATTGATAATCGTTCGCCCACCAAAGGCAATCACATTACCTTGTCTGTCACGAATCGGGAACATAATTCGACCACGAAAGCGGTCATATTGGTTACCATTATCATTCGTGACTAACATACCAGCTTGATTATAAAGCTCGGCTTCTGCTTTGCTTTTAACCACGTTTTGTAAGGTTAATCGCCACTCATTTGGCGCAAAACCAATTTTATACCGATTGATAATTTCGGCATTCAATCCGCGTTGTTCAAGGTATTGATTGGCATCTGTTGATGTTGGTTGGGCTAATTGTTGCTGATAAAAATGGGTAATTTTAGCCATTAACGTATATAAATCTCGGCGAATATTTCGAGATTCAATATGTTTGGATTGGTCGATTTGCTTGTTTTCACTATCGACATAAGGGACACGAATCCCTTGCATATTGGCTAGCTCTTCAATAGCTTCTGGAAATGATAAACGTTCATATTGCATCAAGAAAGTGACGACAGAACCCGTCGCGCCACAGCCAAAGCAATAATAGATCTGTTTTTTTTCGTTAAGCGAAAAAGAAGCCGTTTTTTCATCATGAAAAGGACAACAACCAAAATAGTTATTTCCCTGTTTTTTCATTTTAACACGTTTACTGATCACATCTAGAATGCTAGATCGAGCTATCAGTTCTAAAATAAAATCGCGAGGAATTTGACCTTTCATAATGAACGTTCAACCAATATTGGCATTTTAGAAAGACAACAAGCCGTACCTTGTGTACGGCTTGTAAGAATTCTTTATATTAAAAATATAACAAATTGATTTTTATATCAATTTAAATTTTAAGTATAAATAATCGCAAAAATATTAATATAAACGAGTGCGACGAGCGTTTTCTCTTTCTAATTTCTTAGCATGACGTTTAACAGCCGCTGCTTTAGCGCGTTTACGAATTGTCGTTGGTTTTTCGTAAAATTCACGGTTACGAACTTCAGCTAAAACTCCTGCTTTTTCGCAAGAACGTTTAAAACGACGTAATGCTACATCGAAAGGTTCATTTTCACGTACTTTAATTACTGGCATGTGCCTCTCACCTCAAAATTGGTTAATATCACAAAGGACTAAAAATTAGTGCGCAATTTTACCTCTAATCAACGTATGTTGTAAAGTAAAAATTTGATTTATTCTAATACAGCAAATTAATTTGCTAAACAGCTTTTGGCATCAGATAATTACTCTAATTTTAATAAGAAAAAATAAGCAGGAGCTTTTATGTCACCATTTATTACAGGTCAATATCCTAAGCGCCGACTCAGACGTAATCGGGCACAAGATTTTAGCCGACGTCTAATTGCAGAAAATAATTTAAGTGTTAATGACCTGATTTATCCGGTTTTTATTGTTGAAGGAAATCAGATTACTCAACCGGTTGCATCTATGCCAGGTGTAAACAGAATGAGCATTGATGTGTTATTGAAAGAAGCCGAACAAATTGTTCGATTAGGCATTCCGGTTTTATCTTTATTTCCCGCTATTGAACCTGAAAAAAAATCGCTTCTTGCAGAAGAAGCTTATAATGAAAATGGTTTAGTCCCAAAAGCCGTACGTGCATTAAAAAGAGAATTTCCTGAGCTTGGCATATTAACCGATGTAGCACTTGATCCTTATACGACGCATGGACAAGACGGTATTATTAATGAACATGGTTATGTTCTAAATGATGTTTCTGTCGAAACACTTGTTAAACAAGCCTTGATGCAAGCTCATGCTGGTGTTGATATTATCGCACCAAGCGATATGATGGATGGACGCATTGGCGCAATTCGTGACGAACTCGAAGCCCAAGGTTTTCATAATACGCAAATAATGGCTTATTCCGCCAAATATGCCTCGAGTTTTTATGGCCCTTTCCGAGATGCAGTCGGCTCAGCTAAAAATATAAAAGGTGGAAATAAAAAAACTTATCAACTTGACCCATCGAATAGCAATGAAGCCTTGCAAGAAATTTATCAAGATTTAAGTGAAGGTGCTGATATGGTCATGGTAAAACCCGGCATGCCTTATCTTGATATTATTCGCCGAGTGAAAGACACCTTTGCCGTTCCGACTTTTGCCTATCAAGTATCTGGGGAATATGCGATGTTAAAAGCAGCAATTGAAAATAATTGGTTAGATGAAAAATCAGCAATTATGGAATCATTACTTTGCTTTAAACGCGCTGGTGCAGATGGCATATTAAGCTATTTCTCTAAACAAGTTGCCGAATGGTTAAATAACACTTAACAAAATTAATTTTAGCCATTTATAAAATTGACATGCATAGATTTGCATGTCGATTTTTATCCGCCTCTTTATTTAAGATTTTGCTGAACATAAAATTAGTTAACCTATTATAAAATATCTAGATTTTAAAATCATCTTAATTGTTAATCGTCCATTAATTTAGTTTTCTTAAAATTTCAATATCGCGAAAAAATTTCTTAAAAAAACTTCAAAATTTACAAATCAGAATAATGTAAAAAAGTGTTAGCTCACCTACTTGTTAAGCTAAATATCTGATAATATTTGTGATAACAAGTGATTAGGGAGTAATAAATGATTTATGAATTAGTTCCATCTGAATTACACAATGATCTTAATAATTTTCTTCATAACTTAAGAAGAATAACTCTGCAACGTTTTGAAGCATGTCCATTTTGTGGTAAAAGCGATTTTTATTTGATTCGGACAAACCCGACCAACACTTATCGTTGTAAAGCATGCAATAAGTATTCTACCGCGGCGACGAATACTCCTTTCAATCGTTTGACACCATTTAATTGGTTAGAAATAATATTCACTTACCGTATAAAAAATAAAAGCTATCAATATATTGCCAAAAAATTAGCATGTTCACTTGAAAAAGTTATACGACGCGATCATGCAATCATTCAATATTTAAAAATAAATTATACTTGTTTATACAGGTGGTATACCGATAATAAACAAGCCAAAATCACCACAACCTTAGAAGAACAACATCAAGTCATGAACACCAAAATAATGGCATTACTCAATGAAAAAACACCTACTTGTCTCCATTGTGGATCATCAGAAACAATCAAAGTCGGAACACGAACATGCTATCGATGTAAACGTTGCCGACAAAGTTTTAATATTTTAGGTGATACCCAATTAAATAAATTACCTAGAGCAGACTTATGGTTACAATTTATCGATTTATTAGTATCAGGTGAAAATAATTTACAAATCGAAAAAAAGATGAATTTTAGCAGTAACACTGTCAGACGTTGGCGTTCTGCATGGTGTGACATGATGAAAAACTGGGATTGTAATGCATTAGCGGTATGGTGTAGCCGTCACTAAAATATGAATATTTTTAAGAAAACAAAATGAAAACGTTTAAACTTAAAAATATTCATTAAACCGATAAAACAACTTTAATCTTCACCAAATTTATCGTAATCACGACATAGCGCAATCGTATCTTCGATTAACCGTCTTGCTATTGTGCCATATTCTGGGATTTTAGGAAGATTGGAATAATGATACCAACCAGCATCAACTAATTCGTTTTTATCTATTTGTATCTCTCCGCTGTCATAATCAGCTAAATACGCCATCATTAGCGAATTAGGGAATGGCCACGGTTGTGATGCCACATAACGGATATTTTTTATTTGTATCTTGGATTCTTCGAAAACTTCCCGCTTAACGGCCATTTCCATTGTTTCGCCAATTTCAGTAAATCCCGCCAAGACAGTATATAAATCATCCTGATTATGACGAACATGCTTTGCAAGTAAAATTTTATTTTTGTCTCGAATAGCAACAATGATAGAAGGTGAGATTTGTGGATAATAACGCTCTTTACAGTTATCACACATACAACACCATTCCGTCTTACTGATATACATCTTGCTTCCACAATAGCCACAATACTTGTGAGAACGATAAAATTCAGATAATTGAACCGCTCTCCCTGCCATATGGAATAATGACTGATCGGCTTCATAGGTAAGCAAAGATCGAATTGAACTCATAGAGTTTTTCATTTGCTTGCAAATAAGCCAAGCCGTTTGTCCATTCCATTCACCGATTGGTTGTGCAAGCTCTTGAGTAAAACCCAGTTCGTTTGCTTGTCCAAACGGCACTTTACCATTCGGTAACCATAGACGCCCATTTTGACTAACAAACCAATATCCCTTTTCATCTCCGGTTAAATGTAATTGTTGCTGTATATTCATAATTAATACTCAAAAACAGATACGAAAAAGGAGGATTTTACTCCTCCTTCAAATTCTCATTATTTCTTTTTCTTTTCGTGAAGACCTTTTTTCTCTAATTCCCAATAGATAATACGTTGCTGCGCAATCGTAAATAAATTACTGACAATATAGTATAAAACTAAGCCAGATGGGAACCATAAGAAGAATACCGTAAAGATTAATGGCATATAGGTCATCAATTTTTGTTGTAATGGGTCTGTGACAGGTGTTGGTGACATCTTCTGAATTAAGAACATTGTCCCACCCATTAATAACGGTAAAATATAATATGGATCTTGTGCTGATAAGTCATGAATCCAAAGGGCAAATGGCGCATGACGGAGTTCGACACTATTACCTAACATATAGAATAATGACAAGAAAATTGGCATTTGAATCAACAGTGGTAAACAACCCCCTAACGGATTCACTTTTTCTTGCTTATAAAGCGCCATGGTTTCCATGCCCATTTTTTGTCGGTCATCACCATAACGCTCTTTTAACGCTTGTAAACGAGGTTGTAATAACTTCATTCTAGCCATTGAGCGATATTGCGCACGTGTTAATGGGAATAAAATACCACGAACGATAAACGTGATAGCAATGATTGCAATTCCCCAATTACCAACAAAACTTTGGATAAATTTCAATAAATAAAATAGAGGTTGAGATAAGAACCATAACCAACCATAATCCACAATTAAATCAAGATGTTTTGCTGTTTGCTTTAATTCGCTTTGAATTTCAGGCCCTAACCACAATTTTGCACTAATCGTTTGCGTACTGCCTGCTTGCACTGTCGTGGATTCACCTTTAAAACCAATGGTTGCTTGCGAATTCTTCGCTGCAGCTCGAGAATAGAATAAATTCTTCTGATCCTGTGTTGGAACCCAAGCCGATGCAAAATAGTGTTGCAACATCGCAACCCAGCCTGTTGTTGTTTCGATAGATAACGCTTTATTTTTAATATCATCAAAACTGTATTTGCTATAATTTGTATCAGCGCTAGAGTAAGCCGTACCACGGAAAGCACTTAGCCCTAATCCACCACCGCCTTCAGTCACGGCATCATGAGGTAACTCAATAGTCTGTTTTAACTGCCCATACATCGCAACTTCAACAGACGTTGAACTTTGGTTATCAATTGCGTACTCAACATCAATTGCATAACTGCCACGATGTAACACATAATATTTGGTGTATTTCACGCCATTGATTTGATAACTGAGCGGTACGCGCAGTTCATCTTGCCCGTCAGCTAACGTATATTCGGTCTGCGCTGTTTGATAAACAGGACGTTGAGAGTTTTGCGTCGCATTATCAGGGCCATCTTTACCGGTTAAACCACTTTCGGCAATATAAACATAATCAGGACGTGAGGTTAACAATTGAAAAGGTGTACCTGAATGGAGAGTCTGCTCATATTTTAATAATTGAGCCGCTTGCACATCACCGCCATAAGTATTAATGGTAAGTGAAAGAACATCTGATTTGACAATAATGCTCTTACCAAGCAGTGAAGCATCATTCGAATCATTATCACTAACATGTTGTGTCATTTGATTGGTAATAGGTGGTTTAGGGGCATGATCCTCTTCCCAAGCCTTCCAAATAAAAAACGATACAAAAAGTAAAGCAATAACTAAAATATTACGTTGAGATCCCATTAGTGTTTTTCTCTATTGTTTTTAATATTAGGAGGAACAAGATCTTCTCCTCCCTCATGTAAAGGGTGACATTTTAATACACGTTTCACTGTTAGCCAACCTCCTTTTAATAATCCAAAGCGTCTTAGCGCAATTATTGCATACTGAGAACACGTTGGGGTAAAGCGACATTTTGGACCAAATAAAGGGCTAATGACTTTTTGATAAACACGAATCATTAAAACAAAAATATTTATTATCAATAATTTACAAGCCATTACATGCTGTTTGATAATCAATAAAATTTTGTTCAAATTTGGTGTTTGCCGACAATTTTTTGGCATAGTTTATCTAATGTAGCGAAAAGTTGTTGATTATCTAATTCTATAACAGGTTGCTTCGCCATTAAAATAAAATCAATGTTAGGTAATTGATGTTGATGATGACGGAAATACTCTTTAGCAAGTCGTTTGATCCGATTACGCTCATGTGCTCGCTTAACCTGCTTTTTAGCTATAGCAAACCCCAAACGTGGATGCGATAACTGGTTTTTACGAGTAATTAGCGTAAGAAAAGGCGATCCCACTCGTGTGGACTCTTGAAAAACATAATTGAAATCAAAGGGAGTTAACAAGCGCAACTCCCGAGGAAAAGTGAGTTTAGTCACTCAACTTTAAATTAGCTAGAAACAGTTAAACGAGCACGGCCTTTAGCACGACGGCGAGCAAGAACTTGACGACCGTTTTTAGTAGCCATACGTGCACGGAAACCGTGAGTTCTGTTGCGTTTTAATACTGATGGTTGAAATGTGCGTTTCATGACGATTTATATCCAAATCTAATTTATCAACAAGTTGTAGAGTAAAAACTCCACAGCATTAATTAAAGAGGTCGGAATTATAGAGGCTATTTTATTTTTCGTCAATGAGATTTTAAAAGATAAATGATATAAAAATAACCTAAAATAGCCGTCACTGCCGTAAGTATCAGATATCATGTCACCCTTTAATTTCGAATAAATTAATCATTAAAAGTTAGAACTCGCTTACTTTTTTCACCGCCGACTTCACGTGCTAATTTAGGAACTAAATAACCCGATACCTGTTCAGATAACTGCTTCATTAATTGTTTAGCGTGCTTGTCTTCTACTAAAAAATGAGCGGCACCTTGTACTTTATCTAATAAATGTATGTAATAAGGCAAAATACCATTATCAAACAGCTTATTACTCAATTGTGCTAACGTCGTCACATTATCATTAATATTTTTCAATAACACACTTTGATTAAGAACGGTCACATTATGTTGCTTTAATTGATTAACCGCTTGTGACACATCATCATCAATTTCATTAGGATGATTAATATGCGTGACAACAACAATTTGTAAACGACTTTTAGCAAAAAGTCGACAAAGTGTAGCGGTAATACGAGAAGGAATCACTACCGCTAAACGGGTATGAATGCGTAGCCGCTTAACATGCTTAATTTTTTCTAATTCACTGATTAAATAATCCAACTCATGATCTTTAGCCATTAATGGATCACCACCAGATAATATGATTTCATCAAGTTCTGGATGATTCGCAATATAATCTAATGCAACCGTTAAATTTTTTTTATTACCCTGATTTTCATGATAAGGAAAATGTCGCCTAAAACAGTAACGGCAATTAATCGCACATGCCGTTTTAGTCATCAACAAGGCTCGATTGTGATATTTATGCAATAATCCCGGAATAGCGTTATCTTGTTCTAGCAACGGATCGGCACTAAAACCACTAACTTCAATCATTTCATTATCATTACAAAGCACTTGTAACAATAGCGGATCCGTATAGTCACCCTTCTTCATTCGATGAATAAAAGCCATAGGAACTCGAAGCGGAAACTGTTTTTTCGCTTGTTTCATTGATATAGAAATCGTATCTGGATCCAAATCTAAATAACAATAAAGTTGCTTGATATCGGTCACAACATTAGCAAGATCAAAAATCCAGTCATCTTTATTTGGTAGTTCAACTTTTTGCTGTATAATATGGCTCATTTTTGTAATTCAGAATGATAGTTGGAGCTTTTATGGCATCTTATAGTACTAATGAGTTTAAAGCCGGTCTTAAAATAATGCAAGATGGTGAGCCGTGCGTAATTGTTGAAAACGAATTTTATAAACCCGGAAAAGGGCAAGCAATTAACCGCGTTAAAATTAAAAAATTACTTTCTGGTAAAACCGTTGATAAAACGTTCAAATCAGGTGAATCAGTTGAAGCTGCCGATGTTGTCGATATGAATCTAACCTATTTATATACCGACGGTGAATTTTGGCACTTCATGAATAACGACACATTTGAACAATTATCTGCTGATGCGAAAGCAGTTGGAGATAACGCTAAATGGTTAGTTGATCAAGCAGAATGTATCTTAACATTATGGAACGGACAACCTATTGCCGTTACTCCACCTAACTTTGTTGAACTTGAAGTTATCGAAACAGATCCAGGTTTAAAAGGTGATACAGCAGGAACTGGCGGTAAACCAGCAACATTATCAACTGGTGCTGTTGTCCGTGTACCACTGTTTGTACAAATTGGTGAAGTACTTAAAGTTGATACACGTTCAGGCGAATACGTTTCACGTGTTAAATAAAATCGGTTAAGTATCTTAACGATTGAAAGAATATAGCGAGGCTTAAACAGTCTGGCTATATTCCAAACAACATTCAACAAAGCTATCTGTTAACATTGATAAAACAACTAAACTCTTTTTTCATTCTTCATTTCTAGTTTTTCAAACAACGACTAAATAGTTATTTAGCACCGATATAACCTAATTGTCGCCATGATTCATAAACTACCACCGCAACGGAGTTAGATAAATTCATGCTACGGCTATTGGCTAACATAGGAATGCGAATTTTATGATCTTGTGGAAGCACATCAAGTATAGAAGCTGGTAATCCCCGTGTTTCTGGGCCAAACATCAAAAAGTCATTGTGTTTATAACTGACTTCACTATGTGACTTTTGCCCTTTTGTGGTTAATGCATAAACTTGGGTGGCTAAATCAAGTTGGTTTGATTCTAAAAAATGATGAATATTTTTATAACGTTTTACATCGACAAACTCTTGATAATCCAATCCTGCACGCCTAAGTTTTTTATCATCCCAAAAGAATCCCATTGGTTCAATAATATGTAAATTAAAGCCCGTATTTGCACAAAGACGGATAATATTACCTGTATTAGCAGGAATTTCGGGTTCGAATAAAACAATATTTAATGGCGCTTTAGACACAACAATTCTCTTCTATTTTTTATTTTGAATAGGCAATACTATCACAACTCTTAGTCCCCCTAACGAACTTTTCTCTGCTTTAACTGTTCCGTGGTCTCGTGTAATCGCATTACAAACAATAGCTAAACCTAAACCTGTCCCACCTGATTCACGATCTCGTGCTTCGCTGGTACGATAAAAGGGTCTAAAGATCTGTTCTAATTCATTATCTGCCACCCCTAACCCATCATCGTCAATAGTAATAGTTAGGTGTTTATGATGAGCGACAAAATCCACCACAATTTTATGATTTGAATAACGAAAAGCATTGCGTATTACATTTTCAAGCGCACTACATAACGCCGCAGGATAACACAAAATAGTCTGATTGCTGGGTGGATTCATAATTAAGAAATCTTTTCCAATTTGTTCTGCTTCAAATGTGGCATTATCAAGCACTTGCTTAAATAACACATTAATACTATTTAATTCCCGAATCTCATTATTATCATATTGATGTCTGGCTAATGATAATAGATCACCAATCATGGCATCGAGTTTTAAGGCTTCATTATTAATACGAGTGACTTCTGTACCTTCGCCTTGCTTACGACGCAATAATGATGCGGCAAGCTGTAAACGTGTTAATGGTGTTCGTAATTCATGAGAGATATCGGAAAACAAACGTTGCTGAGATTCTTGCATTCGTTTCAGTTCCCGTAACATATGGTTAAAACTTGCACCTGTTGCTTTATACTCAGAAGAACCAATTGTTTCGAGATCTGGCCACTCTTGTAAATTACCTTTAGCAACCTGATCAGCTGCACTTTTTAAACGTCTTGCTGGTTTTGCGATACTCCAAGATAACCAAAGTAAAAATGGCGAGCTAATTAACATTGTTAATGCTAACAACAAAAAGGGATGATCGAAGATAAGGCTAACAAACTGTGATTGAATATCCGATGCTGGTTGTAAAACATACAATTTATATTGCTCTTTAGCGTAATTAACCAGAAATGGACCGATGATTTCTTGCGAACCATAAATCTTTTTAGCAGGATCATCAACATTATGAGATTTTTCACTAAAGTTTTTTACTAAATCTATGTTTTTAGTATCTGCGGTTATGATTTGCTCATTGGGTGTTAAGATAAATAAGAATTGTTCGGATTTTTGATGATTATCCATAACAACAATAAAACGCATCCACCAACGAAAACTATTTTTAGGAACATTGATTAGCTCTTTTTCGAGCTGATTAGCGAGTATATTGCCAGTTTCTTTTTCTTTATTCGCCAAATAAGTTAAATTTCGGGAATCCAGAGTCGGCAAAACGATAATCAGCATCAAAAAAAAAGCTATTGTCAGTAAGAATATAGTGAATATTCGGATAGTCAGACGATCAAAAATCCACATATCTTCTTACCTTTTTAATAAACAACATCTAACTTTGTAACAGATCATCATTCTGATCTACGACAAATAGATAGCCCTTAGATCGCAATGTTTTAATCCACGGTAAGCCATCACTACGGGGTGGAAGCTTTTTACGTAAATTAGAAACATGAACATCAATTGAACGCGCAAGAGGAATAAACTCTTTACCAAGCACTGTTTCACTCAAGGTATCACGAGAAATTATTTTTCCTGCATTTTCAAGAAGTTTTAATAATATTTGAAATTCGGTGCCTGTTAATTCAATATATTTGTCATCAAAAGAAACAGATTGTTGCTTTCGATTAACGGTTAATTTATCAATCGTATATTGAAGAGACTTCTCACCAAAGCCACCAACTAAATTATCCCAACGTTTACGACGTAATAGTGCGTTAATCCGCGCAACTAACTCCCTATCATTAAATGGTTTCAAGATATAATCATCTGCACCAAGTTCAAGTCCAATAATTTTGTCAAACTCGTTGTCTTTAGCTGTTAAAAAAATAACTGGAACCGTGTATTTATTTCTAAGTTGAGATAAAACACTTAATCCATTCATTTCAGGCATCATAATATCAAGTAATATAAGATCAATGGTATTATCAAACTTATCTAAAGCCTGTACTCCATTATTAGCTGTTACAACTTCAAATCCTTCTAATTCTAATAATTCACACAACAACGAGGCTATCTCTGGATCATCATCAACTACAAGTAATTTGTTCATTACAACCCTCTTAATCCTATTGATTCATAATATTTATATTTTAATTAAAATTAATCCTATTATTGATATAGCTTTTATTTTTTCCTTACCGTTATTATATATGCAAAAAGTGCTAACAATATACAAAATTCTTAGCAATTTTATTCTTTAAATATTTTAACGTTACAAAAACCCTGTTCAATAAGGTATAAAGCCTGTAATTTACTCATTACACCTCGTGCACAATAAAGTAAATATTGCTTAGATTGATCTAAATCGCCGAATTGAGTGGCCAACTTATAAAATGGAATAAGCTTAACTTCAACATCGCTTAATTCAAGAGGCTGATCTTCTTGTTCATCTGGGGAACGAATATCAATAACCACATGTTCATCATTAAGTTTACTAACAGTTTCTACTTGCTTGATAGTTGTATCGGCTTGTTTAGCAATTTCGCGGATATCGATATTTTCAGCTTCGTCAACCGCCTTATCTAAAATAGAAAAATCAAAATTCAACTCTTCGGCTTCAATTTTTTCTTTTACTGCTTTCACGGTTGGACTTTTCGAAATCACACCACAAAATTCTGGCATCGTTTTAGCAATATCTTCCGTTCCAATCTGACGAGCAAGATTAATAATGGTTTCTTTATCATGCGTAATAAGAGGACGTAACACTAAAGTATCACTAACATTATCGATTAAGCGTAAATTGGTTAAAGTTTGACTTGAGACTTGCCCTAAAGCCTCACCAGTCACTAACGCTTCGACCTTATAGCGCTGAGCAATTTTTGAGGCAGCTCGAATCATCATTCGTTTAAGAATAACGCCCATTTGACCGTCATCCACCTTTTCAAGAATCTCACCTACCACGTCGGCAAAATCGATAGCAATAAAACGGACTTTATGCGAACTCCCAAAACGCTCCCATAAATAATGCGCCATCTGTTTAACACCAATTTCATGTGTCTTACCGCCAAGATTAAAAAAGCAATAATGAACACGACAGCCACGTCTAATGAGCATATAGCTTGACACACCAGAATCAAAACCGCCTGAAATTAACGAAATCACATCTTCTTGTGTGCCTGTTGGAAACCCACCAATACCATCATATCGACCTTTAACAAGCAACAACTTATCTTTATCAATTTCTAAATTAACGGTAATGTCAGGGCGAGTTAATTTCACTTTAGATGAAGCAACATATTGATTAAGCCCCCCACCGACATAACGCTCAACATCAATCGAGGTAAAATCATGTTTTCCTCGACGTTTAACCCGTACACAAAATGATTTGTTTTCGATTAACGGCGCATAGTAATTCAATGCTTTTTCGAATATGTCGTGAATATCCACATAAGGCAGCTCATCGACCGCTAAAATATGATGAATACCGGGAATCCGGATTAATAAATCAAGAATTTGCGCTTCACTGTTGGCAACTTTTGGACGGACTTCAATAAAATCCCAATGACGAATAACCGCAACGTCTTCAATATGACGTTTCAAAATGTTACGAATATTACTGGTCAATATTTTTATAAAACGTAAACGAACAGATTCACTTTTAATGGTAATTTCAGGAAACAGCTTAACAATAAATTTCATAAAACAACGATACTATAATAAAAATGGCGACATTATACTGATTTTTACCCCGGAAACATACAATTGATTACGATAAATACAGAAAATAAGAAAATATACTTGCTTGTTTGTCACACTTTCGCTAATATTTCGCATCTATAAATTTTTGTTGTATAACACTTAAAAAGTGACAGGTTAAAATGTACGGAATTTTAATAGCAGGTTATTTGGTTATTGCTTTAGCAATAATTGTACTAGTATTAATACAGCGTGGTAAAGGTGCTGAAATGGGCTCTTCATTTGGGGCAGGTGCATCTGCAACCTTATTTGGTTCATCAGGCAGTGGTAACTTTTTAACACGTACAACTACCGTTTTAGGTGTGCTATTCTTTGCATTAAGCATTGTGTTATCTAACATGGTCGGTACCAGTAAATTCAGTCACATTGACGTGAATGAAAGTACGCCTGTGACAACACAACAAAATACAAGCGAACAAGCAACACAACAAACAACAAATGATAATCCGACATCGGATATTCCAAATTAATTACGGCGCCGTGGTGGTGAAATTGGTAGACACGCTATCTTGAGGGGGTAGTGCTCTAAGGGCATGCGGGTTCAAGTCCCGCCCACGGCACCAATTCAATAATCAGCAACATTCTTCAAAATCCTTTAAAGCACATCAAAATCAGCATAAATAAGGCTTAAAACCTATTTTTACTTTTAAATATAATCTTAATCTTTTTGTTATAAAATTGATTTATTTGTCATTTATAAAGTAAAACAATTTTATTTAAAACACTGCAAATAAAATCCCCTCTTTTCATTAGTATTCACTACCTCAAATTTGACTTTATGAATATAAACACAGTGCTATAATGTAGCTAACTGAATATTATAATATTATTTGCATCTAGGCTGATCCCCGAACATTCGCAACCCTAGCGAACTGGTGCAAATATCTATTAGGGGCGTGAGGGGCGTATGAATCATTCTAAACTATTGACATTAAAAAGATATGTGACCTTATCAGAGGCAGCTGAACGGTTAACTAGATTATTTGGGGAATCAGTTACAGTTATTGATATTTTAGAGTGGGTTTTAGATAAAAAAATAGTTTTATCGGTTAAATTTCCTTATGGAGTAAAAGTAATTGCTTGTAAATACGGGGATCATAGGCAGCTACAAAGTGATTTCGATAGAATGATATTTGGAATGTTTCATGCTCCCAAAGAGCTTAGAAATGAACATTCAAGAAATACAGAAGAATATAAAAAATTAGAGATGGAATATTTAAAGGATCAATATAAACATCTGCTTTCTAATCTACAAGAAAAATATGAAAATGAACAGCCAGATATATATCAAGAATATCTAAAATATAAAGACAAATTCACATTTGATTTTTATATGGAAGAGCTAGTTTTAGTTACAAAAGGAACTATTGGTAAATCATTTTATTTAGATAAGGATATTTATGATTTTCCTTTGGTAGGAACAGAAAGAGTTTGGATTGAAAATCTTATTTCTTCATTAAAACAGCATACTGTAGTTGAACGATTTGTGATTGATGGTAGCTTTCTTCTCGATGAAGATGGAAATATTTTAAGTCTTAGAGAGCAGTTTGAGGATAGCCCAGAAGATTATCCTGCAGATAATTTACCTGAGGATCATGAGTTGGTTATTACGACCAAGCATTTATTAGAGTTTGAGCAGTCTTTAATGGGAAATGATGATAGTATTGACTATAAATATTCACAATTATTACTTGCTTCAATATTGAAAATTTTGAAAGAATCTAGCCCTAAAAAATGGACTCAAGGGGAGTTATCTGATTTGATTTCAGAACAATCACAATTCAAAGGGTTAGGAAAAAGGAAAATTGATTCTTTCTTTTCTCAATGTAATAAATTATTATATAATTCAATAAAATAGGATAATAATATTTTGCATGCAAAAATTTAATTTTGTGTGCAATGATATATTTTATTAACAGTTATATCCTTTACCTGTCTTTAAACATCAGGAGAATATAGCTAATGACCAATCAAATTTTATCCAAAAAAGATGTAAAAACCTTACTTCACTTCAAAAGTGACTCTAGCCTTTATACGCCAGAACAGAAAGATGAAACCTTTCACCTAAAAATCAGAATAGGTTTACGCCTTGTTGGCTATCGAGCTGATGAAATTTATTCTTGGCTTGAATCTCGCAAAGTAGGACGTCGCGAGGTGGCATAATGGAGATAAAGCAAAACCCTTTATATGACGAAATAGTAAAGGGCTTCGATTGGAACTTAGGCGCCTCCAATCATAGCCAATCTTGCTATAAGTGTCTACATAAAAAGATAACCATTTAGTTAATTATTTAAAAACAAAGCGCATTTTTGCGCTGACGGTATCCCCTTGCCTAAATTTAGCTAAATGGGGAATAAACAGATAGAATTGGAGAAAAAAATGGCAAATATAATTAATTTAGTACCAGTAACCGAAACGCAATTAAACGGCAAATTACAGCAAACAGTTAGCGCAAAGGATTTGCATAATTACTTAAACGTAGGAAATGATTTTTTAACCTGGATAAAGGGAAGAATAAAAGAATATGGGCTTATTAACAATGATGATTTTCTAATCATTGATTCATCAGAATTTAGGAATCAAAGCACAAATAACGAGCAACAAATAAAATGGACAAGTGAGCGAGGTGGAGATCGTAAAAGTACAGATTACATCCTGACAATCGGAACCGCTAAAGTATTAGCAATGATTGAAAACAACGAAAAAAGTAGAGCAATAAGAAAGTACTTTATTCGTTGTGAACAACATTTTAAGGAAATTGAGCCTGTAATCCAAAAGAAAGAGCTTAAGCGGTTAAAAGCACGCATTGAGGTGGCAAATTATACCCGTCCTATGCGTGATGCATTAACTTTACAAAGGTTATCACAGGGTAAAAAGACTAAAACATATCACTACACTAATGAATTTAATATGATTAATGGTATTGTGCTTGGTATGTCTGCGAAGGATTTTAGAAAAGCACATAATATCACTGGTGATATTCGCGACTATCTTAATGAACAGCAGCTTAATCACCTAGCCTACCTAGAAAAATCAAATATTACATTAATTGATATGGGGTGGGATTACGAAAAACGAAAACCAGAGCTTATCAAGCTATCAAAAAGCTATATGATTCGGTTATTGGGCGATGAAGCATTATGTCCTTAAATGCTAATTTAAACTATTTAAAAGCCCTAGCAATAGGGCAATCTATCCACTCCCTAAATAATCACTTAGTAGATCGCAACGGCACGATTAACGCTATCCAAAAGGTGAAATCTTTCTTCTTGGTTAGCAATGAAGATTTTCTACTAGCAATAGCCAATCAAATAGCTACTTTTTAGGAATAATTTAATTTTTCGACATACTGGCAAGATTTAATATTGAATTTAAAAAGTAGGTTTTGCACGTCCATAAAAAAAGAAAATAAGGAATTTAAGGGAATAATAATAAAGAACCCATAGCGAGAATAAAACCAATACCACTAATCAGTGGTATTAAGTTAAAAGACTATTTCTTTTTTGATTTAGCTAGCTTTTCACGACAAGCATCCTTGACCCATGCGCTAAAGTTACTATTTTCTTGTAATATTTGTCTTTCGATTAGTTCAAGTAAATCGTCTTCGAAACGGATTATTTTAGATGTACTTTTGGAACGATCAAAACTTCTTTTTTTATTTTCTTCTTGCATTGGTTTATACCATTATGTTAGATTATTAGTTAATGGTTTATACCATACTAAAGGTAAGACCATTAAAAAGCAATGCCTCGAAGTGCTACCAACACTATCGAAGCATCTAACCACAAACATTATACGGAGTAATGCTATGGCTAATAGTAATGATACCCTATACCCTGAAAACGGGCAACTTGACCTGTCTAATTTACTTTCTGTCTTAAATCTTTATAAGGCGGATTTTCCTGTCGAACATTTATCACGAGTAGAGAGCCATTTTGAAGAACTGCAACAATCGATTTTAGGTGGAATCGGTGCGATTGGTAATTTAATGTTCTGGGCTTGTGAAAATGAGGATTTTACCGAGCAAAGCCTTAAAAATGATATGCGTGACATAGGTTATTTGTTCATACAATTAAGAGATTTGGCTTGTTTCGCTACCAATCAAAGAAATCTACTCAATGCCAAACTTAGCAATAAGGAAGGTAAATAATATGTTGAACTCAAATCATAATATTAAATTGTTTATATTTTATAACATGTCACTTGCACAGGTAGTCAAAACGCTGGTGTTCATAGCCCATAAACAGGTAAAAGTAATACGGTTATCGGCACAATGGACACTTTATGCATATATTGAGTATGCTTTAAACACAGGGCTTAACAAGCCCCCTTTTACTAAACAGCTTTGGCACATCATTAGATTAGGCTATAAATGAAAACCATAAGGCTTATATTAAAAAACGTAATAACACTGGGATGGGAAAAAAATTACAAATAAATTGAGACATGAATAAAGATTGGCTATGAAGAGCAGAATAATTTAGTTGATTGTTATTATTTGTTATCATATAAACCGCCTAATTTTGGTGGTTTTATTAATAACAAAGTTTCAAACAACTAATGGGATAGTTTATGGATAGCATTAAATCTAAAATAGAAAATATTGAAAAAATTCAAAAACAAAAATTAGAGTTACAAGAAAAATTAAACCAAACAGATTTTGAATTAACACAATTAGTCAATGAGGTTATTTCATACAAACAGGAAGATGAAAAAATAAAAAACAAGCTACATGATTTCTTAAGTTTTTTCTTTATCCATATTAGAAACTTAAATTCATCTCTAGCTTTTTGGGGAATAAGTATTACCTGTGTAATACTTGTTGAACTAAAGAAAAAATTCGGAACTACATTCTTTATAATAGGTTTTGTTATATCAGCAGCTCCTTTGTTGTTTTCTTTAATCGATATTTTGTGCAGTATCTCTAAAGTTAAATCTAAATTTATTCAAGTATTATTATTGTTTTTACCATTTTTAGCTTATCTAATCATAATTATTGGTGCGTTAGTTATTTTTTATAATTCTTTTGATGTTGCACAAAAAATCCATCAACTATCATAAATCGAGTTTCAATTAAAAGGTAAACACTGGTGAACACTTTTTTTACAAAATTTTATTTTTATGGAGGTAAGGTAATAGTCTGCAACTTTTCAAATGGACACCGCCCACCAGTCAAATTTTTACACCGTCAAAATTTCAAAATCAATTTTTCAACTTTTCAACTTGGCAAAATAAAAAAGCCTAATTTATAGAGTTATCTTTTATTTTGGGGGTACAAATGGGATTACACCAAACTAATAAAACAAAAAAATACTACTTAAAAAAACGATTTAAAAGGCATATTTCAAGTCCCGCCCATGGCATCAATTCAATAATCAACAATATTCTTCAAAATTCTTTAAAACACATCAAAGCTAGTAAAAAAAGCCTTAAAGCCTAGTTTGCTATTCTTCAAGCGTCCATAAGATACATTTACAACTACATTATTTAGTTATTCGTATCTCATATAACTAAAAATCGTATAACGATGGCTTGTATAACTGTCCTATTAACAGTTACTCAAATCAAAACAATTAAATTATAAGATAAAGATTATTCGTTATCAGACAGCAACAATTTAGTTTTGAGTTTAATTTGGTTTGATTATTTTTATTCCTTTACTTTTGAATAAGGTTAAGGTATTGGTTGATATAAGGCTTAATCACTTAAATTATTCTCTTTTTTTAAATTGCGATTAATATTTGTTAATACTGGTTAATTTTTCTTATGTTATCACTACACTAACAAGAAATGACTACATATTATTTTCTTTTTAAGCTATTCTATTAAGTACGCTATAACTAATTTTTTTGTTATAGCTTTTCTATTAGCCTTTAATCATTTGGCTATATTACTTAATCCAATTTACTAAACCAAACAATGGAATATATCATGAAAAAATTCATTCCTATATTATTCTTATGTAGTTTGTATGGTAGTAATAGTTATGCAGATGAAAGTCAAAATAGTTTCCAAAAACAACCTCAGTCACAAACAAATACCGATTATACTGAATATAAAGCTCATTTAGCCGATAATCTTTCTTTGTCATTTTTTGTTGATAGCCAAGAACAAAAAGCCATACCCGTGTTATTGAAAGATGGCAAAAAATATCAGCCAATTAGTATCAAATACTGTATTAAAAATTCTGATGCTTGCTGGCGACAAATTATTTATCATAATTCACTTTCTCATATTAGTTACAACCTTGATAAACCCGAAAGCAGAAAGAATTTATTGATATGGAAAATAGAGTATCTCGATAATGGTCAATTAGCTGAAACCGATTTTACACAGGCACCAAAAACAGGAGCTTTACCTGATGGAGATGATGATTATGATCCGTATATCCTTTGGCAATCAGATTTGAGCAATTATTAGTTCAAAATAATGTCAGCAAATAAGTTAATATAATAAGAATTAGCAAATCGATAATTTGCTTTTTGATTATATTAACTTATGTTTTCTCTAAAAAATGAAATTTAATCGGTCACCACAAATTAGAATTTTATTCTTCTAACTCAATTTGTATTGAAAACTCACGTTAATTTACTAAAAAATCATTTCTAAAATTATCTTTTCAAATCAATGATAATGGCGATAACTAAAATAAGTAATATCCTATGTGAATATCTAAATTTTCCTTAAAACTTAATCAGTTTCAAAAATTTTATAATTAACAACTAGTTGTTAAAATTGTATTTTTATGTTAATTTGCATCATCAATTTAACAATCTTATAGTTAGACATAAGAGTTATTGGATATTTAATAAGGATATGTATGTTATCAACTATTATTATTATTCTAATTTTTATCACCGGTTGGTTATTCTTTGCCTATAATAAACTACGTGGTTTAGCCGAAAATGTTAAGCAGACACAGGCTAATATTTATGCTACGGTCAAAAAGAGACAAGATATAGCACAACGACTTTCTGATATTGCTTCGAGCTATGGGAATCACGAAAAGCTTACACACTTTACCATTACTGAAAGTGACAGCATTAGCAACGCAGCTACCCGCACGTCACAAACTTCTCAGATATTAGGGAATGTTCAAATGTTAGCTAATCGATATCCTGATTTAAAAGCCAATACAACTTACCAACAATTAATGGTTCAATTAGATGAAATTGAAAACTCCGTTCTGATACGAAGAGAAGCTTATAATGCCGCAGTACAAGTATATAATTCCACTCGCGGTAGTGTTCCTCATCTATTCTATGCTAGTAAACTAGGATTTGGTGAAGCGGCCTATTTTGAAATGGATCAAAATGGTACTGAACAACAAGCATCGTTTAAAACCGACGATGGTAAAATATTAAGAGACACAATTGGTAGAATGGCCTCAGTAGCTTCAGGAAGGGTAAAAAAAATTAAAGAAAAAACAAATAATAACTCAGAAGATAATCAGTCCAATCAACAAAATTAGTTAATCCTATTTTTACACTGACAGCCTTGTTGTTTTATCAGAATAACAAGGTAATCTTCATTTATAATAATTTTTTGTTTTTCATCACAATTAATTAAATTTTCAGCATTCTATAGTTGTAGGTTTCAAAAATGAAGGTAAAGCACTCTTCTGGATATTGTTAACCCGTACCTAGTCAATTTCGATATTCTTTTTATTAAAAGCTAATTGATGAATTTAATATCAGACAATAACCTCTTTATCGACTTTCATCAATAAAGAGGTGGTATAAATCAATCCAGTATTCCGTTATGCAAAGCCTTTTAATCCAACCACATGAACATGTTCTTGATTGTTGATTACTTTACGTACCAGTTTGTAAGTTGTACCTTTTTCTGGACTAATGTTTTCAGGTGCAGCAATAATAAGCTGCATTTCTAACCGTTCACAAAGTTCAAAGAGTGTAGCAATAGATTTGGCATCAAGTCGAGCGGCTTCATCCAAGAATAATAAACGACATGGCGAGATATCTTTATTACGTAAGCGTTTGGATTCTTCTTCCCAACTTTGAATAACCATTAATAGTATTGACATACCGGTACCGATTGCTTCACCGGTTGATAATGCACCACTTTCAGCACGTAACCAACCATCTGCCCCCCGATTAACTTCAACATCCATTTCTAGATAGTTGCGGTAATCAAGTAATTCTTCACCAATATTTTGTGCGGTTCGTTGTCCCATATCGATATGAGGATTTAAACGTTGATAAAGTTTTGCTAACGCTTCAGAGAAGGTTATGCGGTTATTGCTGAAGAGATCTTGATGCTCGTTCTGGTCATCTGCTAATGCCGCTAACAGTGATGAGTGAGCTTCACGAATCGTGACATTTAATCGTACGCCATTCACCTGTCCAAATGCCACCGCTTGTAAACCTTGGTTAAGCATACGAATACGGTTTTGTTCACGCTGAATAGTTTTACGGATAATATTTGCCACACTTTTTGAGCTGATGGCTAACTGTTGCTCACGTGAAGTTAATTCTTCGGTCAAGCGTGATAATTCAATTTCCATTTGTTCAATGGCTTCAATTGGGTCATCCGTTTTAACGATATCTTGGCGAATTCGCTCACGAAGATGTTTATAAACCGCAATGTAAAATTGAATTTTACGTTCTGGTCGTTTTGGATCTTCGGATAGTCTTAATACATCACGTAAGTGCTCGTTATCGTTGACCGCTAAACGTAATGAACCTAACGCTTTATCCGACATTGAACGTAGTTCATCTGCACTTAAATAAGCCAGCTCACGACGATGTAATCGGCGTTCAACGCTGTTTTCTTTTACTAAACGTAATACTAAGCACCACCCAGCTTTAGCTTCAACAACTTGTTCTCTTAGCTGTTTATAATCCCGCAGTGTTTGAGCAAGTCGTTTTTGCATTTGGGTCATTTCGCTTTCACACATAATGAGCTGCTTTTCAAGCGACGTACAATGTTGGCGATTACTATTTAGTTTTTGATGAATTTCATCACGACGAGCTCGAGCACGCTCTTCAGTGATCGCATCCGCTTTCACACCAATTTGATCTATTTCTTTATGCAGTTCATTTAGCATATCTCTTTTAGTTTCAAAAGCGCTTTTTAGTGAAGCTAACGTTTGATTGTATTGATTATACTTATCTTGATATTGCTGCATTTGACTGCGTGCTTCAGTTCTTTGTGCTTCAACAATTTCTAATCGAGCGCGCAATTTTTCGTTCAAATCAGTATTTTCATTCAACATTCCAGCTGAATCTTCGTAACTAAAGTGAGCTCGGCGTTGCATCACTTCAGTAAGTGCAAAGACTTGTTGGCGAATAGTGTGTTGCTGGGCTTTAACGATGTTGTATTGTTCACGCAATGCTTCGTTTTGCTCAGGATCACTTTGTAATACAGCAACTAACGGTTCAAGCTCAGAAACGGTATGGCGATGACGGCTGACGTATTGCGCCGCATCTTGTGCTTCAGCAACCTGTTCACGCAATTCATCTACTCTATCCGCTAAATCATCATCAGCCAGTAAATGCATTTGAGCAACTAATCGGTTTACTGTCACTAATTGCTCTTTACAATTGGCAACTTGCTGTTGATTTTGTTTATCAATCGATTCTTGTGATGTTAATTGACGTTCAATTTCATTGCGTCTTGTCGCTAATTTTTGCGCTTCAGCTTCGGGATCGATATCAAAGGCAACCGATAAATATTCACCAATAAATTGACCAACATTTTGTTCAATACGTTGTAATTTTTGTAAATCAAATGAGAGGTTAGCATAACGTTCATGCAGTTCATCTCGCTCTAATGATAGTTTTTCAAGATGAATTTCACGTGCTGCTCGCCCAAATAACGGAACTTTTGGAAAACTGGAGAAGCGCCATTGGCGTTCACCTGTTTTAACTAATACAGCCTTATTCATCTCTTCACAATCAAAAACACTATCATCAAATGAGGATGGATCACCTTCAATAAAATAGATATCTTCTGGATAATCTTCTTCACTGGTGGTCAGATTTTCAAGTTGTGCTTTAACTTGCGACAAATCCGGCACCACAATTGCTTGACGTGATGGACCATATAACGCTGAGAAGTAAGGTGCATCATCAATGGTGACATCTTCGTAAATTTCAGAAAGTAATACACCATTAAATCGCTCAGCTAATGCAGATAAACGACCATCATCAACCCCACTTGGTTGATTAAGTTGTTCAATTTGAGTATCTAATTGATTTCGTTTGAACGTTATCTGATCGCGTTCTGTAACTAATGCGCGTTCTTGTTCAAGTAGCTGTTGCATATGTTGCGTAACAGCTTGACTGTGGGTAAAGCTTTGTCCAGTTTGCTCTTGTAGGGCAATTAAGGCATCTTGTGCTTTTATCCACATTGGTGCTTTTTGTCGATAATCCGCTATTTTGGATTGAATTTGTTCAAGTTCTTGTCTGAATTCGATTCGTTTTTCACTTGATTCATTGGCCAATATTGCGTTTTCATCAAGTTGTATTTCAAGTTCTTGTTTCAACTCGTCAAGTTGATCATATTCAATTTGGCGACCAAAACGTTTACAGAATTGGGTTAATAGTGATTCGGCTTCTTTTTGTTCAAAAAAGCGTTGTTCTAATTCATCAAGTTGGAGTTGTAAATGTTCTGCTTGTTCAGCTTGATAACATTGTGACGGCCATTGTCTTAATGCTTCTTTGGCTGCACGCCAAGCATCACTACGAACAACATCGCCGACTAATTTCACCACTAATTGATATGCCCGATCAAATTGATTTATCGCTGCATCAGAAACACTGAGTCTTTGCTCCATTTCAAGCACTTGATCAGTTATTTCTTTTTGTTTTTCTTCAAAAATCTCAAAATGATTTTCGATATTGCTTATGCCTAATTTGGGTAATTGACATAAAGATTGAGCATTTTTTAGTGCTTGCAAAGCTTGTTGATATTGAATGGCACGGGTTTGTTGTACATCAAGCGCTTGTTGATAATCCGCTAATTGCGTTTTGATTTCATCCACTTCGCGTTCGGTGTGTTCGACTTGATCTCGATAAGTTTGATACTGTTCATTTGCTTCAAGTACAACTTCATTTTGCTCTTCAAGTTTTAAATTGAGATCATCTAAATCGGCTTGATAACGGTCAATTTTTTCTTGTTGGCGTAGCGCTGTTTGCGCTAAATTAAGGTGATCATTGGCTGCTTGTAAGTCGGTTTCTAAGTCACTTTGTGCATCTTGAAACTCTTTAAGTTCTTTTGCCATTTCAACTTGGCGGAACTGGTTACTAATGAGCAAATCTTGTGTTTTAAACATATCACGACGCAAACCCAGCACCGATTCAATATGTACACGACGCTCGTTAGCATGACGCATATAATCCGCAGCCACATAATCGGTTGATTCAGTGATAAGATGTTTAAATAGGTCTCGGTCAGATTGAGTCACCCGAATAGCTTCTAGTGTCATTCGGTTTTCACGAAGTGCCGCTTCCATATCCTGAAACGCTTTACGTACACCACTATTTTCAGGAAGTAAGTAATCACGAAGTGAGCGAGTAATCGCACTTGAAATACCACCATATAGTGACGCTTCAATCAATCGGTAATATTTACTACGATCGGATGAGGAACGTAAGCGCTTAGGTAATACACCAAAGTCAAACATAACCGAATGATAATCGGTAATTGAATTAAATTGCTTAAAGATAACGCCTTCTATTGTTTCGACTTTATCTTTTAATTCAGGCAAGGATAAAATTCTTGCTTGTTTATCATTTAAACGTTCGGTTACCAGTTCAGTTGGGCTAATGCCAACAGGTAAACCTTGTAATAGAAAAGGTTTGATATCGACTTTTTTATCACGCCCAGCCACTTGCTGTAATCGAACACCGCATATAATTCGCTGATTACGTGAGTTAATGACATCGAGCATGGAATAACAAACGCCAGGTTTTAATTTACCGTGTAGACCTTTATCACGTGATCCTGATGTTGCACCGGCTTCAGTAGTATTTCGAAAGTGTAATAGTGTTAAATCAGGAATTAATGCGGTCACAAACGCCGCCATGGTTGTGGATTTACCTGCCCCATTCCCCCCTGAAAGCGTGGTGACAAGTTGATCTAATTCAAATGTTCTGGCAAAAAAACCATTCCAGTTTATTAGGGTTAATGAGTGAAACTTACCGTGTCCAATCATAATTATTCAATCTCCTCATTAACATCTTCTTCTTGTTCTTCGTTATTATCATCGTCTAGGATAAGCGATGATTCGATTTTGATTGCTTCACCGTCTCGAATTAAACGTAATTGCGCTTCTTGTGCATCATCACTACTACGCACGTCTGCACCAAAACGGAAGATAGATTCGTTGATACGAAAACGGCTACTGTCATTTCCTACAATAAAAAATATCATGCCTAAACGACGTAATCGATTAAGTGCCGTTTTGACTTTATCAAATAGCTTTTGTCGATCCAAATCTGATCCAGTCGACCGTTGATTAACTAATTTAAGTAATTTACTTTCATCCGCTAACGAAACAAGTTCGTCAAAGAGTTCTTGTAAGGTAAAAATACCTTCATGCGCTAGCCGTTCAGGACTGAGATATAAGTAACAAAGGACTTTACCAACTAACATATCAAGTTCTGATAATACCGAACGGGGAATTAATGTTGTTGAACGAGGACGAAGGTAAAAAAAACCTTCTGGTGCACGAATTAATTCGACATTATAACGTTGATAAAATTGTTCCAGTTCAAGTTGAAAATCCATTAAAAAGGCGTGATTATCGAGTTCATCTATACCGATATGACGTCCGGAACGCAATAAACTATCAAGCTCAGGAAAAAGGGGATTGGCAATTGCCTGTGCTAATTTAACGGGCATATATTTATCGATAGATGCTTGGGAACTTGCCGCAATGCGCCCCATGACTTCATCAAGATGATGAGCTGTTTGTTCTAATTCTAAATCTTTAGTATCTGTTGATGACATGTGCTTGTACCTTAGCTCCATAATCGTTAATAGGTTTCCATTCGGCTGGGATACCGAGTAAATCATTTTCGGCAATCCCTAAACGAATAGCCTGATCGATAAATAATCTTGCAATATCAAAATGTTGTTCTCGAGGGAACTGTGCTAGATAACTATGAATAGCGATACTCATATCCAGTGGTTTATTTTCTTGTTTGAAGACCAATAAATTTTGTTCGATATGGGCAATAATGTGTTCTTGAATCTCTTCAATCATTTCAAATTCAAGTTCTGACGGTAATTCACCTGTTACTTCTGCTTCATGTAGTGCAAGTTCTTCATCACGCATATCAAGTAGGCGATCAGCATTGGCAAAAATAAGTGACCATGGTAAATCGAAATAGCCTTGTATTGATTTACGTAATCGCTGTGAAAAGACTCTATTTTTATCTAAGTCAATAGCGGTTCGGATAAATTTATGAACATGGCGATCATAACCAATCCAAAGATCAATCGCCTTTTGTCCCCAGCCAATAATACGATCAAGTTTGCCTTGTAAATCCATAACCACATTATTGATTTTATCAAGTTCAGGATTATCCATGGTTGCATCTTGAATCAAGAGCAGACTTGCTTGGAGTTTATCGCCTGCAGCGGCGAGTGTATCTTGCAATTCTCGTAATGTTTGTGACGTTTCAGTGAGTAAGCCTTCACAACTACTAATTGCTGCTTGCCAATCTTGGCTTAATAATGCCGAAATATTTTGTTTTACATCCGCTTGTTGCTCATCCATTACCCGTTGGGTAATATCAATACTATCAAAAATCTCTGCAACGGAGTATTTCAAGGGTGCAAAAACGTTACGATGCCAGTGAAGATCATCACCACCTTCTAGTGCTGCATCAGCCGCACGTTTTAGCTCTTGAGCAACAATAGAAAGCTGAATTGATAAACGTAACGTAGAAAATTCTCGTTGACGAATATAGTAATCCGAAATGCCTATTCCCAAAGGCGTCAAACGATAAATTGAATAACCATCCGTCATTTCGCTAGCAAAACGCGTAATTAATCGCTGGCGTACTAAATCATTAATGGCATTATTTGCTCGAACAGCAATGGTATCTTCACTCTGTTCAAAAATTTGTGATACATGCCTGAAAGCATCAATTAATTCAGATTCAGTCATTTCACCATCAAAGCGTTCGCTATTTAAGACGGCTATCGCCAATAAAAAAGCGAGCCGTTCAACTGGCAAATTAATTGAAAAATCATTTTTTTTTGCCCAAGAGACCAGTTCTGGCACTGATTGGGAAAAATCCATCATAGTGGTTCCTTAATAATAGATGCTCAATTGTTGAATGCGCCCTAAATATAAATGAGTAAGACAATATATTGCGTTAAGGACAAAATACTTTTGATTATATAACAAATTGTAATAGTTAAAAATAGCAAGTTTAAGATTTGTTATTCATAATATGTTTTTATATATCAAAAAAATAAAAACATAATTTGGTTATTTATATTCAAGAATTGTAATGCAATTATTTTATTACTAAAGCGATCAAAAACGAACAAAACATATTTTATATTTAATTATCATATTAAACATTTTTTGATGATCAATAATTACACAAATAGCATTGACTTTTTTTATATCGATATGATAATGATTATCATTTTCATAAAATATAAGGATTTTTATCATGCGTAAATTATTTGTACTCATCTTATCAGGAAGTGTTACTTGTATGATATCACAATCGCTTTCTGCTCATGGTATTTGGATCGCTAATCGGGTTGATCAAAAGCAAATCGTTTTAGGTGAAGGCCCGTTAGATAATGGTTATCAAACGGAATATGTAAAAAAGATTCATGCTTATAATGGTAATTGGACTTCTTTACCGATTAATCAAAAAAAACATCAAAATTATGTGACCGTTGAACCGACAGAAAATACCGCTGTTGTAACGGTTAGTTTTGATTATGGTTATTGGACTAAAAATGCACAGGGTAAATATGTTAATCTTCCGATGAATAAAGTAGAAGGAGCGAGTAAAGGAACCCATGCCATTAAATACAGTGTCAATTATTTATCATCCGTCAACGCACCTAAACGGGTTGAAGATATTCCGTTACAAATAGTACCAGCAGTTGATCCAACTCAATTAAAACGCGGTGATAATTTACTCGTAACGGTGTATAAAGATGGTCAGCCATTAACAAATACTGCTGTTATTATCGATGTCGTTAATAATTTAGATAAAACGGTTACAACTGATGATAAAGGTCAAGCGACCATTACTATTCCTAATCAAGGCTTAAACGTAGTAGGTGTCGAAATAGGTTTTCCCCTAAAAGATAGCCAACTTGCGACTCAAGAAAAATTTTTTACAACACTAGTTTTTACACTCATGCCAGAAGAAGATTAATTTAAACAATAAAAACGGGATTAAAAAATCCCGTTTTTATCTTGATTTTATACTTCAGCTTCGACAGGTCGAGGAATAAAGAAACTACAAACTAAGGCTAAAATTGTAATGATTAATCCTAATAACATTCCATTAAAATAACCCTTAACGGTATAACCACTTATCATTTGTACAGCAGGCAATAAAGCAAAACTTAATCCTGCACCTAAATTAAAAGCCCCTGCATTCATGCCTGGCAGAAAACCTAAGTTTTCTTTAGGCGATAAGACTATACCAAGACCATTTAAAATGATATTCGCCATTCCTGCATAAAAAATACCTAATGCAATAACACCAATAATTAATATCGGTAGTGAATCAATCCCGTAGAACATGATCATTAATTGACTAATGACACATCCTATTAAACCTAATTTAAGTACCTTATTGTAACCTAAACTTGGCGCCAAACGTCCAGAAAATGGCCCTATCAACCACCCAATTAAGGCATAAGGTGTTAATAAAATAAGTGAAGCCCAATCAGCTTCTAAACCAAATCCGATTTCAGTATTTTGCGCTAATGACATCACTAACCCATTAACGACGGCAAAAATCCCTGTCATAGTTAATAGTGTGGTTAACAATATTGCCCAAGTTGCTCTGGTTTTTAAATGTACTATCGTTACTAATGGTTGTTTACTGGTTTTTTCTGTTTTCCAAAATAGAATAAAACAGATACCAGCAAAAATAGTTAATCCTATGACTTTAAACCAGTTGGCAAGGGCTAAATTCCCTGCTTCATTTAGCGCTAGTAACAATGCAGCAACGGTAAGCACAATGAACAGCACGCCTAACCAATCCATTTTGGTTCCTTCAGAAGGTTTAGACTCAGGTGCATAACGATGAACAAAATAGGTAGATAGCGCTGCGGAAATCGCAATAACCCAAAACACCGAACGAAAACCGCAATAAGTTGCAAGCAGACCGCCGGCAATTGCATCTATGCCAGCAATACCGCCATTTACAGCAGTCACTATGCCCATTAACATGCCAGATTTTTTGACATCTTTAACTTCATGACTGAGCATCAGTAAACAAAGTGGAACGACTGGCCCTGATACACCTTGAATAATTCGCGCAATATATAATACAACGATATTCGGTGCAACCGCTGCAAGCACCGTACCTAATGTCATAATAAACAACATAATCGTTAAGACTTTTTTACGACCTTTTATATCACTTAAACGGGGTAAAAATAATGAAAACAGTGCAGCAGAGGTAAAAAAAGCGGTTTGGGATAATCCGACTTGAGCGTCGTTAGAACCTAATTCTTTAGCAATAGTGACTAATACTGGGCTTAACATACTCGCATTGAGTTGAAATGCTACACAAGCAGCAAGCAATGCAAACATTAATGTTAGCATACTATTTTTTTTCTGGCTTAATTCGGCCATATTTTACCTCGTTAATACTTATTATTGGACAATACTTGGTTTTACCATAACCTCAACAGCAAATTACAGAGCTATTAATTGTTACGTATAAATCAAAACAACACTGTTTTGTGTTTATAAGACTGACACTAAAAATCCCAACGATTTAATATCAATTGGGATAGGTTAACGTTTTATCTCGCCAGCATTATTTACTGATTTTTCCATAAATCTTTTTAATTGAACTATTTTTATTGAATATTCTGATAAATTCCAAGTTTTATACGATGAATCACAAGCCAACTAAACCTGTTTTCTTTCTAATAAATGCAAAGCTATCAGTAGAAGGAATGATCAATTTTAGGTAAACTAACACATCTATTTCTTCCTTAATTAGTTCACTATCAAAAAGATTTAATCACATTGGTTGCAGGGTAAATATTTTAATTTTAATTCACAGATTTAAAATCCAATTATTATTAAATTTAATATTAATATTTCGATAATAAAAAATAAATTCCCTACTCGCACCGTCGCTAATTTATGCTAAAATCGAGAAACATTTACAAGCTCACTTAACATAAGGACGTAACGCAATGCATATCGGTATACCTAAAGAACGGTTAGCCAATGAAGCAAGAGTTGCTGCTACACCACAAACTGTTGGACAACTGTTAAAACTTGGTTTTACAGTTTCAGTTGAACAAGGTGCTGGACATGCTGCTCATTTCGAAGACCAAGCTTTCATTGATGCTGGAGCCACAATTCAAAATACTCAAGATATTTGGCAAAATGACTTAATTCTTAAATTTCACGCACCAACTGATGAAGAAATCGCGTTGATGAAAGAAGGATCAACTCTCATTAGCTATATTTATCCTGCTCAGCATAAAGAGTTATTGGAAAAACTTGCTGCCAAAAACATAACAGTCATGGCAATGGATTGTGTGCCACGTATTTCACGAGCACAATCACTTGATGCATTAAGTTCAATGTCTAACATCGCTGGTTATCGTTCAGTTATTGAAGCGGCAAATCAATTTGGTCGTTTTTTTACCGGTCAAGTTACCGCTGCAGGTAAAGTCCCACCAGCAAAAGTTTTAGTCATTGGTGCCGGTGTTGCCGGTCTTGCTGCAATCGGTGCAGCGGTGAGTTTAGGTGCAATTGTTCGGGCATTTGATACTCGCCCTGAAGTTGCCGAACAAATTAATAGTATGGGCGCTGATTTTTTAGAATTAGATTTTGAAGAAGAAGCCGGTTCAGGCGACGGCTATGCAAAACAAATGTCAGCAGCTTTTATTGAAGCTGAAATGGCTTTATTTGCTGAACAAGCCAAAGATGTGGATATCATCATCACAACCGCTCTTATCCCCGGTAAACCTGCGCCGAAGTTGATTTCTAAAGAAATGGTAGAATCAATGAAACCAGGTAGTGTGATTGTAGATTTAGCGGCACTAACAGGTGGTAACTGCGAATTAACCAAACCAGGTAAAGTTTTTGAAACCAATAATAACGTTAAAATCGTTGGTTATACTGATTTAGCTAATCGTATGCCTGCACAAGCCTCACAGCTTTATGGTACGAATATTGTTAATTTGCTAAAACTGCTCGCTAAAGAGAAAGACGGCAATATTGATATCAACTTTGATGATGTTGTTATTCGTGGTGTGACAGTGGTTAAAGATAAAGAAATCACTTGGCCTGCACCACCAATACAAGTGTCGGCTCAACCGCAACAAAAAGCGACAACGCCTGTTGTAAAACCCGAACCGAAACAAATGGCACCACAAAAAAAATTTGGAATTCTGGCTCTGTTAATCATCGCCTATTTTTGGATTGCTAATTCAGTTCCGGAAAGCTTTTTAGGGCATTTTACTGTTTTTGCCTTATCCTGTGTTGTGGGTTATTACGTTGTTTGGAATGTCACCCACTCTTTACATACACCACTTATGTCTGTAACAAATGCGATTTCAGGCATTATTTTAGTCGGTGCCATATTGCAAATTGGTGATGATAATGGTTTAACGACTGCCATTGCCTTTGTAGCTATTTTGATTGCTAGCATCAATATTTTTGGTGGATTCTTTGTTACTCAAAGAATGCTAAAAATGTTCCAACGTGGCAAATAGAGGGGAGTATCAATAATGTTCAGTAATGGAATTATTCAAGCAGCCTATGTGATTGCTGCATTACTTTTTATATTTAGTCTACGTGGACTTTCAAATCAAGAGACAGCTAAATCTGGTAATATTTACGGTATGATCGGCATGACTATTGCACTTATTGCTGCCGTTGCAAGTATTAAAGGTGGATTGCATTGGATCATTATTGCCATGATTCTGGGTGCTGCTATTGGTTTATACCTAGCCAAAAAAGTCGAAATGACGCAAATGCCTGAACTGGTGGCATTACTTCATAGCTTTGTTGGGATGGCAGCAGTACTTGTTGGTTTAAATAGCTTTTTAGATTTAAATAGTGCAATACTGATATACCATAGTAGTGAAATGACCGTCCATTTAGTCGAGATTTTTGTCGGTGTCTTTATTGGTGCAGTAACATTCTCAGGTTCTATTGTCGCATTTGGCAAACTTAATGGACGCATTAGCTCAAAACCGTTATCTATTCCAAATAAACATTATTGGAATTTAGCTGCAATTGTTGTCTCAATCATTTTAATGTTTACGTTCATTGAGCTAAAAACAGGCGCTGGCGCACTGGTCTGCTTACTTGCCATGACCATTATTGCATTCGTATTTGGCTTCCACCTTGTTGCATCTATCGGTGGTGCAGATATGCCTGTGGTTATTTCGATGTTAAACTCCTATTCAGGTTGGGCTGCCGCCGCTGCCGGATTTATGCTAAGTAATGATTTATTAATTGTTACCGGCGCATTAGTTGGTTCTTCAGGCGCCATTCTTTCTTATATTATGTGTAAAGCAATGAATCGCTCTTTCATTAGCGTTATTGCAGGCGGTTTTGGTACTGACGGTAGCTCAGCTAACACTACTGATGAAGAACAAGGTGAATATCGTGAAATGCAACCTGCTGAAGTTGCACAAACGTTAAAAGAAGCGCGTTCTGTCATTATTGTACCAGGTTATGGTATGGCAGTTGCGCAAGCACAAGGCGCTGTCAGTAATATTACAGAAAAACTACGTGGTATGGGAATTGAAGTAAGATTCGGGATTCACCCCGTTGCAGGACGTTTACCAGGTCACATGAATGTATTATTAGCAGAAGCTAAAGTCCCTTATGATATCGTACTAGAAATGGACGAAATCAATGATGATTTTCCTGATACAGATGTTGTTTGGGTCATTGGTGCAAATGATACGGTTAACCCTGCGGCAGAAGAAGATCCAAATAGCCCTATCGCAGGCATGCCTGTACTTGAAGTTTGGAAAGCGAAAACGGTGATTATTTCTAAACGTTCAATGAATACGGGTTATGCAGGCGTACAAAACCCACTATTTTTTAAAGAAAATAGCTATATGTTATTTGGTGATGCGAAAGATAGTGTTGAAAAAGTATTACAGAATCTTTAATGATTATTGATTAAATCATTTTATTTAACTGCGGTTTAAACCGCAGTTTTTTTATAACCAAATTATAGGTTTTATTAAATAAAAAAATTAAATTAGCGATTTTCGAGTTTAATTTGTTCTTTATGATAAAGATAATAGGCGCCACGTGAAACCATACGAAGTTGAAATATCAGATCTTCGATAAGTTCCTGACGTTGAACGATATCAAAATCAATTGCTTCCGCACCCGCATTAAATGCAATGGTTACCATTGCCTCTGCTTGAGCTTCATTATAGTAATGGGGCATGTTATTGGCATTATCAAGATAATCAACCAGTTCAACAATAAAATGTTGTATTTCGCGAGCGATAGCGGAGCGAAAAGCTGATGAGGTTCCGGCTTTTTCACGTAGTAATAATAAAAAAACTTTCGGATTTTTATCAATAAACTCAATGAAAGTTGTGACAGAGGTGCGTAAGACACTGCCTCCTTTCTCAATACGTTTTCGAGCTTGACGTAATAATTGACGAAGTGTTAGACCACTTTCGTCAACCATTGCTAAACCTAACTCATCCATATCTCGAAAATGACGGTAAAAAGAGGTCGCTGCAATACCTGCTTCACGTGCAACTTCACGCAAACTTAAACTTGCAAAACCTTGCTCTGCGTTAAGTTGATTAAATGCTGCATCGATTAAGCTACGGCGTGTTTTTTCTTTTTGTTTTGCACGCACGCCACCTGATTTGCTATTTTTCATTTTTATTTTTAATAACTTTAAATAAATTGATTCGTTCTAAAATAATTATTTCGCCACGTTAAGTAATTTTTCTTTTTCAGCAAATACTTTTGGCATATGATCACGAATTGTTTTAGCAATGGTTTCATAACGAGACCGTAATGGTGAACCTGGTCGATAAATCAGCTCAATACTTCGTGAAGGAACAGGATCAGTACAAGGGATATAACAAATATTATCACGAGTTCGCTCGTTTGGCGCGGCTAACTCAGGAAATAAAGTAATTCCACGACCGGCTGAAATCATACTGCGTAAAGTCTCAAGACTTGTTGCTTTAAATTGCTTGTCTTCGTCGATTCCAACTTGGAAACAATAACCCATAGCGTGTTCACGTAGACAGTGTCCGTCTTCTAACATGAGGAATTTTTGCCCTTTCAAATCTGAAAGCTTGATGGTTTTTTGATTAGCTAAATCGCTATTTGTAGGTACAGCTAAGAACATTGGTTCATCAAATAAAGGTAATTCAATAAATTGTGCTGTCTCTTTAACTTGAGCAACAATCGCACAATCAAGTTTACCACTTTCAAGTTGTGCAACAATATTGGCCGTTTGAGCTTCGTGCAAATAAAGTTCTAATTGAGGGAAAGATTCATGTAAAACCGTGATGACATGAGGCAATAAATAAGGTGCAATGGTGGGAATTAATCCAATATGCATTGGCCCTGACATCTCTTCACCTTGGCGGCTTGCCATCTCTTTCAAAATTTGGATATTACGTAATATCTCTTTGGCTTGTTCTACAAGCATCATGCCAGTTTGAGTAAATAAAACCTTGCGACTAGTGCGTTCTAACAACATTACGCCAAGTTCATCTTCCAATTTTCTGATCTGTCCACTTAAGGTTGGTTGACTTACATTACAAGCATCAGCTGCTTTACGAAAATGCCGGAATTCAGCTAAAGAAACAAAATATTCTAAATCACGAATATTCATAATGCCCCCGATAAGTTATCAGTTAATAGTATATACTCAAGTGATTTTGGGAACTTAATTGCAGTATAAAAATTAACGGTAAAAATGTCTTGTAATCATGTTTTAACGTTGTGTCTGTTGCTGGAAATTATTGTTTCCCTACAATTAACTCAAAAAAATTCAAGTATAAGTTTAAATAATTATAATCAGTTCCATGATATTACATAGATACAAACGAAATTAAATAAGTCGTTTTGATTGAACGATATTACTATATTGTACTATATAAATAAATGTTATTTTTGATAATTGTATTTAAAAAAATCAGATAGAAAAATCATTGACTGTTTTACTACGACTTATTCAAGGAGTTTAATGATTACTTAATAGTTATTGGTTTGAGCCGTGGAAAGTTAAATTCAATTAGGCTATAATTCGGCATTATATTTGGTTTACAATTTATAACAAATTTTGAGGTGCGCTATTTTTAAACAAGTTTCCCGCTTTTATCGTAAAATGTTTTGCCATGATAAACACCCTGAATCACATTATGTGTCCATTCCTCGTAATGAACATAATATCTCTCGCAAAGAGATAAGTGAAAATGCGCTTAAAGTACTTCATCGATTAAATAAACAAGGGTATGAGGCTTATTTAGTTGGAGGGTGTATTCGGGATCTTCTTTTAGGCAAAAAGCCAAAAGACTTCGATATTACAACCAATGCGACACCAGAACAAATACAAAAGATTTTCCGTAATTGCCGTTTAGTTGGAAGACGTTTTAGACTTGCCCATATTATGTTTGGTAAAGAAATTATTGAAGTGGCAACTTTCCGTGGTGAACATGATAATCAATTGGATCAAACCAATATGTCTAGACGTTCGCAAGCCGGAATGTTATTACGCGATAATGTGTACGGAACCATAGAGCAAGATGCTATCCGTCGGGATTTCACCATAAATGCACTGTATTACAGTTTAAAAGACTTTAGCTTACGTGATTATTGTGGCGGTATTACAGATTTACAAAAAGGTCTAATTCGCTTAATCGGCGATCCTCAAGTACGCTACCGAGAAGATCCGGTCAGGATGTTAAGAACGGTACGCTTTGCCGCTAAATTGGATATGGAAATTGAAGCACAAACAGCAAAACCCATTAAGCACCTAGCACCATTATTGAAAAATATTCCAGCTGCTCGACTTTTTGATGAGTCGCTCAAACTTTTACAAACGGGAAATGGTTACGCAACTTATAAATTATTAAAAGAATATCATCTTTTTGAACAACTTTTTCCAGCTATTAACCGATTGTTCACAAATAATCAAAATAGCTTTTTAGAAAAAATCATTGAGCAAGTTCTTAAAAATACCGATTATCGCATTGCTAATAATAAAAGGGTTAATCCGGCATTTTTGTTTGCTGCATTTTTTTGGTACCCAATTATTGAGCAAACACAATTAACTTGTATTGAAGGTGGTTTGCAATTTCACGACGCTTTTTCTGTTGCTATCAACGATGTTCTTGCTGAACAATGTAAAGTGCTTGCCATCCCTCGACGGTTAACCTCTATTATGGGCGATATATGGCGTTTACAGCTACGCATGAAGAAAAGAGAAGGCAAACGAGCATTTGCAATTTTAGAAAATCCTAAGTTTCGTGCTGCTTATGATCTTCTTGAAATGCGAGCATCAATTGAAAAAGGCGAATTACTTGAACTGGCTAAATGGTGGGATGAATTTCAATTTACATCGCCTGAAAAACGAGTAATCATGGTCAAACAACTCAATAAAACATTTAAACGCAAAGGAAAACGTTAATTTTTCATTCGCACTTTTATAAATAACCGTTATAATGTGTTAATTATAAAAAACATAATTAATTTTAATCATTGATGAAAAAATTAACGCCATCACTAATCACATTAACCATAGTTTTTTCCTTATATAACAATGTTTGTTATGCTATTGCTTTGCCAAAATCTGATAGCAATAACGCTCAATGTCTAAATAATGTGCCTAGATTTGATCGACCATTAGTCAATGGTAATATCAATACATTACCGGTTAATGCTGAATCAAACGAATTTGAAGCTAACTATCCAAATACAGCCACTTACAAGGGTAATGTATCAATTGAACAAGGCAATCGGGTTATAAAAGCCGATAGAGTAACAATAAACTCACAAAATAATACCCAAACCGTCACCCTCGATGGCAGTATCAATTATCAAGATAATTTAATTCAAATGAAAGGCGATCATGCATCGATGAATCTTAATAATAACGATACTGCAATAACATCAAGTAAATACCATTTGGTAAATCGCCTTGGTCGTGGTCAAGCCGATGAAATCAAACTTGAGAATAATCGTTATGTGATCTTGAAAAATGGTAGTTTTACGTCTTGTCCTGTTGATAACAATACTTGGAGTATCAAGGGTACAACCGTAATTCATGACAACAAAGAAGAATTGCTTGAAGTTTGGAATGCGGTTTTTCGAGTGGGAAAAATACCTGTTTTATATTCACCTTATTTACAATTACCTACCGGAAATAAACGACGTTCAGGGTTATTAATGCCGAATCTTAGCTTTAATAACAAAGATGGCGTTGATTTTTCGCTACCTATTTATTGGAATATTGCACCTAACTATGATGCAACTTTTCAACCAAGAATCCTAGTAAAAAGAGGATTTCAATTAAAAACTGAGTTCCGTTATCTTAACGAACTTGGTGCGGGTACGCTTGCCTTTGATTGGCTACAACATGATAGTCAATATAATAAAGACCGTGATAATAAAGCCAATGGTATTAATTATGATGATAATCGTCAACGCTGGTTATTCTATTGGAAAAACGATGAACTGATTAATTACAATTGGCGACTAAAAATTAATGCTACACGTGTCAGTGATAACCAATATCTTTCGGATTTAGATTCCGATTATGTTTCATCAACGGCGGGTTACCTTTCTCAGCTTTATCAGTTGGGTTATAACGACGAAAATTGGGACATTACATTAAGCCAATTAAACTTTCAGACTTTCCGTACTAATTTAAAAGATAATCTTTATCAAACTCAACCTCAGTTAGATATTACCTATTACAATTATGATTTCGGGCCATTTAAATTTAAAAACTATGCGCAAATCAGTCATTTTGTAAGTAAAGGAAAAAATGAACCTAAAACTTGGCGTACTCACATCGAACCAACATTAAACTATACGTTAACTAATTCTTGGTCTTCGATATCAACTGAAGCTGGTTTTATGGCCACTTATTACAATCAAGATTTACCAAGTAATAGTAACCGTTTCAAAAATCTTGATAAAAATGTCAGTCGATTTATACCCAAAATATCGATTGATGGTAAAATTATTTTTGAACGAGATACAACCCTCATTGAAGGCTATACCCAAACATTAGAGCCACGTGTAAAATACATTTATATACCTTATAAGAAACAATCGAATATATTAAATTACGATTCGACCTTACTCCAATCAGATTATATCGGATTATTTAGGGATCAACCTTATAGCGGTCTAGACCGAATTCCATCTACTAATAAAATTTCAACCGGTATAACAACACGTTTCTATGATATAAATAAAGTTGAACGATTCAATTTTTCGATTGGGCAAACCACGTATTTTACTAAATCAAGAACCAGTGAAAACAATACCAAATTGGATAGAAATTCTGATACGGGTAGTATAACTTGGGCAGCAGACAACTTTTGGCAAATTTCAGATGAAATTGTATTTAGAGGTGGGGTACAATATGATACTCGCCTTGATGCAATATCATTAGCCAACAGTATTTTTGAATATCGTCCTTCGAGTAATAAATTAATTCAATTATCATACCGTTATGCAAATCATAAATACATCGATACGGTTGATTTAAACTCGATTTATAATAACTATAAGCAAAATATTTCTCAAACTGGTATTATGACTACTTGGCCACTCTCTGAAACAGTTTCAGCAGTTGGATCGTATTATCATGATGTCAAAAAAGGACAAATGGTCGATGGGTTTGTTGGATTACATTACAGCGACTGTTGTTGGGGGATGACAGTGCAATATGGACGAAAACTAACTGATTGGAATATCGATACGCATAAAAGTAAATATGAAAATAAATTGTCTTTAAACTTTGAATTACAAGGATTTGGACGCCGAAGTGACGCAAAAGCAAAAATGTTAAATTACGGCAAACTTCCTTATGTCTCAGCGTTTGAATAAATTGTTCAAAAAAACATAATCAATTAATTTATTACTATAGCAATGACACTATAGCAAAAAAATGAGTTAAAAATATGAAATTATTAAAACTAATTATTGCGTTAAATTTAAGTTTAAGTATTGGTTTGCTTAATCCTTTAACAGCAAATGCTGCGCCACGCGTTATTGAGCAGGTTGCTGCTGTTGTCAATAATAACGTCATTTTAGAAAGTGATGTTCAAGAAATGCTTAAAACCATTAAAGCAAGCACAAATCCTAACAATTTACCGAATGATAAAATACTTCGTCAACAAATCATTGATCGTTTAATTGTTGAAAACTTAATATTACAAAAAGCAGCTAAAGCTAAAATTACAGTCAGTGATGATGAAGTAACTAAAGCAATAGCTCAGATTGCAAGTGAAAATGGCATGACCGTCAATCAATTACGCAGTAAGTTATCAACAATGGGAATTAGTTATTCAGCTTATCGTGAACGTATTCATAACGATATGCTAATTGATCAAACCCGTATGAATGAAGTTAGACATCGTATCAATATTTCTGACAAAGAAGTGGAAAATCTATCAAAAAGTTTGACCAAACAACTCACGAATAATTTAAGCGTAAAGATTAGTCACATTTTAATTGCTATTCCTGAGAAAGCGTCTAAACAACAAGTTGATGTTGCAACCGAAAAAGCACGGGATGTAATCAATCGAGCTAAAAAAGGCGAAAATTTTGCTAAACTGGCTGCCTCATATTCAAACGATGATCTTGCCTTAAAAGGCGGTAACATGGGGTGGCGTAAACTCAACGAGCTACCAACGATATTTGAAGAACGTTTAGTTCGTGCACCTAAGGATAGCATCATAGGACCAATTCGTTCTGGGGTAGGATTACATATTTTAAAAGTTGATGATACTCGCACTGAAAAACCAAAAGCAATTACTGTTCAAGAAGTGGATGCTCGTCATATTTTGATTAAAACAAATGTCCTTGTTACAGACCAAATAGCTAAACAGAAATTAACAGACATTCGAAAAGCAATCGTGAGTGGTGCTACCACTTTTGAAGCAGCAGCGAAAGCGTATTCTGAAGATCCCGGTTCAGCCGATAACGGCGGTAATTTAGGTTGGAGTATGCCAGAACGTTATGATACCGGCTTTAAAAATGGATTACTTAAACTTAAAAAAGGTGAAATCAGTCAGCCTGTTCAATCTGCTTATGGTTGGCATTTAATTCAGCTACTCGATACCAGAAAGGCAGACAAAACCGAATCAGCAAAACAAGATCATGCTTATCGACTTATATTTAATCGTAAATTTGCTGAAGAATCTCAAATCTGGATTCAAGAGTTAAAAGGTGACGCATATATCAAAATCAAAGGTGTAGATGATAATGAATAATCGAGTTCACCAAGGACATTTTGCCCGTAAACGTTTTGGGCAAAACTTTTTACATGATGATTATATTATTGAAAGTATTGTTGCCGCAATTCAACCTAATAAAGATCAGGCACTTGTTGAAATTGGGCCTGGTCTTGCAGCACTAACTATACCCGTGAGTAAACTTGTCGATCACCTTACTGTCATAGAAATTGACCGTGATTTGGCGGAAAGACTAAAACAAAATCCTTTATTAACTGACAAGTTGACCGTAATCGAACAAGATGCACTTAATTATGACTTTAATATACTTGCAACTGAATTAGGTAAACCATTACGCGTGTTTGGTAATTTACCTTATAATATTTCCACACCTTTAATGTTTCACCTTTTTGAATTTGCAAATATCATCACTGATATGCATTTTATGCTACAAAAAGAGGTGGTTACACGCTTGGTCGCAGCGCCGAATAGCAAAGATTATGGTAGATTGAGTGTTATGGCACAATACTATTGCCAAATCATTCCCGTTTTAGAAGTTCCTCCGAGTGCTTTTAAACCTGCGCCTAAAGTTGATTCGGCGGTAGTTAAATTAATCCCTTATAAGCAAAAACCTTACTTAGTTAATGATGTTAAGATACTTTCTCGATTAACTACTGAAGCCTTTAACCAAAGACGTAAAACGATTCGTAATAGCTTATCCAATATGTTCTCTGTAGAACAACTCATTGAATTAGATATTGATCCAACGCTACGAGCTGAAAATTTAACTGTGCAGCAATATTGCCAGCTTGCCAACGCATGGAAATGATGTCATGGCAAACTTACTTATCGGTGATATTCATGGTTGTTATGATGAGTTTATGCGATTGCTTGAAAAAGCTGGATTTTCCTCAACCGATACGTTATGGCTAACAGGTGATCTTGTAGCACGAGGTCCTAAATCATTAGAAGTTTTAAGATTTGTCAAAACGAATACCAGCCAAATTCGGCTGGTATTAGGTAATCATGATCTTCATTTGTTATCAGTTTATGCTAATGTTACGCCGCCTAAAAAGAAAGATAATCTTGAAGAGGTGATCAATGCACCAGACTATGATGAATTGATGAATTGGTTACGTAAACAGCCTTTAGTTCAAATTGATGAAAAGTTAAAAATCATTATGACCCATGCAGGTGTCTCACCGCAGTGGGATATGGAAACATTAAAAAAATGTGCGGATGATCTCAATAAAATATTATCTAGTGATTCTTATCCCCTCTTTCTTGACAAAATGTATGGAAACTTTCCGGATGAATGGTCATCTGAATTACAAGGTTTTGATCGTCTACGTTATGCCACCAATGCGTTAACACGTATGCGATTTTGTTATGATGATGGTCGACTTGATTTTTATTATAAAAAACCACCTGAGCAAGCGCCAACCAAACTTAAACCCTGGTTTTTAATTCCTAGCCAAATACCGCCTGAATATTGTATCGTTTTTGGACATTGGGCGGCACTGAATGGTAAAGGTACGCCAGAAAATATTTTTGCACTTGATACGGGATGTTGTTGGGGTGGAAAATTAACTTGTTTAAGATTTGAAGATAAGAAGTATTTTAAGAAAAGAAATATTGAAGCTAAAAAATTAGATAAATCATTATGAAAGGGTCATTTACTATGTCTGTTTTATCCGTCATTAAATCCATATGGAAAGTTATCAATTTCCTAAGAGAGCTTTTTTTTAACATTATATTCTTGATTGCCATATTACTCATTTCAAGTTTTATTGCATTATTTAAAGAATCACAAAGTTTAGACGACGTTCCACAAAATGGCACATTAGTTTTAGATCTTGAAGGTGTTATTGTTGATAGCACACTTTATAATGATGATATTTATCATTTACAAAACAAGATATATGGAAAACGAGTAAATCTTGCTCGAGAAAACAGTTTATTTGAATTAACACAAAAGATAGATCAAGCTGCCGCAGATCCAAATATTGAAAATATGGTATTAAGATTAGATAATTTTGTTGGGGCAGATTTGAGTTCACTACAATATATAGGTAAATATCTCACTAAATTTAAAAAGGCGAATAAACCCATTTATGCCTCAGGCACAAACTTTAATCAAAGCCAATATTATTTAGCAAGTTATGCTGATAAAATTTCTCTTACCCCGCAAGGTGCCATTAATGTCTATGGGCTTGCTGCTAATAACCTATATTACAAGACTTTACTGGATAATTTAAAAGTGAACACGCATGTTTTCCGTGTTGGTACCTACAAATCAGCTATCGAGCCTTTTATCCGTAATGATATGTCTGCTGAAGCAAAAGCGAATACCACAAGATGGTTAACATTGATGTGGAATAATTATTTAAATGATATTGCTTCCCAACGAAAACAAGCACCATCACAACTGGTTCCTAGTCCGGAAATCATGCTATCTAGATTGCACGAGGCTAATGGCAGCATGAGTCAATATGCGTTATCAAATGGTTTAGTGGATTTCGTAAAATCGGATTACCTTTTTGAACAAGATTTTTATGAATTTGTTCTAAAAGATAAAGATTTACCTGAAGTCAGTATTTATGACTACAAATTAAAAGATGATAAAAAACAGGATACTAATTCTGTTTCTAAACCGCTTATTTCTATAGTTTTTGTAAATGGTACGATTTCAGATGGTGAAAATGATAGCAATATCGCCGGCAGTCAAGAAATTGTTGATCAACTCAGAACAATTCGTGAAAATTTAACCGACAATAACATTCAAGCTGTTGTGTTAAGAGTCAATAGTCCTGGTGGCGGTGTAGAAGCATCAGAAGCCATTCGTAGCGAACTTGAAGCATTACATGAATATCAAATTCCTATTGTGGTTTCAATGGGTGGTATGGCTGCGTCAGGAGGATACTGGATTTCAACTGCATCGGATTATATTGTTGCTAGCCCTAATACGATAACTGGATCTATTGGTATTTTTGGAATGATTCCAACTTTCGAAAACTCGCTTTCTCATATAGGGGTTTATAGTGATGGCGTGTCAACTTCTCCATTGGCAAATAATAACTTTGCTAAAAACTTGCCTGAAGAGATGAATCAACTCATACAGATGAATATTGATAATGGTTATAGTACATTCATTTCTTTGGTGGCAAAATCACGTAAAATGACCACAGAAGCAGTGGATAAAATTGGTCAAGGCCAAGTTTGGCTAGGTGAAGAAGCCTTTAAAAATGGGTTAGTAGATAAACTAGGTGATTTTGATGATGCCATTGAAATCGCCGCAACGTTAGCTAATTTAACTGACTATCGAATTGATTGGCAAAAACCGGAAGTCAACTGGTTTAGCGCCTTTTATTCAGATATGATTGCTATGTTACCAAAATCAACGGCGGAAGTTTTATTTGAAAAACTTCCTGAAGTAAAACAAATTCGTGAACAAGTCTCTTTATGGGATAAATTTACCGATAAACAAAATCGCTATATTTATTGTCTGAATTGTGCTGATGTTAAATAACATCATCTTATGCCACCAAAATTTTGGTGGCATAATTTTATTTATTACCTTCCTGATAAAAGTATCGCATTTTATTCATCGCATCTTGAATGTATTGATAGTTTGGCGTTTGATCAACTTCATGATTTCGTGAATCCATATAATGGCTAATACCCATTCGATTAACAAAATAGATATTATCCAACGTTCGTACCGCATAAGAACTGTAATTTGACATTAACAACCAATTTCTATCTGTGATTGGACTAAATAAATCATACCCTGTTGAATAATCAGATATGTCATTTTGAACATGTAAATAATGTTTCATTAACGAAGGTACAACATCTTCATGACTTGTCAAACGTTGACTATTTTCCTGAAGGATTTTTATATCTTTCGCTCCAATGATAATAAAAGGCACCTTAGTTTGTGCATCGGTATAATTCCCATTATGCCCCCAAAACCCTAGTCCATTATCATTGATTTCTTGAGAATGATCACCCGTAATAATTATTAACGTATTATTGAGTGTTCCCGATTTTTTTAGTTCATCATAAATATTTTGCATCAAATAATCATCATAATAGACACTCTGTTTATAACGATTAAGAATTGGCAGTGGATTAGTATTATTATTCAAGGTGATATAATTTATATCGCCTACGGGTTTATACTTTACTTCAAAGTCATTTGGAAAATCATAACCATGAGGAGCATCATAAAATAAAAACGAAAAAGTCGGTTTAGAGGTATCCCGATTTTGATACCAAGCTAGCCAATCATTGGTCATCTGTTTATCACGATATGAAGGCGTACCATTTGGACTGCTAATTCTCAAATTTTTAATGGTTACAAATGCTGTGCGGTCAAATTCAGGAGACGAAACTTTAGCAGAGGTAAAAATACCAATATTATAATTTTGTTGCTGTAAAGTAGTAATAAAAAGTGAGGGAATACTATTACGCAAAAATGCATCCCAATAAGTACCAGGGATACCATAAAATAATCCGAAAATTCCAGTACGGGTTGCATTACCTGTTGAATAATGATTATCAAAAATGACACCATTATTTTGTTTAACAAATCGATAGGTATTGGGTGAATTATCTTCATTGAAAGTATCGTAACGCCATGAATCTAAGACGATAAACATAATATTCATTTTTTCTTTATTTTCAGGATCAATCACTAAACTATTTTTAGGATAATAGATATTTGCACTTGATTTGGTGTACTGATTAATCACTTTACGCTCCCCTGCTTTATCAAAAAAACCCATGATTTTTTTTGAAGTAAAGGGACGATAAAGAGGAAGATACTCTTTAACTACCATAATGGGTGAATAAGCATAATAGAAAGCCACCATATGGATTACATGACTAATTAACGCAGCACCCAATAACATGATTGTGGCTATAACAATCATTCGTGTCTTCTTTCGATGATCTTTTGATTTAGTCATCTTTTTATCTAAAAAACACAGAATAAGTAATTCGATACAAAATACTAAAGTGGCAAGTGCTAACATTACAATATAAGTAATAATTGAAAAATCTACCACTTGTCCAGAAAAGACTAATGAAAGAACTGATTGATTAATATGAAAGCGATATTGTTGAAAAACAATCGTATCACAAAATAATACTATCTGCGCTAAACTAACCAACAAAGCAGCAATAGTATTAAAATAACATTTTTTTAACCAAATTAAAGAAACGAGAATCAAAAAAATCAGAAGATAAAATGAAAAAAAATGCCCTAGCACGGCAAAAAATGAAAAAAAACCACTTTGCCATGAAAACGTGACTCCAGGTATCAAAAAGTATCTGATTGCAATTATGGATGAGATGAAGGTATTGATTAAAATAAATGTATATAATTTTTTCATAATAATTGATTACTTTTAAAAATATTCAGCCATATATCAATTAGATAATACAGTAAGATATAATTAAAATTCCATTTACAGAAAAGTTGATGCTTAAAAGTTGGATTACAACGAGAGCAATAAGGGCTCAAAAGAGCCCTTACTATATGAATAAATTTGAAACTATCGACGATCAGCAAAAATTCTTAACAACAAAATAAACAAGTTGATAAAATCAAGATAAAGCGTTAATGCTCCAAGAATAACATAACGTCTAAACATATTCGGGTCATCTTGTGATATGTTTTCGCCTAATTCTTTTAATTTTTGAGTGTCATACGCTGTTAACCCTGCAAAAACAAAAACACCAATATAGGTAACTGCCCACATTAATGGTTCACTTTGTAAAAATATATTTACGATCGAAGCGATAATAATACCAACTAATCCCATAAATAGGAAACGCCCAAAACCGGATAAATCACGTTTTGTCGTATACCCATAAAATGCAAGTGCACCAAACATACCCGCAGTGATAAAGAAGACGCTTGCTATTGAAGATGAGGTATAAACAAGGAAATAAATAGAAAAAGTACAACCATTTAAGACTGAATATAACATAAATAATGTTGTCGCCGCTGCACCTGATAATCGGTTAATTAAACCAGAGATAACAAATACTAATCCAAGCTCAGCAATCAATAGAACCCACATTATGTTATATAATACTCGCATAAGATGCACATTCGTTGATGCAAACCACGCAATCATTGCCGTTAAAAGCAAACCTACCGTCATCCAACCATAAACATGACTCATATATGTTTGCACACGGCTACCGGATTGTTCAATAATTGAACCATTAGGAGTATATCCTGCCATTCCTTACCTCTCATTAAAAATAAATTGACATAACATAGCTATTATATAGTAAATAGTAATTAATACCATTTTTTCAATGCATCAACGTCAGATTTTTTTGCTTCAACCCAATTATTACCATCAATAGTATTTTCTTTTTTCCAAAATGGCGCTTCATTTTTTAATATATCCATAATAAACTCAGCTGCCGCAAATGCATCTGAACGATGTGCACTACTCACGCCCACAAATACAATTTTTTCATTGGTTTTAATATTACCCACTCGATGAATGACAGCGATTCGACTCAATTGCCAACGTTGTCGAGCTTGTACAATAATATTGCTCAATACCTTTTCTGTCATTCCCGCATAATGCTCCAAATAAAGTCCAATGTTTTTTTTTTCTGTACAACGAACTTTACCAATAAATGTTACCACCGCACCATCTTGTGGTAATTCAGAAAGCCAGCTAATAATGTCATTAGTATTAATCGATTCATCGTCAATTTTAATTATATCCATTTTATCCTCCCGTTACGGGCGGGAAAAATGCAATTTCATCGCCTGATTGAATAATATAGTTAACATCCACAAATGTTTGATTCACTGCACATAATACTGTTTTTTCTTTTAATGCCAATGCCCACTTATCACCGCGTTGACTAAGATGCTCAATAAGTTCGGAAATAGACCAGTGTTCGGCATTCAATTTAATATTATCTATTCCAACTAACTCTCTGGTTTGAGCAAAAAAAATAATTTTATTCATGATGTTCTATTTCTATGTTTGTACAACAAAATCACCGGATTTTCCACCGGTTTTTGATAGCAACCTTACTTGTGTTATTACCATATCTTTTTGAACTGCTTTACACATATCATAAATGGTTAATGCGGCAACCGAGGCAGCAACTAGCGCTTCCATTTCAACGCCGGTTTGCCCATTTAATCGGCAAAAAGATTCAATTCTTATACAACTTTTATCAATATCTGCTTGAATATTGATTTCAATTTTAGTTAATAATAATGGATGACATAAAGGAATCAGTTCCCAAGTCTTTTTTGCTGCTTGAATCCCAGCAATTCGTGCTGTTGCAAACACATCCCCTTTTTGATGCTTTTCTTCTAGAATCATATTTAATGTTTTTTCACTCATTAAAATTATTGACTCTGCTTTCGCTTCTCGCGTTGTTATTTTTTTTTCTGAGACATCAACCATGTGCGCATCACCACGCTGATTAATATGTGAAAATAACTCTGACATCTTTTATCCCTTTCATAGTCATCAAAAATCCGATAAGATCAAGATAGCAAATTTTACAACTTGAAACCACTTTTCACATCTTAAAATTAGATTTCATGGTGTAGCTTTTGCGAGTTCATTTAATTTTACGTACAATACGAGTTTAATTTAACCATTGATGTGATTTTTCATGCTTATCGCTCATGTAGCTTTACCTGTACCATTACACCAACTTTATGATTATCAATTAACTATGCCTGCTCAAATTGGTATGCGGGTGAAGGTTCCTTTTGGTCATCGTGATGCAATAGGCATAATTGTTAATATCGATAAACATACCGATGTTGATATTAGTCATTTGAAATCCATAAAATCAATTGTTGATGAATCACCCATATTTAATGATTCAATATGGCAATTATTAAATTGGGCAGCAAGTTATTATCATTATCCAATAGGTGAGGTGTTATTTCATGCTTTACCCATTTTATTAAGACAAGGACGAGCAGCAAGTAAGGATGAAATTAAAAAATGGCAATTAACTGAGCTTGGTAAGCAGTTCAATATAGACTCAATGCCTCGTGCGACCAAACAAAAACAACTATTATTAGCATTAAAAAATGATACGCTACAAGAAACCGACTTTAATTCAGCTGTCTATCTTGCATTACAGAAAAAACAGTTAATAGAACAAGTCCGTTGTTTACCAGACAGTACTGAATGGCAAACTTGCTATTCAACAAATACAACTACAATTGAACTCAATGCACAACAATCAAATGCCATTCAAAGCGTCAATAAACAGATTGATAATTTTAATGTGTTTCTTTTAGAGGGAGTGACCGGTTCAGGCAAAACTGAAGTCTATTTAAATATTTTATCTCACGTGTTATCAATGGGAAAACAAGCATTGGTATTAGTACCTGAAATCAGTCTCACACCGCAAACCATTACCCGATTTAAACAACGTTTTAATGCACCGATTGACATTTTACACTCAGGATTAACGGTCAAAGAAAGACTGGGGGTATGGTTAAGAAGTCGTAATGGCGAAACAGCTATTGTCGTTGGAACACGCTCTTCACTTTTTACACCATTTAAAGAGTTAGGTATCATTATTATCGATGAAGAACATGATAGCTCTTATAAACAACAAGAAGGTTGGCGCTATCATGCTCGAGATTTGGCAATAATTCGAGCCAAAATTGAAAATGTTCCGATTTTGTTGGGTTCTGCAACACCTTCACTTGAAACGCTCAAAAATGCTATCTATCATAAATATCAGTTACTCCAGCTTACTGAAAGAGCGGGTAATGCAACGCTGGCTAAACAGTCTATTTTAGATATTCGAGGTTTAAACCTCGATGCAGGATTATCACAACCATTAATTGAGCAAATCCAGAAACACTTATCTGATAATAATCAAGTCATGCTCTTTTTAAACCGACGGGGTTTTTCACCATTACTGATCTGCCATGACTGTGGTTGGATTGCAGAATGTCCTCGTTGTGACAGACCCTATACTTATCATCACAAACAGCACAAATTGAGTTGTCACCATTGTGATACACCACGAGCTGTTCCTCAACAATGCCCTAAATGTGGATCGACTCACCTCGTGCCAATTGGATTTGGAACTGAACAGCTTGAAAAAAGACTCGAAGTTTTATTCCCCGATATTAAAATTAGTCGCATTGATCGCGATACAGTCAGTAAAAAAGGCGCATTGAATAATTATTTACATGATATTCAACAAGGCGGAGCTCATATCTTAGTTGGCACTCAAATTTTAGCGAAAGGCCATCATTTTCCAGATGTTACTTTAGTTGGAATTATCGATGTAGACGGAGCGCTATTTTCAAGTGATTTTAGAGCAACAGAACGATTTGCACAAATTTATACTCAAGTTTCTGGTCGGGCCGGTAGGGCAACCAAAGCTGGCGAAGTTATTTTGCAAACCTATCATCCAGATCACCCACTTCTTAATATTTTATTAAATGAGGGATATCAAAAATTTGCAAGCGTAACACTACACGAACGTCAATTAACACAGTTACCCCCTTTTAGCTATCAAGTATTGATCCGTGCAGCAGATCGTAATAATCATTATGCCCCCATTTTTTTACAAAAAATTCATGACTGGTTAAAAGCAAACTGTGATTTAGGTTTATGGCAACTTGGCCCGATGCCGGCAAATCAAGCCAAAAAGGCAGACTACCATCGGTGGCAATTACTTTTACAACATACTAATCGCAAATTGTTACAAAAAATATTGGATAAACTTATTCTCAACATTGAAAAGTGGGGAGAAAGTTCACGAGTACGTTGGAATATAGATGTCGATCCGGTAGATTATTAGGGTTAGGCATTTTCCACCAATATGAATTGGTGGAAAATAATATCACAACGCTATTTTCCCGATGTTTTTATCAAGAGTGGCTTGCCCGATACCAGAGACTTCTTTAAGTTGTTCAACCGATACAAATGGTCCAAATTTTTCACGATATTCAACAATTTTTTGAGCTTTACTTAATCCAATTCCTGTTAATATTTTTGTCAGTTCTTGCGCTGACGCAGTATTAATATTAACTTGAATGGTCTGCTTTTGTTCTTGCTTAACGGGTGATATTGGCGTTGGTTCCGCTAAACTGATTGATGAAAAGATAAAAGACGATAGTAAAATACCAAATAATGAAATTCGTTTCATATAATTAACCTCTAAAATTGTTACGCAATTAAATTTGCGTTAGCACTATCTCATTTAATTTAATGAAACGATTTAACTTGTTATAAAAATGAGAAAAGCCACACAAGTGGCTTTTAGTTTTAACAGTGTCTATATCAAATTTTCGATGTATATCACAAATTTGAGTTTGGCATAATTTCAATTTTTGCTCTAGAACGCATATCCGTAGCTAAAGAATTATAGGTATTTTGCAAATAATAACGCAGTAAATAAGATGAAACATCTTGCCACTCACCATCTTTAACTTGTGTTAATACCGTGATATAAGCATCATGTTTATTGATGTATTCAACCCCATAGACACGTTTATCGGTTGCCGAAGGAACTAAATTAAACACCATATCAACCACTTTCCTATCAAGTTCATTAGAATCTCTTTTCAAGGTATAATTGGTAGAAAATTGTACTTGTTTTGATGTGCCTTTTTCATTTAACTCTTTCACAATATCATCTACTGTTGATTTAAAACGACTATCAACAATATCATCATAAAGTTTTTGATGTATCTCGTTTTTTACCTCTTCAAATGAAGCAATTCCTTCAGGTTTATAATCAACAACTTGAATGATAAAATCTGACATGTCTAAATCTCGTCCTACAGGTATTATTTCTGAAATTTTACCCGTCACTTTATCATCAGCAATCATGTCGCTACTAAATATGACATCTCGTACTTCTGGATAACGAGCAATTGAACTTGCATCATTATAATAAGTCCAATCTGTTTCTTTAACGTCTAAACCAGCCTCTTTAGCTATCGCATCGAAATCGTTAGAATGGTTAACTAGCGCTGACTTCATTTTATCTTCAGCATTTTCAAAATGTTGTTGAATTTTATTTTCTTGAAGCTTGGTCTTAATTTGGTATTTTGCATAATCATAATCCATAGATTTAGCTTTTTGTAAATCATCTAGTTTGACAATGACATAACCACCTTCGACTTGTATTGGTTTAGAAACTTCACCAATATTGTGTAAATTTGCCTCTTTAAAAGGTTGTGGTAAGTCATCATTATCAGCAAACCAACCTAGTGAACCATTTTTGCCATAAGGGGAAACATCTTCATTCTGATTAATATTCTTCAATACTGTTGAAAATTCGGTACCCGATGATAGGTCTTTGACGATATCTTCAGCTTGATTATAGTCTTTTACAAAAATCACACTAAACGATTTTTTGGCAGGATAGGTATATTCCTTTAGGTTATCATTAAATTCTTTTTTAATGTCTTTATCATCAATACTGATAGTGTTTAGATAATCTTGCTTAGAATTTGCTATGTATTTAAATTTAACTCTTTCCTTTCTAAAAAAAGAATTTTTATGCTCATCATAGTATTTTTGCTCATCTTCAGTCGTAATATTGACATCATCCATTTTGACAATAGAAGAACTGATTGGCGCGGCATAAATAGTTCTTGTTTGATCAAGTAATTGTGAAAAATCAGAATCATTTGGTACAACAAAATCACTATAGATTAATGAACTGATAAGCTGTTGTCGCTGTGCAGCTGCTCTAATAGACTCCGCATAAGCCTCTGGTGTAAAGTTATTTGCCGCAAGAAGATTTAAATATTTTTGATTACTAAACTTTCCGTTTTCAAAAAATTCCTTTTGCTTGCTAATCATTTCTTTTAAACGATCGTCACTAATATTAAGGTTGAGCTCTTTAGATAATTGGTAAGCGAGATAGTTATTAATTTGATCAGCAAGAACATCTCGACGAATTTGTTTAATAAAAGTGCTATCACCCATCGCTCTTGATGATTCTGCACTAGCCTGAGCCTCAAATTGCGCTCGACTAATCCCTTCACCATCCACTTTCGCTATATATATTTGTTCATCACGTGCACTATTACCGCCACTGAACACGCCGGTAAAAATAAAACTTATAATAATTATAGCGAATATAATTTTAACAGCTACATGGTTTGCAGCTGCTCGGATTGTTTCCATCATTTCTAAAGATTCTCCATAAAACCAATAATTAATTTGGCAAGTATAGCATATTTACTAAAATAGGCTATTGTCAGAATGTTAAGCAAAAAAAAAGATCAACATGCGTTGATCTTTTTGAAATTTAGATAATTAATTTAATCGAGCTGGCACTTCAACATTCCCTTTTACTTTTTTAATCGCCTTTTTAGTCGGTTGTTTTAAAGTAACTTTATTGGTAACAGGTTCCATTCCAAATGGGTTATTTTGAAGTGCTACGGTTATAACATCATCAATCCATTTTACAGGTATAATTTCAACTTCAGATTTAACATTGTCTGGGATGTCTTCCAGATCTTTGACATTATCCATTGGAATTAACACAGTTTTAATGCCACCACGATGTGCTGCAAGAAGCTTTTCTTTCAAACCACCAATTGGTAACACTTCTCCACGCAATGTGATCTCGCCTGTCATTGCAACATCAGAACGAACAGGATTACCCGTTAATGTTGATATTAATGAAGTACACATAGCAATGCCTGCACTTGGACCATCTTTTGGTGTCGCACCATCTGGCACGTGCACATGAATATCACGTTTTTCATAAAAATCACTATTGATACCCAATTTCTCCGCTCGAGAACGAACAACTGTTAATGCAGTTTGAATGGACTCTTGCATAACATCACCTAATGATCCAGTATAGGTAAGTTTTCCTTTACCTGGAACACTGACAGATTCAATAGTTAACAAATCACCACCGACCTCTGTCCAGGCAAGTCCAATAACTTGTCCTATTCGGTTTTCATTATCCGTTTTTCCATAATCGAAACGTTGCACGCCTAAGAACTCTGCTAAATTAGCTTGCGTGACTTTCACTTTTTTCAATTTACTATCTAGCGCTAATTGTTTAACAACTTTGCGACAAATTTTGGCTATTTCACGCTCTAAACTTCGCACACCTGCTTCACGAGTATAATAACGAATAATACCGATAATGGCAGAATCTTCAATGTCAATTTCTTTTGATTTTAAGCCATTATTTTCAATCTGTTTAGCAATTAGATGTTGTTTAGCAATATTCAATTTTTCGTCTTCTGTGTAACCAGAAAGTCGAATCACTTCCATTCTATCAAGTAATGGAGCAGGAATATTCATTGAATTTGCCGTTGCAACAAACATCACATCGGATAAATCATAGTCAACTTCCAAATAGTGATCACTAAATGCATTATTTTGCTCTGGGTCAAGAACTTCTAATAAGGCAGAAGCAGGATCTCCACGCATATCAGATGCCATTTTATCAATCTCATCTAATAAGAATAATGGATTTTTCACCCCAACTTTAACCATACGTTGAATTAATTTACCCGGCATAGAACCGATATAAGTACGTCGATGTCCACGTATTTCTGCTTCATCACGTACACCACCTAAAGCCATTCGGACATACTCTCGCCCTGTTGCTTTAGCTATTGACTGACCAAGCGAAGTTTTACCAACACCTGGCGGCCCAACTAAACATAAAATAGGACCTTTTACTTTATTGACTCGTCCTTGCACAGCTAAATACTCTAAAATTCGGTCTTTGACTCTCTCAAGTCCATAATGATCCTTATCTAGAATCTTTTGAGCAGCTTCAATATCTTTTTTCACTTTACTTCGTTTATGCCAAGGAACTTGTAACATCCAATCAATATAACCACGTACCACGGTCGCTTCCGCTGACATTGCTGGCATCATCTTAAGTTTATTAAGTTCAGCCATAGCTTTTTCTGTGGCTTCTTTTGGCATTTTTGCTTTAGTGATTTTGGTTTTTAACTCTTCAAACTCATCAGGTTTATTATCAATATCACCCAATTCTTTATGAATAGCTTTGATTTGTTCATTTAAGTAATATTCTTTTTGCGCTTTTTCCATTTGTTGTTTTACACGCTGACGAATATTTTTTTCAACTTGCAACAAATCGATTTCAGCTTCCATCATTGCAATAAGCAATTCGAAACGTTTTTCTAAATCAGCTGTGACTAGAATTTGTTGTTTCTGATCCACTTTCAAAAATAGCGTTGCCGCAATAGAATCTGATAATTGTGAAGGTTCTTTTATTAAACGAATTGAATCAACCACTTCTTGTGTGATTTTTTTGTTGAGTTTTGAATATTCTTCAAAATTAGATAATACAACGCGGACAAGCGCTTCATTGAGATCTTGAGCACGTTTTTTCTCACTAAGTGGTTTAATATTAGCAATTAAAAAGTCATCATCATTTTGATCGACAATATCAACTATTTTAGCTCGCTCTACGCCTTCGACTAAAACTTTCACTGTGCCATCTGGCAATTGGAGTAATTGTAGAATATTCGCTATCGTGCCAATTTCATATAAATCTTCAATATCTGGATCATCTTGCGATGGATTTTTTTGGGTAACAAGAAAAACTTGCTTATCCATTTCCATTGCACTTTCAAGGCAACGTATAGATTTATTTCGTCCTACAAAGAGAGGGATCACCATGTGTGGGAACACAACAACATCACGTAATGGTAAAATAGGCATAATCATTGATTTAGTTTGTTTTGTTTTCATATTGTTCTCTCTGGTAATACAAACTTATTAGGTAGATATTGGGATTGTTTTGAGATATTCAAGCCTATTTTATTATTGTTTAAAACATATTATTCCTTAAAAGCCTTGACGAATTCAATCACACATAATGTTTAGTTTTACTTATACAATTTTTTCATCAGTATACTGCCACTTTCATGGCAGTTTATTTCTATCATTAAGCTAAAAGTTTCGTGTTATCTCGATACACTAGCTTAGGTGGTTGAGATTTTTCAACCGTGTCTTGTTCAACAATCACTTGTTTAATATTTTTTTCTGATGGTAAATCATACATCGTATCTAATAAAATATTTTCAACAATCGAGCGTAAACCACGCGCCCCTGTTTTACGTTGCATCGCTTTGACGGCTATGGCGTCTAATGCTTCTTTAGAAAACTCAAGATCTACACCATCTAAATCAAACAATGCTTGATATTGTTTAGTTAATGCATTTTTAGGTTCAGTCAATATACTGATTAGCGCATCTTTATCCAGTTCAGATAGTGTACCAATCACAGGTAACCGTCCAATAAATTCTGGAATTAAGCCAAATTTCACTAAATCTTCAGCTTCGATTTGGGCTAACAGTTCAGATTCAGAAGCTTTTTGCTTGGTACTTTTAACATCAGCGCCAAAACCGATTCCTGTATTAGTTGAAACACGATTTTCAATGACTTTATCCAAGCCACTAAATGCGCCACCACAAATAAATAGGATTTTTGATGTATCAACTTGTAAAAATTCTTGTTGAGGATGTTTACGTCCCCCTTTAGGTGGAACGGATGCAACCGTACCTTCAATAATTTTTAACAATGCTTGTTGAACTCCTTCGCCCGAGACATCCCGTGTGATTGATGGATTATCTGATTTTCGTGAAATTTTATCAATTTCATCTACATAAATAATACCACGTTGCGCTTTTTCAACGTCGTAATCGCAATTTTGTAGTAATTTTTGAATAATATTCTCAACATCTTCGCCCACATAACCCGCTTCCGTTAGCGTTGTGGCATCGGTCATTGCAAAAGGAACATCCAGATATCGAGCCAATGTTTCAGCTAATAATGTCTTTCCACTACCTGTTGGTCCAATTAATAAAATATTACTTTTACCTAATTCAACATCTCTCGGATTAGAATAGTTGCGTAACCTTTTATAATGATTGTAAACCGCTACAGATAATACTTTTTTGGCGCGATCTTGACCAATAACGTACTCATCAAGATGTGCACGAATTTCATGAGGGGTTGGTAAAGGTTTACTGATAAACTCTTCATGGGAAAGAAAATTTTTAGTTTCCTCTTTCAAGATATCATTACACAAACCAATACATTCGTTGCAAATATAAATAGATGATGGCCCTGCAATGAGTTTACGAACTTCATGCTGACTCTTACCACAAAAAGTACAATAAAGTAATTTTTCGGAATTTGTTTTATTCACTTTAACCACCTACCTAGTCTGTTATTAAGATCGTTTACTGTATATGGCATCCACTAAACCATATTCAACCGCTTTTTCAGCAGACATAAAGTTATCACGATCTGTATCTCTTTCAATCACGCTAATATCTTGACCTGTATGCATCGCCATAATTTTATTTAATCGACTTTTAACCTGTAAAATTTCTTGAGCATGAATTTGTATATCAGAAGCTTGACCTTGAAAACCGCCTAATGGTTGATGGATCATCACTCGAGCATTAGGCAAGCAGTAACGTTTTCCTTTTGTACCGGCAGTTAGAAGTAAAGACCCCATTGAACAAGCTTGGCCTAAACAAATAGTGCTAACATCAGGTTTGATAAATTGCATCGTATCATAGATTGCCATTCCTGCTGTTACTACACCACCAGGTGAATTGATATAGAGATGAATATCTTTTTCAGGATTTTCGGCTTCTAAAAATAGCATTTGAGCAATAATTAAATTAGCCATGTTATCTTCAACTTGACCTGTTAAAAATATAATCCGCTCTTTCAATAAACGTGAATATATATCATAAGCCCTCTCTCCACGAGAACTTTGCTCAACCACCATTGGTATAACACTCATAAATGGTTCTAACGGCATTTTTATCTCCTAATTAAACAAAATAGCCCAAACAGATAATCCTTATTTGGGCTTTAAAGTAATTTTTTTAAACTGAATAAAACTGCTAATTAAGCCATTTGCTGATTCATTAATTCAGAAAATGAAGAATTTTTATCAGTTACTTTTGCACTAGCTAATAACAGATCAACAACTTGATCTTCTAGCGCTACAGAACGGATATTGTCCATCGCTTTTTTATCTTTGCGGTAATATTCTATCACTTCTTTAGGATCTTCATAAGCCGTTGCTATTTCATCAATCAATGTTTGCACACGAGCCTCATCAGCTTTGAGTTTATTACTTTCAATGATTTCACTGAATAATAATCCAATACTGACACGTCGTTTTGCTTCAGCTTCAAATAACTCTTTTGGTAGTTCCATTGGTTGTTTCATGTTGCCACCAAAACGTGATAAAGCCTGTTGACGTAATACATCAACTTCACGATCGATTAACGCAGTTGGAACGTCAATTTCATTATTTTTAACCAATCCGTCGATAACTTGTGATTTGATTTTGTTACGAATTGTCGCATTAAGTTCACGTGTCATATTTTTACGAACTTCAGCGCGTAAACTTTCGATTGTTCCATCAGCAATACCAAAACGTTTAATAACATCTTCAGTCAGCTCAGGAAGTTCAAGCTCTTCAACTTTTGTCAATGTTGCAGCAAATACAGCTGGTTTACCTTTCAAGTTTTCAGCGTGATAATCTTCCGGGAAGGTTACATTAATATCAAACGAATCACCTGCTTTATGCCCAATAATCGCATCTTCAAAACCGGGGATCATTCGACCTTGTCCTAAAACTAATGCAAAATCATTAGCTTTTCCACCTTCAAACTCTTCTCCATCTACTTTACCCACAAAATCTAAAGTCACTCGATTTTGTTCGCCTGCAGCTTGTTCTGTTACTTTCCAAGTACCTTGTTGTTTACGTAGTGTTTCAATCATAGTTTCAACATCTGCATCGACAACTTCTGCAACAGGTTTTTCAACTTCAATTTTATCTAAATCTTTAACTTTAACGTCAGGATACACTTCGAATTCAACGTTAAATGTGTAATCTTCACCATTTTTATATTCTTTAGGAGTATAAGTTGGAGCACCAGCTGGATTTAATTTTTCTTGAATAATCGCATCAATAAAACTTTTTTGCATTAAATCACTTAATGCTTCTTGTAAAATTGAAGCACCGTAACGCTGTTCAACAAGTTTTAAAGGCACTTTTCCTTTACGGAAACCATCAATACGAACTTTTTTAGCCGTATTAACTAATTCTTTATCAATAGCTTTTTTAATATTTTCAGCTTTAATAGTAATTGACAAACGTCGACCTAAACCTTGTGTTGTTTCTACCGAAACTTGCATCTTTATACCTCGGAATTATTGAATATATTCAGCCCATAAATAAATCATCAATGATATTTGGGCTTAAAAAAATTATAAAATAGGTTGGCATTATACCGACCGAAACTGGCTACGTCGAGCTATTTAATAGTTTCTTCTCAAGTGATTTCAAGCGTTTATTCATTTCATCAATATGTAAAACTAATGAAGCGGTTTTTCGCCATATTTTATTCTCTTGCAATGGAATACCTGATGAATAAACGCCTGGCTTAGTGATCGGGCGCATAACCATGCCCATTCCAGTCACAGTGACTTGATCACAAATTTCCATATGTCCATTGATTACACTTGCGCCACCAATTAAACAATGACGTCCTATAGTCAGACTTCCTGCCATTATTACACCACCAGCAACGGCAGTATGGTCACCTATAATATCATTATGGGCAATTTGGCATTGATTATCAATAATCACCCCATTACCAATCACGGTATCATCAAGTGCACCACGATCTATCGTAGTTGATGCCCCAATTTCGACATTATCACCGATAATAACACGTCCAAGTTGAGGGATTTTAATCCATTTACCTTTGTCGTTCGCATAACCAAATCCATCAGAGCCAATAACGGTTCCAGATTGAATCAGGCAATTTTTACCAATAACGCAATTATGATAAACAGTTACATTAGCCCACAATTTAGTGTCGGCACCAATAGTCGTATTTTTTCCTACAAAACAACCCGCTCCGATAATGCAGCCATCCCCTAAATTTACACCGCTTTCGATAACGGCATTAGCACCGACCGAAACATTAGCGCCTAATTGAGCGGTAGGGTCGATCACAGCAGAAGGCGCGATATCTTTGGCAGGATCGGGGGTTGTATCAAGATATTGTGCTAATTTTGCATAGGCAAGATAAGGATTTTTAACAATCAATGCAGCACCGTGCCAATACTTAAGGCTATCTTCAGTCATCACAATAGCAGAAGCTTTACATTCTGCTAATTTGCTTTGCAATTTTTGATCCGCCAAAAAAGTGATTTGCCCAGATACAGCGCTTTTCATTGAAGCTATACCGGTAATGAGTATATCTGCATTACCGTGTAATTGTGCGTCAAGATAGTTTGCTAGTTGCTCTAAACGACAAGCCAACATTATTTTTTGACCTTTTCCAATACTTTTTCAGTGATATCAACGGCATCAGAGGCAGAAAGTGCTGCTTCGGCTTTCAAAATAAGATCATATTTTTCAGTAGCAACAATCTCTTTAACTGCACTTTGAATTTGTTTCAATAATTTTTCTGCTTCTTCATTTTCACGTTTACGATATTTTATTGAAAAATCTTTTGCTTTACTTTCAAAATCAGCAATTGTTTTATTCAATTTGCTTTTTTCCGATGCAGATAGTGTTGGACCATCTTTTTTCAAACGAGCGCTTGCATTCTTCGCTTTTTCTTCTTGATCTTGTAACGATTTGATTTGTGATTCAAATTCCTTATCTAATGCTTTACCAACGGCTTCCCGTTGAGGCATTTGTTGTAATACAGACATCACATCTATAACACCAATTTTTATTTCTGCATTAGCTATACCTGTATAGAGAAGCGCTGCACTAAGACTAATAATAGATATAATTTTTTTCACTTTTTTCACCTATGTGTATTTCATTTAATTACAACATGGTTTTACCATGTTGAACCTATGTTAAACTGGAATTGTTGAGACGAATCGCCGTCATATTTCTTAAGCGGTATTGCGTAAGAAAATACTAATGGTCCAAGTGGTGACATCCACTGTACTGCAACACCTAGCGAAACTCGTATATTTGAAGGAGAACTGTAATCATGCAAATGATTACCTTTTAAGTTCCATTCGGTATCCCAAACCGTACCTGCATCAACAAAGAATGATGTTCGAATACTATCGGAATACTTTTCACTAATAAAAGGCGTTGGAACAATTAATTCAGCACTTGCAAATGCTAATGCATTACCACCTACCGCATCCTTAGACTCTACACATCCTGAAGTATTATTTAAATTACTACAGTTTGCTCTATTAAAATAGACTGCTTTAGGCCCAACAGTATTGGATTTAAATCCTCGAAGCACGGTCGAACCACCTGCATAAAAGTTTTCATAAAATGGTAGCTGTTTTCCACCAAAACCATTTCCATAACCTAATCGACCACGCGTTAAGAATACCCAATTATGATCGCTATCAAGAGGATAATAATAAGATGCATCAGCAACCACTTTATAGAAGCGGTTATCAAATATTGGAGCCGTAATTTTTGCGTTAGCCGATACTTTTAAACCTTCTGTCGGGAAATAACCACGATTTAATGAATTATATGTCCAATTCGCATTTAATAATAAATCATTAGTATCATAGGTCATGGAGTGTTTATTTTTAGTGTTTTCACCCATTGAATGGAAGTAACGCCACATACCATATTGTGGTTTCATATCGGATAATTTCCGATTAGCATACTCGCTACCAAAACGGATAAAATTATTTTCACTAATTGGGAAACCTAAATTAGCTGATGCACCCCACAACTTACTTGAATAAACAGATTCATCATCATCATCATCTGCTTTATAAGTATTGTAATAAATGCTTCCACCTAAGCTCACCCCGTCAATAGTAAAGTAAGGGTTTACAACTGATATCGATGCAGTTTTATCGGTATTTGTCGTATTTACATCGAATGAAACACTATTACCCGTACCTAACCAGTTATCTTGCGAAATACCAGCATTAAAACTAATACCACTATCAGAACCAATACCGACACCAAGTTTGATGCTACCTGTGTTACGCTCCGCGACTTTGTAAGTAATATCAACTTGATCTTCGGCCCCCGGAACACGCTCAGTTTCAACATCTACTGATTCAAAAAATCCTAGTCGACTTAAGCGATCTTTACCTAATTCTACAAGTCCATTACTCAGCCAAGAACCTTCCATTTGACGAAGTTCACGACGGATAACACCTTCACTTGTTATGGTATTACCTTCAATGTTGATATTACGAACATAATAACGCGGCCCTACATCAACAAACATAATTAATTTTACGGTATGCGTTGAATCATCCATTTCAGGTTGAATACTGACTTTTGGATAAGCATAACCAAAATTTGCAAGTAGCTGTTTTACATTATCTTCAATATCAGTAATTTTTTTACCATTATACAAATCACCTGTTGAAACACGCTCTTTTGCTATTTTAGTAATCGCATCCTTATGTCCGGCAAAATCCCCTTTGAAGTCAAAATCAGATAATTTATATTGTTCACCTTCATGAATATTGATAGTGACATAAATACCTTTCTTATCTGGCGTTAAACTGACTTGCGTGGATTCAATATTAAAACGTGCATAACCTCGATTTAAGTAGAAGCTTTGTAATTCATCTAAATCAGAAGCTAATTTTTGTTTTTGATATTTGCGATCGCCAAGCATGTTCCACCACGGCACTTCATCACGCAGAGAAAAGCGTGAAATTAGCTCTTCGGACGAAAATGCCTTAGCCCCAACAATGTTGATTTGATCGATTAACGCTGATTTACCTTCCGCTACAACTAATTTTAAATCAACGCGATTACGAGATAATGGTGTGACAACAGCTTTAATTCGAGCATTATATTTACCGACGCTATAATAAAAATCTTCTAGCCCTTTTTCCATGGCAGAAAGCATGGTTCTATCAAGTGCGTCGCCTTCCCGAATACCTGAGCTATCTAAATTCTTTTTCAGCATATCATCTTTAATTGATTTATTACCTGAAAAAGTAATACTCGCAATGGTTGGACGCTCTTCAACATGAATGATTAAGCTATTACCATCTCTAGAAATAGTAATATTATCGAAGTTTCCACTTGAGTAAAGTGATTTAACAATATGCCCCAAATCAGACTCACTGACATAATCACCAACTTGGATTGGCATATCAAGCAATGCTGCCCCTTGAGTTACCCGTTGTAATCCTTCAAATTTGATTTCTTTTACTACAAAATCATCAACACAAAATGCATTGGAACTATATACTGCTGTTGTGCTAAACAGCAAAGATGCTATAAGTAATTTATTTATTTTTTTCATTGTAAATGTTTATAACCTCATTCCATCACAATCGTAAAACATCATTAAATAGTGCAATCCCCATTATTACCAGTAAAAAAGCAAATCCGAAACGATAAAAACGTTCTTTTGCTTTAATTGATAAGCTTTTACCTTTTATTTTTTCAAATAATAAAAAAATTAGGTGCCCACCATCTAGCATTGGTAATGGAACAAGATTGATTACCCCCAAACTTATACTAATAAATGCCAGAAAATATAAGTAAGGTGTGAAACCATAACTTGCTGTTTGCCCTGCGCTTTTTGCTATTGTTATTGGTCCTGATAAATGATTAAGTCCAATAACACCTGTTACTAACTGATAAAAAGAACGAATTGTTAACTGAGTAGTTAACACTGTTTGTTCTAATCCTTTGCCAAACCCTTCTAAACATCCATACTGCTTAATGACTGCTTCCGAGGTAGGATATAGCCCCGCAATACCTTCACCATTTGCCTGTATTGACGGCGTTAAATCAAGGTAAAGATTTTTATTTTCACGCTCAATTTTTAATCTTATTTGATTACCTTTCTTTATTATAGCTGAAAAATCATTCCAATCTACATAAGGGTGTTCATCATAACTTAGAATCTTATCACCAATTTGTAAACCCGCTTTTTCGGCAGCTGAATTTGGTATAATTTTACTCACAATTGGATAAATTTCCAATGTTTTAGGTACCAACCCAAAGGTCTTTATTGCTGATTCTTTTTCAATATCAAAATGCCAATGACGAATATCAACACGTTGACTAACTTCTTTTTGATGATTATTACCAGCATTAATCAAATAGGTAATCGTCACATCATCTTGTCCTAAAATAGACATTAATGCAAAATTTACATCATTCCAACTTTCAATCTGTATATTATTAATCTTTTTTAACTCTGCCCCTGAAGGGATATTCACAGTAGCAACAGGTGTATCGGGTATTGTACTGCCTATTTTAACCGGATAGGTAACAACACCAAGCATAAAAATTATCCAATAAAGAATGAAAGCTAAAATAAAGTTAGCAAATGGACCTGCAAATATAATTGCTGCTCGTTGCCATATCTTTTTTTTATCAAAAACCAGTTTTTCTTCGTCGGTTGATAAGTTTTTCGCATTTCCGTCCAGCATTCTAACATAACCACCTAGTGGAATCATAGCAATGACAAATTCTGTTCCACCTGAAAACTTATGTGACCATATTTTTTTCCCAAATCCTATGGAAAAACACTCAACCCGAACGCCACATAGCCTTGCCACGAAAAAATGCCCAAATTCGTGTACTGTAACTAATATACTAATGGTAATGATAAATAACAACAGAGACCAAAGCAAAGTTAATTACCTTATTTAAAATAAATTGAAAGATAATGCTGCAAAAATCGGCACTGCAGCAGTCAAACTATCAATACGATCTAAAATACCGCCATGTCCAGGGATTAAATTTCCACTATCTTTGATGCCTGCTTCACGTTTGAACATGCTTTCAGTTAAATCACCTAATGCTGATGCAAAAATAGCGAATAAAGAACTCATAATAAAACTGGTCAAATTAATTGAAATAAATCCGGTAAAGTAGGCAATAAAACTAATAACAACGGCAACAATCACACCGCCAATAAATCCCTCTAAAGTTTTACCGGGTGAAACTTTTGGTGCTAATTTACGTTTCCCCATACTGCGCCCAACAAAATAAGCGCCAGTATCTGTTGCCCAGACTAAAATAAAGACATATAACAGACAATAAGCGCCGGTATAAGTATTCGCACTATAATTAATCATTCTAAGTTCGATCATCCCGATAAAAAAAGGAACGAGAGTAAAAAAAGCAAATATTAATTTAGCAGTGATAGAACCACGCCAATATTTAGCCGTATTTGGATAGGTAAGAACTAAAAATAGTGCAACCAACCACCAACATAACGAAAGTAACAATAACCCTGAATATAACTTCAATTTTACCACAACCGGAATGGGTAATAGACAGAGTAAACTTAATAAAATAATAACGACTAAAGCAAATATAACTCTTTGCGGTTTTTGGGTTATTGCTAAAAACTGCGACCACTCAAACGCTGCAAGACCACAAATAAAAATCATAATATAGGTGAAGAGTGATAATGGCGCGAAAAAAAGCGTTAGTATAACAACAGGTATTAGAATAATAGCAGCTAAAATACGGTGAATTAACATGATTGCTCCTCCACTAGAATACCGCCAAAACGACGATCCCGGGTATTAAAATCACTGATTGCTTGATCAAATAACGCCTGATCGAAATCCGGCCATAAAGTATCAGTAAAATAAAGTTCAGCATAAGCAATTTGCCATAATAAAAAATTACTTATTCTGTATTCACCACCAGTACGAATAACTAAATCAACATCCGGAAAATCACCCATTGACATTTCTAACCCTAAACGTTCCTCAGTAATATCATCTATCATCAACTCACCATGTTTTACTTGTATTGCTATATTGCGGGCTGATTGTAATATATCCCAGCGTCCGCCATAGTTAGCGGCAATATTTAACACCAGTCCCGAATTATTTTTAGTTAATGCCTCTGCATTAACTATCATAGTTTGAAGTTGCTCATTAAAACGCGAAATATCCCCAATGATATTCAAACGAATATTATTTTTATGTAAACTTTTTGTTTCTCGGTTTAATGCATAAATAAATAGCGAAAGTAAAGATGACACTTCATTGGATGAGCGTTTCCAATTTTCACTACTAAACGCATATAAAGTTAGTACTTTGATACCAATGGTTGCAGCATAACTCACAATTTTACGCACAGCTTTCAAACCGGCACGATGACCAAATGCTCGTAATTGATTTTGTTTTTTTGCCCAGCGACCATTTCCATCCATAATTATAGCCACATGACTTGGAATACATCTTTCTTGTGTCATGTAATATCTCGCGTTATATCAATCATGTTATGACTAAATTTCGTAATATTTTTCAATTATCGTGTACCATAAACGACAATCGTTTTACCGTGTGCAGAGATGAGATGCTGATCTTCAAGCATTTTTAAAATTCGCCCTACTGTTTCTCGTGAACAACCAACTATCTGACCTATTTCTTGACGAGTAATTTTGATTTGCATGCCATCCGGATGCGTCATCGCATCGGGCTGTTTTGCTAAATTTAACAAAGTTTGTGCAATACGACCGGCAACATCAAGAAAAGCTAAATTACTGACTTTTTCTGAAGTCACTTGTAAACGACTTGCCATTTGGCTTGCCAATCGCATCAAAATATCAGGATTAACTTGTACAAGTTGTTTAAATTTTTTGTACGATATTTCAGCCACTTCGCAACTTGTTTTCGCTTTAACCCAAGCACTTCGTTCTGTGCCTTCTTCAAAAAGTCCTAATTCGCCCAAAAACTGACCTTGATTTAAGTAAGACAAAATCATTTCATTGCCTTCATCATCCTTGATTAAAACAGCAACAGAACCTTTAACGATGTAATAGAGAGTTTCGGCTTTTTCTCCTTGGTGAATCAGGGTACTTTTAGCTGGATATTTATGAATATGGCAATGAGACAAAAACCATTCCAACGTTGTATCCGATTGTTGCTTACCGATAATCATTCAGTCCTCTCTATACTATTTTACAATTTACAACTTATACACTATAACAAAATTACATAATAAATTATATACTCACAATTAAGATAATCCGTTTTTTATTCTAGATAAATCGTTGTTATATCACTTATTATAGCTATAATATCAGGACTAAATATTTAAGTTTGATTTTTACACAATTTCTGGAAGATAACGATGAAAAATGAATTCGTGAATATAATTTATATAACAATTAAATATTTATAAAGAATTCAATTAGGCAAAAAGTATATTGATTTAATTCTAATTATACTCTAACAAACGTGATGACCAAGTACGTCATCGTAAGCAATATCAATGACCAATGGAACAACTTCACCGTCAAAAATGCTGTGATTGATCTGTGATTCGCTTTAAATGTTCTGAAATCTCTTTTTGTGTTTTTAGTGTCCTAATTTGACTGAGTAAGTCTGATGCAGGCGCATAGTATTGCCGAAAATAAGCAAGCCACTGTTTAATGCGAGCTGAGTGATATAACGGTTTTACATCTTCTATCGTTATGGTTGCGTAACGCATTAATATATTTAATACATTTTGCCAGCTTAAAGGCGCTTCATTAAAACGTAGCATATTCGCTAAATTTGGTATAGTTAATATTCCGCGTCCTAGCATAATATCGCTTGTTTGGCTTTGTCTTACACAATCTTGCGCATGTTGTATAGAAAAAATCTCGCCATTGGCTATGATCGGAATATCGACCCGTTGCTTTATATTTCCAATTGTTTGCCAATCAATTTTATCGGCTTGATAACCATCCGCTTTTGTTCGACCATGAATAACCAACTCATTTGCACCAGCAAGTGCAATGGCGTCAGCAATTTCATAACAATAAGATTTATCTGCCCAACCTAAACGAATCTTAACGGATAATATTTCGGATGTTCCCATTGCCTGTCTGACTTGCTTAACAATATTGAAGATTTGATCTGGATATTGCAATAGATATGCGCCACCATGACTACCAACAACGGTTTTAGCAGGACAGCCAAAATTAATATCTACCCCATGCGAGCCTAATTCAATTGCTTTAACGGCATTTTCTGCCATCCACTCGGGTGATTGTCCAAGAATCTGCACACGAACTGGAGTACCGGATGCCGTTTTGCCGCCATGATTCAGCTCGGGACAAAGTCGATAAAAAGTTCGATTCGATAATTTATGATGAGTAATGCGCACAAACTCGGTCACACAGTAATCCAATGCGTTTATTTCAGTCAAAATTTGCCGGACATGATAATCAAGTACCCCTTCCATTGGCGCTAAAATAATACGATCGATGTTCATTGTGTTACCTATATTTTATGACTGTTTCCACAAACCTGACAATCTGGCTGTTTCGACAAAGATACGTGATTAAAATGCATACTTTTTGCATCAATCATCAGTACACGACCAACCAAAGGTTGACCATAATCAGTCAAAACTTTAATTGCCTCTAATGCCTGCATGGAACCAAACATGCCAACTAAAGGCGCCATTACCCCCGCTTCAACACAAGTCAGTTGATCTTGCCCAAACAATCGACTTAAACAGTGATAACAAGGCTCATTTGCTTGATAAGTAAAAGTCGTTAATATGCCTTCCATTCGAATTGCAGCACCTGACACTAACGGTTTTTTTACTTGGAAACAGCAGCGGTTAATCTGCTCTCTGGAGGATAAATTATCGGTACAATCAATGACAAGATTATGTTGTTTTATAAGAGAAGTTAACGAAACATCATCAAGTTTCTGATTAATAGTCTCGATTTCAATATCAGAATTTATTTTAATTAATGTTTGTTTCGCCACATCTACTTTCAGTTGGTTAATCTCTTGATTAGTATATAAAATTTGACGATTTAAATTGGATTCTGATACGGTATCAAAATCAACTAGCGTCAATTTACCTATACCTGCACGACTCAAATAAAGCGAAGCTGCGCACCCTAAACCGCCTAGCCCGATGATCAATACCGCACTATTTTTTAACATTTGCTGTTTATCGATATCAAAGCCTAGTAAGGAAATTTGCCTGTCATAACGAAGTAATTCTTGATCGGTTAGTGCTAGCATAGGGAATCATCATCGTGATTAATCATAAAGAATCTATTATAGCAGAAACTTGGCACAGCATTGTGCCAAGTCATAAACATTATTTATCAAAACTCGCTAAGAAGCTTAAATACTCGTCTTTGGTCATCAATGGTTTATAGTTTGATAATAATGTTTGAGCTGGTTTTGCGTCATCATACAGCAAATCGATAATGGTACATGCCATCATCTGGGCTGGACGAATATAAGCCATCTCTTCATCAAATACCGTATAATCTTTGCCATGTAACACACCTCTAACGGATCCTATCCACGGATGACTAACAGGCATGATATGCGATAAATCGCCCGTATCTGTGCTACCGGTCATATGCGGTGCAACCGACACATTTTCCTCGCCAATTAACGCTTCAGCATTTGCTTTCAAAAATGCATTTAAGGTTGGATTATTTTGCAATGGGAGATAACCCGGTAAATCTTTAATTTCACAAGTTGCCCCTACAGCCATTGCCCCAGCTTTTAATGCCTGATTAATTCGTTCATTAGCATCAATCATTGCCGGAACATTACCCGCTCGAACATAGCTTTCCATTCTGACATCACTTGGTACAACATTTACCAAATCACCGCCTTGGGTAATGATTGGATGAAAACGAATATAATCTTTTTCCTGAAACGTTTCACGTATAGCATGAACGCCCATCATCCCCATCATTGCTGCATTTAACGCATTAACACCAGCATGAGGAGCCGCCGCCGCATGTGCTGCTTCACCTTTATACTTGATTAATTTACCGATAAATCCATTACTTGTGGTTGAAATCTCAATAAATCCGTCTTGGCGATCGTCTGGTACACTGGTTAAATGAATTTGAAGTGCCATATCCACATCATCAAATTCACCCCGTGAAATAAGTTCGGGTTTACCACCAATATACTTAATTTTACCTTCTTCAATCAGACGATTACGATAAGTAATTTCAACGTATTCTTCGGCCGGTACTGCAAAAGGAACGACATCACCGGCTAAAAATTGCATCGCTCCAGAATCGATTAATCCCATGGTGACAGCCATCATATTCGCTATTTGAGCATTATGACCACAGCAATGGGCAGCGCCAGAGGTTTCATCGGCTGCAGGATGGTCAGCACAGATAATGGCATCAAGCTCACCAATAATTGCGACACTGCAATGGCTTCCTTTTCCACCTTTTAAGCGCCCTTTGACCCCTGTTAACGCCAATTTATTTTTATAGGGTACACCAAGTTTTTCAAAAGTTTCTTCAACTTTTTTTGCGGTTTTGTGTTCTTTATAGCCCAGTTCAGGTTCAGCCCAAATTGCCTCAGCAATCGCTTTTATATCTGCTTTACGATTAGCAATGGCACTGCAAACTTGTCGTTTTAGTTCTTCTTTTGTCATACATTAAATCCTACCTAATATTAAATCACACCTTCCCACTTTAAGGTAATTTGGGCAATGATAGCGGCAAAAAGGAAAGTACCGGAAAACACCGCTAATGAAACGGGGATAATTCGCCAAGAGATACTTTTGAATAAAGCAAGATCTTTACCAATGGCTAATCCAGCGTAAGCAAGCACTGGTGTACAAACAGCAAGTAAAGAGACATGTTCAGTTATCGCAACAACTTGCTCATGAAATGGAAATATTGGTGAAGAAGCCACGGCCGCCACAACTGATACCCACAAAATAACAGGAAGTTTATTGAATAATGGCACTTTGCTTATAAAAAAACCAACAACCGATATTGCGACAAGCACAGCTAAAGCTTGTAATGACAGTATAAAATCAACATGATAACCGACTGTATTGCCAGCAGCCATGATAATTGCGACTAAAATCAATAAAAAAACCGTTTCGAAAATCTTCATGATAGTGAGCTCCTTTTACTGCTTTGGAAACGAGCAAAAACATTATAGAGAAAAGAAGCAAACGGTAGTGAGAATAATGTATAAATATAAATACCAACTATACTAGACATTAAATTAGCCGTTGTTGCATAAGCTTTGATGTCACTCGCCATATTCGGATAAAGGTCACTTATCGGCGCAAGTGATGCCGCCATCATACTACCACTACCAACCCCTGCCCCCATGGCTAATGCATATGGATGAAGAACGTCTAATTTTGCCATTACACTAGCAAGGATACTCATCCAAATCGCCCCATAGAGCGTACCACAAACATACATTGCCATGACACCACGACCTTCGGGCGAATCCAATCCATATTTATCTGCCACAATGGCAATATTGGGTTCACGTGCAACAGAATAGGTTGCCCCGACCGCTTCACGCTTCATTCCTAACATCATTGCCAACGGTAAACCGAGTAAAATAGTACCCGCAAAATGCCCTAATTCTTGGAAAATCAAAGCCAACTTGGCATCATGCAAAATCATATCAATTTTAGGCCCTACCGCAACGCCTAATTTGGCAATCAGTAACATTAACGTCACAATCATCACCGAACTAGCATGAAGCATATTTTTATGTTTTAAGATTTTTAATTTAGGAAGACTGATAAGACCACCAATAATCATGGCAAATAGCATAGGATACAACATGATAATCCAGATAGACTGCCTACCAACAAACTCACATACTAAAACAACTATCAGCGCAAGCAAGTGCACTCTATAGTCTTTTAAAATTTCCATCCTTTCACGCCTCTTTACATAAATTTCCGGTCAATAAAACTATCCATGACAGCTATTATCATAATAATTATTATTTTGCACAGCTAATATACATAACCCAGATTACTTGCGTCAACACGCATCTACCATTAAATACACATAACCAAACAATATATTTCAATGACGCAAAAATAATTAAAGAATAAATCTCAACAAATGCCTTTATAAGGACACTATTTGATTTATAATACCTCATATTTTTTTATAAGATTGGTATTTAAACAGGATATTTTATGCGTTCAATTTATTGTGGTCATTTAACAGCATCTCATATTAATCAAGAAGTCACATTATGCGGTTGGGTCAATAAGCGTCGAGATTTTGGCGGTATGATATTTATTGATATGCGTGATCGCGAAGGGATTGTACAAGTATTTTTTGATCCTGAATATCAACAAGCTTATCAACTTGCCAGTGAACTTCGTAATGAATTTTGCATTCAAATTAAAGGAAAAGTAAGAGCAAGACCAGAAGGACAAGCAAATAAAGACATGGCTACGGGTGAAGTTGAAATCTTAGCCACTGAGCTGACAATTTTCAATCGCAGTGATGTGCTGCCACTTGATTTTAACCAAAACAACAGTGAAGAACAGCGTTTAAAATATCGCTATATTGATTTACGTCGTCCTGAAATGACAAACATCTTCAAAACTCGTGCTCAAATTACTGCGTTTGTACGTAACTTTATGAATGAGCATGGTTTTCTTGATATTGAAACCCCTATGTTAACCAAAGCAACGCCAGAAGGTGCGCGTGATTACCTTGTACCAAGTCGAATTCACAATGGTGAGTTTTATGCACTGCCACAATCACCGCAATTATTTAAACAACTATTAATGATGTCTGGCTTTGACCGCTATTATCAAATTGTAAAATGTTTTCGTGATGAAGATTTACGTGCAGATCGCCAACCAGAATTTACACAAATTGATGTTGAAACTTCGTTTATGACCGCAGAGCAAGTCCGTGAAGTTATGGAGCAAATGATCCGTGAACTTTGGTTACATGTTAAAAATGTGGATTTAGGTCAATTCCCTATCATGACGTTTGCCGAAGCGATGCGCCGTTATGGTAGCGATAAACCTGATTTACGAAATCCGTTAGAAATAATAGATGTTGCCGATTTAGTAAAAGATGTCAATTTTAACGTATTCTCAACCCCAGCCAATGATCCAAAAGGTCGAGTTGCACTACTTTGCGTGCCAAACGGAGCCCAGTTAACCCGTAAACAGTTAGATGATTACACACAATTTATTTCGGTCTATGGCGCTAAAGGTATGGCATGGATTAAAGTCAACGACCGTAATAAAGGTCTTGAAGGGGTACAAAGTCCGGTTGCTAAATTCTTTAATGAAACGCAAATGGAAGCACTGTTGAATCGTGCTAATGCCAAAGATGGTGATATTTTATTATTTGGGGCAGATAGTTATAAAGTTGTCAGTGATGCATTAGGTGCACTACGATTAAAAATAGGTAAAGATTTAAATCTGACTGATGAAAATAGGTGGGCTGTGCTTTGGGTAGTGGATTTCCCAATGTTTGAAGAAACGGAAGAAGGTCTTAGTGCGATACACCATCCATTTACATCACCAAAAGACTTGACGCCAGAACAGCTTAAACAAAATCCTGAAAACGCGATAGCTAACGCTTATGACATGGTTATCAATGGATATGAAGTAGGTGGAGGGTCAGTACGTATTCACCGTAGTGAAATGCAACAAGCTGTGTTTTCTATTTTAGGTATAAATGAACACGATCAACGCGAAAAATTTGGCTTTTTACTTGATGCGCTAAAATATGGTACACCGCCACATGCAGGACTTGCATTTGGTTTAGATAGATTAAGTATGCTATTAACAGGTACCGATAATATCCGGGATGTTATCGCATTTCCTAAAACAACAGCGGCAACTTGTTTAATGACAGATGCACCAAGCCCGGCAAATCCTAATGCATTAGCTGAGCTTGGTATTGAAGTTAGCAAAAAATAGTGATGTCTTAATGCAAAAGTTCAAAAAGCCTGAATCTGTTTTAGTTGTTATTTACTGTCAAAAAACTTTGCGTTGCCTTATGCTACAACGCAAAGATGATCCCAATTTTTGGCAGTCAGTAACAGGTAGCATGGAAGATAACGAATTGCCGGTTGAAACTGCCATTCGTGAGGTTTTTGAAGAAACAGGCATTGATATTTTGGGTAAAAATCTTAATTTAATCGATACTAACCATACGGTTGAATTCAAGATTTTTCCACAATTTAGGCATCGATATGCACCTGAAGTTGAAATAAATAAAGAACATTGGTTTTATTTACCGCTCGAAAATGAAATAACACCAACGCTTACTGAACATTTAGCCTATCAATGGTTGACAATTAGCGATGCAGCTAAAATAACAGCATCGCCAAATAATCAAGAAGCAATTAATGAAATTATTCAATTAAACGAGATTAACTAAGGAGTAGGAAATGAAATTAAGTCAGTATGCCATTGTGTTATCAAGCTTATTGTATTCTATACCTAATAGTTATGCTGAAATTAACATTAAAACATGCCAAACCAACAAAACTGATTATATCATTTTTGATGAAATCGATTCGCAAATCGCTGAAAATATTATCGAACACAAATTACATAATCAACCTGAAATACGAGAAAATACCATCATCAAAGTGTTTGCTAATGAAAACAATGATGATAGAAACTATTGGATTGCTTCTTTTGAGTTTGAAGATCAAACGACCCAATATCTTTTTTATCAAGTAGATGAAAATAAATTTATTGATATCGACCAACAGCAATTTAAAACATTATTACCTAAAATTGTGAAATGCAATCTAAATCAACAAGTGCCTATTTATAGTGAAAATTTTGACGCTGACTAGTTGATGACAAAATAACGTTAACATTTAGGATGTTAGACTACCTTAAATTAGTGTAAACAAAGGCAGATTAATAGGGAGTAATTATTTTTATGAACTTGACCAATTTTCGTGATTTTTTAAATTATCTTGAAGAACAAGGTGAATTAAAACGAATTCCCTATCCTGTTAATCCTTATTTGGAAATGACCGAAATTGCAGATCGTGTTTTACGTTCTAAAGGCCCAGCCTTATTGTTCGAAAATCCTATTGGTTATGACATGCCCGTACTTTGTAACCTATTTGGAACATCCAAACGTGTTGCGATGGGAATGGGGTTAGAAGAAACATCGCAATTACGTGAAATTGGTGAATTATTAGCTTTTTTACGTGAGCCTGAACCACCAAAAGGCATTAAACAATTTTTTAATGTGTTACCCAAATATAAGCAAATATTAAATATGCCTGTTAAGCGACGATCGTCTGCGCCTTGTCAGGAATTGATTTTTAAAAATGAAGAAGTTGATTTAACTCGTCTGCCAATCATGCATTGTTGGCCCGATGATGTAGCACCACTTTTAACTTGGGGACTAACGATAACGAAAGGACCTTATAAAGAAAGGCAAAATGTCGGCGTTTATCGCTTACAATTATTGGGTAAAAATAAGTTAATTATGCGCTGGCTATCTCATCGAGGAGGAGCGCTCGATTTTGCAGAATGGCAACAAACCCATCCTAATGAAAAGTTTCCTGTTAGCGTTGCCATTGGTGCAGATCCAGCAACCATTTTAAGTGCAGTCACTCCCGTACCAGATACCTTACCAGAATACGCCTTTGCAGGTCTGTTACGCAATAGTCGAACTGAAGTAGTAAAATCGCTATCCAATGATTTAGATGTCCCCGCTACCGCCGAAATTATCTTAGAAGGCTATATTGATCCGAATGAATTAGCGCCTGAAGGCCCATATGGTGATCATACTGGTTACTACAACGAAGTTGAAAAATTTGCTGTTTTCACGGTGACGCATTTAACTCGTCGAAAAGATGCGATTTATCACTCTACCTATACGGGTCGTCCACCCGATGAACCGGCCGTAATGGGACTGGCATTAAATGAGGTATTTATCCCTATTTTACAAAAACAATTTCCTGAAATTGTCGATTTTTATTTACCACCCGAAGGATGTTCCTACCGGATTGCAATTGTGACCATCAAAAAACAGTATCCAGGCCATGCTAAACGTGTCATGATGGGCGTTTGGTCTTACTTACGCCAATTTATGTATACCAAATTTGTTATTGTATGTGATGATGATATCAATGCCCGAGATTGGAAAGATGTCATGTGGGCTATTTCAACGCGCATGGATCCTCATCGTGATACCACATTTATTGACAATACGCCGATTGATTATTTAGATTTTGCTTCGCCTGTTTCTGGGTTAGGCTCAAAAATGGGATTAGATGCGACCAATAAATGGCAAGGCGAAACTCAGCGAGAATGGGGAAAAATCATCAAAAAAGATCCAAAAGTTGTGGCTTATATCGATGAAATTTGGGATAAACTTGGCTTAGAGTAAACTGACATGATAAGTTCAATTAAACACTCTACATTGGGTCAATAGCATCGATATTTATCGTTGATGACAAATAGGAATAAATAAATAGCCGTTAAAATCATAAGCAAGCTCACATTGAACGGTAGTAACTTATTGTAATATCAATGATTTTGCATTGAATATAACTTAAAATTGATAAACACTCAAAACAGATTTAATTATCATCTATAAATTTATTAGTATATAATTAGTCATAATTTATTTTTTCCAATTTTAGAAATAAGGGGTTATAGATGGACAAGGAAAAAAACGCCGCACCATCATTTCAAGATGTATTAGAATATATTCGTTTATCACGTCGTTTAAACAAATTAAAACGTGAAATATCCGATAATGAGAAAAAAATCCGAGATAACCAAAAACGAGTATTATTACTTGAAAATTTGAGTGATTATATAAAACCAGATATGACTTATGACGAACTTCAAGCGATTATTGCCAACATGAAAAGTGATTATGATGATCGTGTAGATGATTATATTATCAAAAATGCTGAAATTTCAAAAGAACGCCGTGAAATCAGCAACAAAATGCGTAGCTATCGTTCTCACTAACATATAGCAGATTTACTCCCATTCAATAATGGGAGTAAAGACAATTACCACAACTCAACCACCGGCTAACTTTACTTTAAAGCCTTTTTCTTCCAGCAAAGATTTGAGTAAATCACGTTTATCGCCTTGAATTTCAATGCTACCATTTTTAACTGCTCCACCACAACCACAACGTTTTTTGAGTTCCGCAGCTATTTTTTGAAGTTGGGCATCATCAAAATCAAATCCTGAAATGACGCACACACCTTTGCCTTTACGTCCGGATGTTTGGCGTTGAATTCGAATAACCCCATCCCCTTTTGGTCGAGATTCTTTTACTTCAACCGATTTAATACGACCTTGATCGGTAGAATAAACAAGTGGATTATCAGACATCATGAAATTAACTCTTGCTCAAATCAAGGGTTGATAAAATAGTTTGCAATGCTAAAGAAGGATCTTCTGCTTGCGTAATCGGACGACCAATAACCAGATAATCCGATCCTGCGGCTTGCGCACGTTGTGGCGTCATAATTCGACGCTGATCATCAGCATTGGAACCGGCGGGTCTGATACCTGGCGTCACTAACTTGAAATCACTCCCTAAGCGAGTTCTAAAACTTTGCACTTCTTTAGCGGAGCATACTACGCCATCAAGCCCACAATTTTTGGCTAACAAAGCTAATTTAGTGGCTTGTTCCAAAGGAGAAACAGGGATACCGATTTCTTGAAGATCTACCGACTCCATGCTGGTTAAAACAGTTACCGCAATTAAAAGAGGCGCATCTTTACCATATGGATAGAGTGCGTCTTTCGCCGCCTGCATCATCCGAGACCCACCACTAGCATGAACATTTGTCATCCAAACACCTAAATCAGCAGCAGCTACGATAGCTTTAGCAACCGTATTTGGAATATCATGAAATTTCAGATCCAAAAAAACATCAAAACCTTTATTCATAATCTGTTTAATAAAATCGGGCCCCGCATGCGTAAAAAGCTCTTTGCCAATTTTTAAACGACAATCTTTTGGCTCAACACGATCAATAAAATTCCAAGCTGATTTAACATCAGCAAAATCAACAGCAACGATAATAGGTGAAGACATAACAGATTTATTCCTTTTATTAATAACTAATCGCTATTTTTTTTTAACAAATTCATTTAAATCATTATAAAAGATTTTGGCACTTTCTTTATAGCCTTGCAAGGTTTGATGTACTAAATCTGACCGAGCCAATCCATACTTAGACCAAAGCTTAACCGAATGACTTCCCCCCATAGCGGCCTGCCAATCCCAAAACAGTGTTTTTTCTGATTTAGCCACTTGTTTTTGAATCCTTTTTACTAAATTATAAGACTTTGGAATTTCAGTTTGATTAATCATTGTATCAGGAGGTGAAATCAATAAAATTGCAGCATTCGGCAATAATTTTCGAATTTTACGAATGTTGTAGACTAAATTTTTCCGATATTCATCTGCATCTAAAGTCTCATCGAAACTCTCGTTTGTTCCATACTCCAAAATAACCAAATCGCTTTTGGATAATAATAATTCCTGAAACCACTGAGGACGCCATTTTTGCCAAATTGTTTGCTTAGCCCCATTCGAACCAATCGCAGATACAATAACACCCGACTTGTTGGCTCGAGTTAACCAAAATCCACCAATTTCAGTGCTATCTTTACTTTTAATGGTAATAGGAAGCGTTGAAGTAAACGTTGTCGTTTGCCAACCACCAAATTTATTCTTGAAACTAAAGGTAATTTTATCTTTATTATAGATACTTAATGGATTTTTAGTTATTTTCTTAGTTTTAAAAATAAGGCTAACTTTCCATATATCTCTATCGTCTGCTTTAAGTGCCAACTCAACAGAAGCTTGAGAATTAATAGGTTTAGCGATAAAACCGCCCATAGGAAAATCGAGATTACTTAATACTCGGCTACTTAACAATTCCCAATTAGAATCTTTCAAACTAACTCGAGTATGGTTTTGCCCTTTAACCCAAATAGGAGGAACCCAACCTATACCTGCATCACCATATTTATCTTGCATTAACGCTCTAAATTCGCCTGTAAAAAAATCTGCAGCGGTATGAGAATCACCAAATTGGGTGATATTAACAACTTTATGGGTGTGGTCTTGATTATTGACTAATGAATTTAAGCGTAAAACAAATTGTTTAGCATTTGGATCGCCAAAATCAACAATCACAGACTTAGACGTTGGAATACTTTCAGCCATAGTACTAAAACTGACAGTAAACACCACCGAAAAAACAGCAACTAAGGTTTTAATGCATTGATTCAATGTGGGAATCCTCTGATAAAGTGGATGTGATTTGGTTCAAAATTGCTTGAGCTAAAAGCTTTTGTCCAGTTATTGTAAAATGAATCCCATCGTCTATTCTCACTTTAATTTTTTGCTTATTAGTCTCAATATAGCTGTTAAATTGATCGTAAGAACAACCTAATAATGTATTGGTTTCCATAAAATGTTGATGCGCTTTTTCAACTTCGGATTCATATAAATGGCTTAAATAATTCATTCCGTCATTCAACTTTGGTTTACGCATACAAGGTGGCGAAAGCCAAAGTACTTTTACATTATGTTGATTCGCGATATCTAATATTGATGCAACACGTAAACGGTACTGTTCTTCCCACAATTGCGATTTAAACTTAGCATATTTAGCATATCCCTTAACAGGAAAATCCCACGGATCATTAGGGCCTAAAAAAATGACGATTAATTTAATGGAGGCATCAGCACTGATTGCATCATTAATTGTTTTTGGCCAATCAAAAGCTTTTGGATAAGCAAGCCCAGTACTTTGTTTACTCAAGTTAATACTTTCTATCTTATATTGTTTAAATAACATTTTTTTAACATATGGTGCAACCCCTTGCATTAATGAATCCCCCGCAAAAAGGACTTTGTCATTTTTAGTTAAAACAATCGGTGAAAGTTCAGTAAAATCGGTATTATTGCTAAGTCTTGGGTTACTTGATTCATTTAATGTTACCGTATTACCTAACGCTGTATTAGTCCGAGTACTGTTTAGTTGACTATCAGAATGAGTTTGACGTTTATTAGTAGCTTGCAGGCTATCACCCTTAATTAACGGTAATTTTTGTTTATTATTTTCAGTTGTGTGATTGGATTTTATTGTTTTGTTTTGACGGTTATTTTGTTGTAACTGTTTATCCGCAATTGCGTTTGCAGTCACGACATTAGGATGTTTTTGATTATCCTTTTCAATATTCGTGTTTTCTAACTCCTCTGATTCATACGATTCATTAGTCCATTTTGTCTGATCATCCTCAGTGACATTAGCATCATCCACCATTAATGCCATATCAAAAAACTCAAAATGGTAAGATTGCTGGCAATAAATCAATATTGATTTATGAAACAAAACCATTAAAGCAATAGCTGTAACAACTAACACTATAACAATATAAAATGCAGATAAGGTTTTGTTAGTTGGCATTGTTAGCATATTACTTAACTTCATAAAATCCTTCAAATTACTGTTCCTTGTTAAAACTGATCTTAAAAAATTTTAAAACACAATTAAAAACTGGCATAAATAAAATCGGGCATACCTGACGGCGCAAAATAAATGACACACCACAAAATTAATATCATTATCACAGGTAAACATAATTTATTAACTTTAGATAACAGTACCGTTGCCAAATTTGGAAGATTTTTACACATTGGATAAACTAAATAACCAACCATGATAATCAAAAAAGCCTGCCAATATTGTGGTTTTATCATCACATTATGCGTTAATGCCATTAAATAATCCAAAGCATCGGATAAATTTTCACAATAAAAAAACAACCAAGTAAAACAGACATAATGCCAAGTTAATAAACGCGCAATAAAAGGTGAGCGTTGACTAATCACATCACGACCAAAAAAGCGATCACCAATATTCAGAGCCACAATACCAATACCATGGCAAATACCCCAAATAATAAAATTGATACCTGCACCATGCCATAATCCAGATAAAAACATTGCCAACAAAACATTGATTTGTGTTCGGGTAAATCCCTTACGATTACCGCCAAGCGGAATATAAATATAATCCCGAATCCATTGAGATAAACTTATGTGCCAACGCGCCCAAAAATGCCTTAAATTTAAAGATAAATAAGGTTGGTTAAAATTAATTGGTAGACGAAACCCTAACAACAATGCAATACCAGTCACCAAATCCGTATAGCCTGAAAAATTGAGATAAATTTGTATTGCATAAGCATATACACCCACTAATAAATCAATCACACTAAATTCTAATGGATTGGCAAAAATGGGGTTAACCCATGCATCATTTATCCAACCACCTAAACAATAAACTTTAATGATTGACATCATGATTAATATAAAAGCTCGATATGGCTCTAAAATTTGGCGGGGTTGGCAAACTGAAATTTGCGGCAAAAAATCTTTAGCTCGATTGATCGGCCCTGCGACAATACTGGGGAAAAAAGATAAAAAAAGTGCAAAATCCCAAAATTTAGCTACTTCAATCTCTTTTCTTTTAACTGAAACTAAATAACTGACAGAATGGAAAGTATAAAAGGAAATACCAATAGGGATTAGCACAGAAAATAATGGTAATAAAATAGGAATATGAAAGACGTTAAGTAAAGCTTGTAGTTCTTGTCGAAAAAAATCAAAATATTTGAATAATGCTAAATTACTAATCGATATTATTAAGCCAAAAATCAACCAACTTTTAGCATGATCTTTTGAAACCGATATCATAATGGAAATAAGATAAGTTACACTGGTATAAACACCAAGAATCAACGCAAATTGCCAACTATAACTGCTTACAATTAAATAACTTGAAACGAGTAACAAGGCATTTTGGAATTTAGGTAATAAGTTAAATGCCCAATATATAGCAAAAAAAACGATAAACAACAGACCAAATTCAATTGATAAATAACTCACTATAATCCTTCGTTAAAACATTTACATATAAAATAATATCCCTCAACACTTCCATGAAAATATTTAATCGCAAATCAACTCTGATTGAGAAAGAACATAATAAACCAGTAATTCTTTATTCAACCCAGTTATTGACAATAACTGACGTCTGGCATTCAACCAGAGTTCATAAAGAGCAGTAATTTTTTCATAACTTAATGTTGCCAATAATCTTACCAATGGCACTTGATCACGATTAATAATATACCGCCCAGCTTTTTGTTTTGCTTTCAAAGCATCACTTAATAAAGCACAAAACCAACTAATGCGATCAATAAAATGGTCATGCTCAAATGTTACGCCAAGCGTCCAAAAATCATTATTAGGAATAACACTCAATAAATTTTCACAAAATACTTTACGTTGTTGCCATTTTGTAGGATCCAACAAAGTTTTTGCTGTTAATGGCGCATTTTCGCTTAATAACAAAGCTGACGCAAGTTCATTATCACTATAATGTAAATCCTGTATATTTTTCAACCAATCCATAGACTGTTCAAGCTTAGGTATCGGTAAAAAATAAGAAAAACAACGACTATAAATAGTTGGTAATAAATGACTATTATGATCGTCACTTAAAATAAAATAAGTATTTGCAGGTGGCTCTTCTAACGTTTTCAATAATGCATTTGCGGCGGCTTCGGTCATTAAGGCAGCATGTTTAATCCAAATCACTTTATTACCGCCTTGCTGTGATTTTTCATAAATTTTAGCGGTAATACTTCGAATCTGATCGATACCGATCGATTGCTTACCCTGTTCGTTAGTTATCTGATAATAATCAGGATGATGATGAGACAAAAATAACTGGCAGCTATGACATTTTAAACAAGGGGCTAGATCGCTTGATGCTTGGCATAATAAACGATTTGCTAATTGCTCAATTAGCTCATTTTCACCACTACCTTGAATATAATTAATTAATAAAGCATGATGGGCTCGATCATGTAAAATACTTGTCGCTAATTGCTGATATGGCTGCGTGAGCCAACTATATCCATTTTTGATCATGCATTATTAACCTGTATTAATGATAACCATGCAGTTAACACGTCTTCAATTTGCTGTGTTACCACATTCATTGATTGACTGGCATCAATAGTCACAATAGTATCATCTTGCATAGCAAGCTCTAAATAGCGTTGACGAGTACGTTCAAAAAATAGGATAGATTGCTGCTCAATCCTATCTAGCTGACCACGAGATTTTGCTCGCATTAATCCTATTTTTGGATCAACATCCAAATACAAAGTTAAATCGGGTTTAAAATCACCTAACACTTGCTTTTGTAACGTTTCAATCAATACGCTATCAAGTTGGCGTCCCCCACCTTGATATGCCTGCGTGGATAAATCATGACGATCACCTATTACCCATTTTCCTATTTTAAGAGCGGGTTTTATAACATTATCAATAAGTTGAATTCGAGCCGCATATAACATCAATAATTCAGCTTTATCCGTTAATGGCTCATGTTCTAAACCATTTTTAATAATATTACGTAACGCTTCAGCAATCGGTGTTCCACCCGGCTCACGAGTAAATTGTAAATCTTCAATATTAAATTGCTTTAAAATACGCGCAACAGTATTAATTGCTGTGGTTTTTCCTGCACCTTCAAGTCCTTCAATGACAATAAATTTGCCGGTCATACTTATTTCCTAAATTAATTAAGCTGATGTACAAGTAAACATTGCGCTATTGTACGCTATTTTTACCGATTATTTTAGTTCGTATCGTAAATACCATGTTAATACTTATCAAATATGAGAACTTTTTAATAGACCGACAGAGTAGAACATCCTGTTTACTTAGCCGCAATTGGTTTATAACATCCAAATAAATCCGAATAAAAATAATTAGATATTATTCATTTATGTAAAAGTCATTGTATATGTGAACTTTATATCTATTATCTTGTCAATATAAGATATCGATTGTTTTTTCGCTCGCTTATCATCAGTTTAGCAAGTAATTTATCGTAGTATTAATGAGTAATCAAAGCAGTGTTGAAAAAGAAAATAAAGTTTTTAGATAAGATAGAATCATTAAGCGGACTTTCAATCAAATCTGAACAAGAATATAAAACAAAATTAATCTGGAATAACAAGGAATGAAAAAAATACTACTACTACTATTAGTCACATTTATGTCACTAGTAACATTAACCAGTTGCAACAAAACACCTTTAGAAAAGGTTTTAAAAGATGTAAAAAACAATCATCCTAAAACCATAACCTTATCTGATTATACTAATTTTAAATGGGATGAAGTTTGGTTAATCAGTGGCAGTATTAGTGGACGTTATATTACATTAATGCGAGAACAAAATATTGATGTTAAGAAAGTAGAATCTTTTCCAAATTCTAGATATGGAATAGCTCAAGAATTCTCTAATACAGTTGTGTATGTATATAATAACAAAGTAGTTTATTACGAGTTCCCTCCAGATGCCAGAGATTATGTGGCTTTGGCTTCAGAGGGAGCATTAGCTCTTTTAGATTTTAAACTAGAAAGAGGACAGATTATGGTTGTTTCAAGTAATAATTCCGAATGTGAAGTAAAAGATGGAGATTTAGTTCCCATTAAGCCGATTAAGATCTACGAAAACATGGATAAAAAATTGAAATGATCCCTTATGCATTAATCAATGAATTAGCCATACCAAGTATTGGATTATGATCATGAAAAAAGTTCATATAATCAAGCAACCTATTCTCTCACTATTAGAATACATTTCAGCAACAGTTTATCCCTATGTGTATAGGAAACAAAATAATATCTTAATTAGTAACGATGATCCTATCTTGATATTGTTCAGAGCAAATCATTATTAGAATTTACTATGTCTTAATATGATGAAATTACAGAAAAATATGCAGAAAAAAGTTTAAACGCTTCATTATCCGCTAGTAAAAAAACATTAACTAAATATGTTGAAAAATCCACAACTGAAATCAGTGAATTAATAAAAAAGGAAATTTTAGCGGCTAAAATAAATTTAGAAGACGAAAGAAAGAAAATTAATACCCATTCAATGGTAAATTTAGTATTACTTATATTTGTAATATTTCTTATTTTTTTAAATATTTTAATTAAATAATGGTAAAGCCAACTATTGTTGGCTTTTATTAATAGTGATAACGACACGATAAAATAATAATACAATTATTTTCAATTTTATAAACTAACCTATCTTCACTGTTTATGCGTCTTGACCAATATCCTGATAAATTAAATTTTAATGCTTCGGGCTTTCCAACTCCCGAAAAAGGTGTTTTGCTAATATCCTTTAATAGTTCATTAATCCTTTTTATCATTTTCTTATCGGTTGCTTGCCAATAAAGATAGTCATTCCAAGATTCATCGGAAAATAATTTATTCATCATTCAACACACGCTCTTTTAAATTCCCATTATTAATTTGTTCTAATGAATTTAACAAATGTTGAGCATTAGCTGGAGAACGTAGTAAGTATGCAGTTTCTTGTAACGCTGTAAAATCATCATACGACATTAAAATACAGTTATCTCCATTTTGTCTTGTGATAACTGTGGGCATTCTATCATTTACAACTTCGTCCATTGTTGCTGATAAATTAGCTCGAGCAGCTGAATAACTAACATGTCTCATAATTATTATTCCTCTTAAAAGTAATTAACCAATAAACATTGTACAACAAACCTGTACAATATCAATGATTTTAACCTTCAATTATTGAAATAATTTTTATATTTTTTAGTTCTGTTTCAAATTCTTCATCATCATCTAGGTTTTATATCCATCCTAACCCTTCCCAAGCCGGTTTTTTATTCAAAATTAATTTTGCAGGTTTTCCCCGGAATTCAACCATCACAATAGCTTTTTTTTAACTTGATATTTTCATCAATTTTATCTTTATCTATTGAATTTTCGTTTTATCCCTGTGTATACAGGGAACACTTAATTCCGTTTTATGTTTCGCTAAGAGGGAACAGTTTATCCCTATGTATATAGGGAACACAGCCTCGAATCCCACGTACAGCGACCCAATCGTGGTTTATCCCTATGTGTATAGGGAACACTCCGACCAAACCAATTTTGACTAGTAACGATTCGGTTTATCCCTATGTGTATAGGGAACACTGACGTTTAGCGATAGTTTGAAATATAACGAGCGGTTTATCCCTATGTGTATAGGGAACACAAAAAAACTGTTTTATTACTATATTTTAGAATCGGTTTATCCCTATGTGTATAGGGAACACACTAGCGCCACCGTTTATAATTTTTAATTGTTCGGTTTATCCCTATGTGTATAGGGAACACAAAAGTTGCTCTGTTGGCTGTTTTGTTACCAACGGTTTATCCCTATGTGTATAGGGAACACCCGAAAGGTTCAACAGCACGACGGATAGCCTCCGGTTTATCCCTATGTGTATAGGGAACACTTTAATCTCCTCTCCAGATTGTCGGCGTATTCTGGTTTATCCCTATGTGTATAGGGAACACAAAGATTTTTATCTTCTGCCGGTTCATCCCCACGGTTTATCCCTATGTGTATAGGGAACACTTTAGTGATGCTCTGCATTTGAAACAGTTTGGCGGTTTATCCCTATGTGTATAGGGAACACATGACCTGATTTCACGACCGGAATTAAGATAGCGGTTTATCCCTATGTGTATAGGGAACACTCTTGTTCGTGAACTGAATCCATATTCCACTGCGGTTTATCCCTATGTGTATAGGGAACACGGCTTTAATGTCATGAAATGTGCAATCGATTTCGGTTTATCCCTATGTGTATAGGGAACACTCTAATTATAACTTATTGTTTATTAATTAAAATAGAGAGGTGTAAAATTCTACCGATTTATTGATGCTTTTTTAGGCGATTGGTTTTAATACGCATCTGGAATGTAATTTAATATTTATCATAACGTTAACTATGTTTAAAAAGATTTTTAAGTAGAGCCTGCTTTTGCAACTCCTCGGCGCACCGACCGATTTTGATAGCAATGGTATATTTTACTTTTCGGTAATTGATTTTGACGAATGGTTAAATGCTGATCTTGCCTTTAATTTAGGCAAGTATTTAACATCAATTTATATTTAATCCTTTGACTATCAAAACTAACAATCTGTACTCATTATTATTTATAGATAAATCATTTTATTAAAAATATTTTTGCACATTAACCATTGCCATAATCCACCAGTTTGCCTGTTTTGCCTGCTTGACGAATCACCTTCGGCCAACGGGGTTGCCAGCATAAACATTCCGAAATAAAGTAACCCACGGTGTAAAACGGTAATAAAATTAAAAATACCGGTATTAATAAAATATACATCCAAAAAGTAGGCGCATTTTTTACTGCATGAATCATCGGGCTTACATGACCACTAAAACCGTGGAAAGGCATGGGTAAATGGGTGCTTAAACGGGGTTTAGGCAGATTGTCCTGTCCGTGCTCCATATAACGGCGGATAAATTCCCATTCGTCTTTATAGTCTTGTGGGTTATAGGTGTTTTTGCCAATACCGACGGAGTGGGCAATCGGAAAGCCAGTTTTATACGGGTGAAAGGTCATTAAATTAACCATATTAGTGCCACCCATATCCGAGCCGCTCTCGCCAAAGTTCGACGGCATAATATGTTCCCATTTAAACACTACTGTACCACCGCAGTATTTAGGGCGCTGAATATAGACTTGCCTTGTCACCCGATTAAAGCGTACCCGAATATGGCGTATGGTGAAGAGTTCAAAACGATAGATATAACGGAAATAGCGGACACATAAGTAAATTAAAACGAAAAAAATAATTGAAGCAATTATCATTGCAAAATAAGCTGATCCTTTATTGGGAACATCATCCATACATAAATCAAATAAAATTCCAAAACTTAAATAGCCTGCACTAAATGGCATAAAAAAAACAAGTAAAGATATCCAAGTTAGAATCCCTCGAAAATTTTCAAACATTCCGCCTCGAATTTCTAAATAGCGATCGTTATAAGCGTAGTAAGGCCCTATTGGTCTCGGGTTATCACTGACCGATTCTTGGGTATAGTCTTTTTGCACTTCTTTGAGTGTCATATCGGCATGGTTATAACCCATTTTTAATTTTTTACGGGTTTCGGATTTCATGGCGTTACCAAACCATAATAAAAATTCGCCTACGTACATTTTTTTATGTCCTTACCTTATGTCCTTCTGTTTTTATTATGATTCATTCGCATTATGATTTTAACCATTGCCATAATCAACCAGTTTGCCTGTCTTTTCGTCACGTACGCCCCACTCTAAACGGCTATCAAGTATGGCTTGTTGTACTGTTTCTGGATAGTCCGATAAGGTGGTTTCTTTCGGGACTGGTTTGCCTGTTTTGCCTGCTTGGCGAATCACTTTTGGCCAACGGGGTTGCCAGCATAAACATTCCGAAATAAAGTAGCCCACGGTGTAAAACGGTAATAAAATTAAAAATACCGGTATTAATAAAATATACATCCAAAATGTAGGCGCATTTTTGAATGCGTGAATCATCGGGCTTACATGACCACTAAAACCGTGAAAAGGCATGGGTAAATGGGTACTTAAACGGGGTTTAGGCAGGTTGTCCCGTCCGTGCTCCATATATCGGCGGATAAATTCCCATTCGTCTTTATAGTCTTGTGGGTTATAGGTGTTTTTGCCGATGCCGACGGAGTGGGCAATCGGAAAGCCGGTTTTATACGGGTGAAAGGTCATTAAATTAACCATATTAGTGCCACCCATATCCGAGCCAGTCTCGCCAAAGTTCGACGGCATAATATGTTCCCATTTAAACACCACCGTACCACCGCAGTATTTAGGGCGCTGAATATAGACTTGCCGTGTCACCCGATTAAAGCGTACCCGAATATGGCGTATGGTGAAGAGTTCAAAACGATAAATATAACGGAAATAGCGGATGCATAAATAAATTGAAACTAAAAATATAATGCAAACAAATATCATGGCGAATGTGTTTGAAGCTACTTTAGTAGTTTGATTATTATATAAACGTAGTGCAGTCATTATAAACAAATCACATGATACAGCAGGAATTAAAAATATAAGTAAACTAATCCAAGTCAAAATACCTCGAAAATTTTCAAACATTCCGCCTCGAATTTCTAAATAGCGATCGTTATAAGCGTAGTAAGGCCCTATTGGTCTGGGATTATCACTGACCGATTCTTGGGTATAGTCTTTTTGCACTTCTTTGAGTGTCATTTCGGCATGGTTATAGCCCATTTTTAATTTTTTGCGGGTTTCGGATTTCATGGCGTTTCCAAACCATAATAAAAATTCGCCTACGTACATATTAAAAAGTCTCCTGTAGTGCTTGATGCCATTCTGTGAGTTCTTCGTCTAAATCTTTAAATTTTTTACGTTCAAGGTCTTTACTAAAACAGCAGCGATCAAACCATTTTTGCATGGCATTGTCATCTAAAATAATCAGGCAGACACTGACCACAATAATAACCATAGACGCGTAAAAATTAATTACCGGCAGCAACACATCTAAGCCTTTATTAATAACAAAGCGACCGATAACTAATCCAATTTCAGCCATTTTAACCCAAATAGTCCGTTTGATACTGGTCTTGATAAGATTATCTAACCATGGCACTAATGTACCTAACGCTGCTACAAATTGAGAAAAACTAAGAGCTAGGGTTGCAATAGTTCTTGTTAAATAGACTAATCCTATCGTAGATTCATCTTTTTGGAAAAAAGTATGAGCATCTATAATATCCAATACCGCCGATATTCCTCCTGCGATCATTATTAAGCTTGACGCCCACAAAAATAAACGGCCGAACCAAACATATGTTACGGTTGATGTGATCTCATTTTCTTTTCCAACACAATTTCTTATTACACTATTACATATCTGAAAGGCTGCAGCTACAGAGCCCATTATTGAAGCACTTAGTTGAGCGATTTCTCGGGGATCTTTAAATTTACCACTTTTTACTTTCTTTATTGATTCGTATGCACTAAGTGCAAATACAATTACCGCAATATAAGTATTGGTTAAATCTTTACTATAAAAATTTTTTCTTGCTTCACCTTTTATTTCTTCAATATGTTGAGGTATTTTATCTTTATCTTCGACTACAAAAGAAAATCCATTAATATTGAGCCCTGCTTTGTACATTTTTTGAGCTGATTTTTCGATACGAATTAAAAGCAAATTACCTAAGCGATTTTGAAGACTTTGATCAAAATTTTTAGTTGCCGTCATTAAAAAACTTCGTACCAAATCGGAGAAACTAACCGATAATATTGCAATAGGCAGTCCAGATGCAGCCAATGCTTCAATTGATTTATTTACGCGGTTAATATGTTTCATCACTTTAATAAGTATATTAATAGCTTTATCAACTTTAGGGTTTGTCGATGTTTGATCCTGATTATTACTAATAATAATACTCTGTTGAATATCTAAGTATTCGTTAATATCGGCAATTAACGCTTTGTTGTTAAATAGGTAGGTTCGCATACATAAGTTGGTTGATGTCACTTGCGGTTCATGCCACCATTCGTCTAACACTTTTCTGACTTTTGAGTATCCACTTGCGCCACACAAGCAAACGCTCATTTGTAGTTGAAACATGATTCCGTCTAACGGAATGGTATCATCATATAAGTCTAGTGCCGAGATTAATTGATGCGATTTTAACCATTTTAAGTAATCATCAGCACGTTTTTCGGCAAGTTGTTCGGCGGCTTGACTGCGCTTGTTGAACTCTTGTTCAAAATTTTTTAGCTTGTCTTGCGATAAGCGATCCCAATAAAATTTTTGAAACTCTTTTTCAGACAGTTCTTCCGTTTGTTGCTTGATAAAGGCTTCTTCGGCTTCTTGAAATATTTCTCGTCGTTTATTATTCGATATATCACGAATTGAAGGAATGGTGATTTTGTCGTTACCCCAATCTGAAACCTTTTCCCACTGTTTATTGTGCTTGATTAGTTGCCTGATTCGATGGTTATGAAAGGATTCTTTAAAACCTAATAGCTGCCGGTGGACAATTAAACGATGTTCGTTGGATATGCCTTCCGAATCGTTGCTTTCCATCCATGGTTTCATTCTTTTTTCAATTGCTTGATGACAGCGATTATTCAAACTTTGAGTTATGCCGATTGCATCATTAACCACTATCGCCACCCCTTGCCGTTTTTTTAATTTGTTATAGAGCGATAGGTAGCGCATGTAAGTTCGCATTATATCTTTATCATAATAGGTGGTGCGGTTAGTATAAATATATTCGATCACTTGTAATTGGCTATTGGCTTTGTCTCGCTCACCCGTTTTAAAGTCATATGGGGGTTTGCTTTTTAAAAATGCTTGTTGCTCAGCAATATCCAATGCTGTCGATATTTCGAGAATATTTGTCAATATATCTTGCGTTTTTAACGCAGTTTGCCCGTTTCTAATCTGATCCGGCGTCATGCCTGACAGTACAAATTCAGGGGTATCTTGATAAATTTCTAATCTGGCGTTACTGATTTTATTTGGACTAAATACAAAATAAATTTTTTCGATATCTTTGCTGTTTTTAAAGCTGATGTAGGACGCATCCGCACCGTCTGTTGCAATGTTACAGGTATATTTAGGCGGAATATTCGGTATGGTGTTGTTGTCGCTATATTCTGTTAAGCAACCTTCTGGACTAGACGAAAATATTCGCCATTGCTTTTGTCCATTTTTAAAATCGACCAGTATATATAAATAACCTTGTCGTAACATTTGTAGACAGTATTTTGAGTGTTCTATCGATATGTCCGATACCATTTTTTTAGCAAAATCTGGCAACGAAGGTAATTCAACTTTGGCTTCAGCGCCATTTTTTAATTGTTTATTTTTGCCAAGATACCCTGTAATTGATAAGCGAGTTGGCAACACGACCAAATCGCCTTCCTTTTCTTGACATTTTGGGCAGCGTTTACCTGAATTATTTTCTTGGGCCTTTGTCGCTAATATTATTTTCAGTAAATTCTCAATCGCTGACATGTTCTTGCTCCTTATCGATATGATTGAAATAGTGCTCCAATTGGCTAATTTTTTGATTTCTCATTAAATCGACAAAGAGATCATATTCAATTTTTTGAAAAAAATGTTCTGATTTAGCCATCGCATATTCCACGATATAGTCCATTTTTTGCTGATCAGGTTCATAAAATGTTGCCGTATAAATCCAATCCAGTAACTGAGTTAGTGTGTTTTGTTGAACGTCGGTTAATGGCTTTTTTTGTAATTTTACGGTTTGTTGTTCGTAGGCGTTATAACTTTGAGCTATTTTGATTTTTCGCCATTGCTGAGTCGTTATTTTGTACTTGATATCCCATAATATTAATTCGGGTTTATGGTGTAGTTGCACATATTCATCTTGCCAGTAGTACCAGTATTGCACACTACCCAACATTTTATTGATTTGTTCTTCATCAAAAATAGTCACTAAATGTTTAAGCACGTGCGGATCGTAAAAACGTAACAGATAATAATTGCCTTGATGTAACATAAACATCGCATTACTAATGTGTTGTTGTATGTCTTGAATCGGGTAAGGTGAAGTGATCAATGCGATAACCGATGATTGCTGGTTTTTTAAATTCGCTATGATGTGTTTAATATCGTCTTCTGCCCCTTTTTTTAATGTACAGAGCTGTAAGCATTCATGGTTATACGATACGGTATCTTGCCTGTCCCTTATCGGGACAATTGAATCAAATTCAATATCATTTTCATAAAAAAAATTGTCGTTAATTTGCGGGTCGATTAATACATGTATTTTTCTAAACCGCTGAATTTGTTCGGCAATGGTTTTATTGATTTCCTGATCCGGAATAATTTTAATCATTATTTTCTTTCCACAAAAATTGCATGCTTTTCAGCTTCGTCTTGTTTTACACCACTGCAAATCGGTGGCAATTCATTTTGAATATTTTTTTGTGCTGTTCCCATTTTTTGTAGGACATTACACTTCATGTACACATTATTCGGTGTACCCAGTACAATGCCTTTTTCGCTAATTTCAATGTACGAACCGCCACACATTAAGGTGATTTTTTTACTGGCGGTTAATGTCATTTTGCCGTCTACACTGTCAATGTTGACATTTTGTTTAGCCGCCATATTCAGGTTGGCATTTTGGGCTTGTATTTCAATATCCCCTTGGTTGGCAAAAACCTTCATCCCCGATTTATGAGCAAATAACCCTATCGCATCGCCCGATGCCAGTGTGATGTTTTTTAATGCCGTGATGTCAGTCTGGTTTTCAGCGGTGACACTCAAGCTGTTACCGGTTGATAGCTGGATGTTTTCAGGACTGGTTAACGCAATACCTTCTTGCGCATAAGCTAATATGCCACTTTGCGCCAGCTCAGTTAAGTTTGCCTTGAGCTGGTCTTGGCTGTCGGTGTCAGCACCGTGGGCTTCGGCTTGGTTGGCAGCATTTTGCAGTGATTTGGCAATCGATAAGGCGTTTTCTATCTGGCTAATTGCGCCCTGCATATCCAACTGTTTACCCTGGGCTTTTGGCTCGGTCTGGCTGGTCAGGTATAAGCCTTTTTCAGCCGCTATCGCCCCCCATTCATCAGTGCGCAGTTCAAACCCTTCACCCCGTAATTCTTTTTTTTGGTTGACTAAGTGACCCAGATTAAGTTGCGTTTTGCCGTATTCGGTTGCCAGCTTGATATGCTCTTGTCCCCGTTTGTCATCCATGCGCAATTTGTTATTGGTGGGGGTGCGAATTACATTACGGTGTTTGTTTATTGTCGTGACAGGGTCAGGGTGGGCACTGTCATGCATAGCATGAGCGATATACGGGCGGTCAGGATTGCCGTCCATAAATGCCATGGCGACTTCCGTGCCGTCTATTAGCGGAAAATGAAAGCCATAAGTGCCTCCGGCATACGGTTTTGCCAGTCTTACCCATAAACTTTCATTGCCGGCTTTCCACGCTTTCAGGTCATAGTTAAATTTCACCCGATACCGACCCTGGGTATCAATATAGCCATAGGTGTCATTGTCCGGACTGGTCACCCGTGCCGGTAAGGTTCCCCCGATTTGTGGCCAGGCTATCGGTTTGGAGCGATACGGTTTTAATACCTGATACGGAATAGCGGTAAAATGTAGCTCGTAAGCATCCGTGCGGTTGCCTTGCCCTTCCACACTTAATATTATCACCCCGTCAGCAATATCAACTAACGGACTGCCTTTAATCTGTATCCGTTGCCCCGGTGTCAGGTGATAGCGGTTGCTTTTGCCACTAATCACGATTTTTTCACTGATTGCCTGTTCATGCCGTATTCGGGCATACCATTGTCCGCTTTCCGTGATAGTATTCGGGTCGCTCGGGTTAGAATGATTATCGTCGTTATCGTTATCTATATCATCTACATCACCGTTCAGCTTATCTTCTTGTCCGTTACTTCTCAGCCCTTTGTAGTGCTCGCCATAACGGTAATCCGTGCCATAGGTGGTGCTGTCTTTTGGCTGGCTGTTCACGTCACCTTGTAAATTCGCTTTCGCATCACGGTAGTTGTAATCCTGCACTTTAACCGATGATTCCACCACCCGACTACGTAACCGGATATCCCAGATACTTTCTGCTCCACCATCCAGCGTCCCGCTGGGTAACCGGTAATCAATATCGCTGACCTGCTCATATCCCTGTTCGTAATCGCTTATCACCATTACATCGCAATTGTGCTCAGCATGCGTTTCAAATCGAAACCAGACACCAATATCCGCTAACAGACGCTGAATAAAGCTTAAGTCACTTTCCTGCCATTGGGTGATAAATTCACGTTCAGGGTAGCTGCTGTTTAATTCCAGACGGTAATCAATGCCGGTAAAACCATGACTGCGTAGCACTTCTTCTACCACACTAATCACACTTTGGTTTTGGTATATCGCATTATTGCAATTTAAAGCTAATCTGGCTAAACGGGGCGATAACACTATCTGATAATGTGCCTGCTCTTTACTGACCGATAACAAACTGAAACGGGTAATAACGCCATATATTTTGCGTAGGTCACTCTCGACAGGCAGGTCACTTAAGGAACGAATCGCCGTTGCCAGCACATTTTTAACCGCAGGATTAAACGAAAATGATGCTTTTTGGTTGAGTATATCATCGGGCGATAAGGTTTTATCCGGGCTGGTAAAGTCAATGGTGTAATGCCATGGCTGGTTGAGCTGTTCATCACCTTGTACGTGTAAAACAGAAATTGGCGAAATCAGATTATCAACCGTTAAGGTGTAGCGGTTGTGGCTTACCTCGCCCGTTAATTCATTCAGTAAACTTTCACCGACTTGATTGATAAGGGTTGTTATTTTGTTCGCCATGGGTTACTCCTGTATATTTCGCATTTGTCGGACTTTATGCCTGTTATTTAGACAGTCCAATATCATTTTGATAATAATGTTGTAAGTGAGTTTTGTGGGTATGATTGGTGAGCTATTAATAGCAAGAAAAGAGTTAGCGAATTGACAAGATGATGATTGTAAATTGAGATACCAATCATCATGAAAATGCCAGAAATTACCATAAATGGGTAATCGGTTATTTGATTGCACGTTGAAACAATCCGAAAACAGCTGCCTTATATCCATATCATTCCTAGAAATTATAGGTTTTGTTTTTAATTATTTTGAAATATAAATTTTGATAACTTTTTTTAAATATGTAAACTACATTGTTTTACCATTTAATGCAAGTTTTTTAGAATGATTTTCTAATTAAATTATAAAGATAGCAATGTTAAGTGTTTAAGATTAAGCTTGGTACTAACTACTATTTATTAGTCTAGAAGAGTGTAAATTGAAGGTATATCGGTTATTAAAGCTTATAAAAGAAAACCTAAAAATGACCATTCGCTAATGTGTTTATCCCTGTGGATACAGGGAACACAATGCCTGTTCTGGTCGGATTTCGATTTTGATCGGTTTATCCCTGTGTGTACAGGGAACACTTAAGCTTACGTTTGCCCGGATTATTCGTGAGCGGTTTATCCCTGTGTATACAGGGAACACAATTTATGAATTTGGTTATGATCTGGTTGATACGGTTTATCCCTGTGTATACAGGGAACACAATTTATGAATTTGGTTATGATCTGGTTGATACGGTTTATCCCTGTGT